>JAILPD010000027.1 GCA_024690445.1 Acholeplasmatales bacterium
GCGGCGACAAATAATGGAACATAACCAATTAATGTCATATTTGTAAATGCCTTTAGATTAAACTTCATACCACTCATTACAAAGAATAATAACATTATTGGTGGCGAAAAATAATTTAATTGCTTAAATAACTTTTCATCACCACTTATATTGATATATACAATACTCATAGCCATACATCCAAGCAGTGGAGATTGTTCAAGTAAAGCACAAATTCCACAGAATCCAAATAGTAATGCAATCGCAATTATTAATCTATTATCTTTAGTTCTAGATTTAGGTAATAATACTTTCAATAAGAATCCAAATCCAATTCCAATTATCAAACATGCAATGTTTTTAATAATTGGAAGTCCAATTGATGAAAAACCTACACCACTTCCACCAAGTAAAGCAAGACATATTGAAATAGCAATACTATATAAAAGTAAAGAAATTACATTATCAAAAGCGATAACCTCAAGTAATGTATTTACATATTCACCCTTAGCCTTTGTTTGTCTTATTGTCATTATTGTAGATGCTGGTGCTGTTGCGCTAGCAAGCGCGGCTAAAACCAATGAAAATGATATATTAATCCCAAGTGCAAATGCGCAAATAATGAATACTAAAACAAATGCAGTTAAAGCCTCAAATAAAGTAATGACTAATAACTTAGCACCTGATTTTTTTAATTCACCAATTTTAAAATATTCACCAGTACTAAATGCAATAAATGCTAAGGCAATATCAGATAAAAAATCCATTCCATTTACTACTCTATCAGGAATTATACCAGTAATACCTGCTGGTATCACCTTCCAAATAGGCACTAGCAAAACACCAACTATTATGTATGCTGTAACATTAGGAAGCTTTAATCTTTTAGTGACTCTTGTCATTAAAAAGCCAAGCATTAATAATACAGCTATAGAAATGATAATAGCAGCATTCTTAGAATCAATTCCCCATGCTGAAATAATCTTTTCAATTAGAGAAACTTCTACATCTAGCATTATTAATCACCTCGCTTTTATTAGATTATATTTTACCATATTTCAGCCTATAATTCTATAATTGAACGATTAAGAAAAATACCCACAGTTGTGGGTATTATCTATTTAGATTTTAGTTCTGTAAAAATCTTTACTAAATCCTTATCAAGCTTTCCTTCATTTACCATATCATTTAATATGAATAATGCTTTATCATTAGGAATTGGCTTCTTATAAGGTCTATCAGTTGATACCAATGATTCATAAATATCAGCTATTGTAATCATTCTTACAAACTTAGATAATTTGTCATCTTTATAATGATTTGGATATCCTGTACCATTTAGATATTCATGATGCAATGAGGCAATCTCTTTAACATGGCTATATTTTCTACCAAACTTAAGTTCATTCAAAATATCTGCAGTATAAACAACATGCTTTTCAATTTCAGATCTTTCAGCTTGAGTTAATGTACCCTTTGTAATTAATGCACTATCAAGCTCATTATCTTCAAATAATTTTAATGTGCCAAATTCAGTATCATATGACTTATTCTTCATCACTTCAACAAATGCTAAATCTTCATCACTTAAGAATGATGATTTATCTAATTTAACAATGAAATCCTTTGCTTTAACAACTAAAGCTATTTCTTCATCATATTCTTCTTTTGTTAATTCCTTCTTTAAATATTTAATTTCAATATTAGATTTAATTAAATCATATCTCATGCACATTTTATCTAAGATACCATCAAATCTTGTCGCCTTATTTAATATATTTGAAGGAACAATAATCTTACCAACATCATGTAACATAGCGGCCATTACTAATTCATTCTTTTCATCCTTAGTAATTAAGTCATAACTATTTTCATTAATATAATCTACAAAATCAGAACAAATCTTAGCTACATTCATAGTATGGAATGCATTATATGGTGTTCTAGATTCAATAGCCTTTACCATAGCCTTAACAAATGAATCTAATAATTCCTTAGCATCCTCATATAGCTTCATATTATCTAATAAAACACCAGATAATGAAGATAATGAATAGATGATTTTTTGAACATCATATGAAAATGGAACTACCTTCTTAAATTGAACAGCGTTAATTAGCTGCATTACACCTAATACATTCTTTTCTCTATCTAATAGAGGTAATACTAAAACTGATTCAGTGTGATAGCCTGTTAATTCATCATATTTCATTGGGCCAGACCAGTTATAGCTTTTATCTGAATATACATCCTCAACATTAATAATCTTCTTAGATTTAGCACACATTGCCGCTACAGCTGGTGAATTAATATCTACTGGAGGTAGATTAATCTTCTTTCCTACTCCACCCTCTTTAACGTTTTGTGATTTAGTAATCATGAAAAAGAATTCTAGCTTATTATCCTTTAATAAATATAGTGTACCACCATCACAGTTAGAAATAGTCATACCAGTTTCTAATATCTCTTCTAACAACTTATAATAGTCATCTTCCTTAGACATATTAGTAATAATATTTAAAATCTTTTCCAAATCCTTATTTAAAATCATCTAAGCCACCATCCTTTAGATACTTAATTGAATTTACTGTTTTATCATAATCACTTATCTCAATAAGTATTGTAGTTTTAGAATCTAATTCTTTAATGTATTTATAAGCTTCATTATAATCTATTAATCCCTTACCAAGCTCTTGATGCGAATCAACCTTCTTATCATTATCATTAATATGAAGATGCTTAATATATGGTTTTAAATTATCAAACCACTCCTTAATAGCAACACCTGATATTGAAGCGTGAGCTATATCTAAACATACACCAATTCTTGGATGATTAATTCTTTCCATTAATCTTCTTAATAGATATGGATCTAAATCAAACATATTTTCTACATATATTTCTAAATCCTTAAATTCTTCAGCTAACTTTAAATAGGCTTTGGCATTTAATTCGACCCATCTATTTCTATATGGTTCATCCTTCATCCAAGTAATGTAGTTGGTATGGAAAATAACACCCTTACATTTTAACTTTGAGGCAATAACCATAGATTCTCTTACTCTTTCATAAGAAATATTCTTTATTTTTTCATCTTGTGAATCTAATGTTATATCAAAGAATACTCCATGTAATGTATCATTACTTCTATTTAATTTCTTATATTCATCAATTATCTCATTTAATCTTTTTTCATCATCTAAAATTGAAGGAATGAAAAATTCATTATATTCAAATCCTAAATTATATTGTTTAGATAATTCAAGATACTTATCTAATTCATTTAATTTAGGAATAATATGATATCTCATTTAATCATCTCCTATCATTTAATAATCAAAAAGAAAAACGAAATTCTTGTATCATTATAACAAGATATACGCTTTTTTTCAATCACTTAGGACTTCTTTATTATGATGCAAAATATCACATTTATTATAAAAATAATAATTCATTTTTAAATTAATATTAAACTATGGTAAAATTAATTTAGTTTATTACAATAATCAAGGAGAATTAATATGTCATATTCAATTGATGAATTACTACTTTTTGAAAACTTAACTTATCTAGATGATATTCCTCCTTTTTCTTCTGTTTTAGGCTTTGATAGAAAAACTGTTAAGGAATATGTTGAAAGCTTTGATTTAGATATGGTTACAGAAGATAAAGACTATGGAAGCTTTATGATTGGAACCGATTGGATCAATATGATTGAGGCAATTAGAAGAAAGCCAAATATGCTTGAGGCATTAATGGTTGAAACGCATTTAGATATGGCTTATGGTGGAGGATATGGATTATCATTAGTATTCTTAAATGAAAGAACTAAAGAGGCTATCGTTGCTTTCCGTGGTACTGCCACTAATGAATGGACTGATGACTTCTTAGGTGCGAACCAAATCGATACATTACAACAAATTAACTGTCTAGAATGGTATAAACTTG
>JAILPD010000038.1 GCA_024690445.1 Acholeplasmatales bacterium
TACTGTTTCATTTTCTTTGTCTGTTCTTACATCAAGTTCAAAATTATTATCTACAAATTTTACAATTTCATATTTTTCCATAATTATTATTTCTCCTCTATAATTTTTGTTTTTTTTAATAAAGCACTAATCTTATATCTAATCTAGAAGTTCTTTTCGATAACAAATCACACTCAGTTAATGAATTTAATAATATCATCAATCAAGATGTAATAATGAATAAAGAATTATTAGATAAAGTCAAAGAAATAATTAAATAATTAATATCATTTTTATATTCACAACATAAATTGAAGCCGATTATAATTTCGGCTTCTTTTTTACAGAAAAAAAGCAGGATTTGTTCCTGCACACGGTGGACCATGGTCTTTCGACAAGCACAAATAAAATAAAAAGGTATCAATTAAGATACCTTGTCATTTTCAAGTTGGCGGAGCAAGAGGGATTCGAACCCTCGCACCAGTTACCCGGTCTACTTCCTTAGCAGGGAAGCCTCTTGAGCCTCTTGAGTATTACTCCACTACCAAGCACTTCTTAATTATACATTTTAACAACTATTAAGTCAATAAAAACATTAGGAAAATAAAGGGCTTGCACATGGCAAGCCTCTTACTATAATGCTTTAATTTGCTCCTCAATTTTAGCTGCAATTTCAGGATTATTCTTTAAGAATTCCTTTGCATTTTCACGGCCTTGTCCAATCTTTTCTCCCTCATATGAGAACCAAGCACCAGACTTATGAATAATATCAGCATCAACAGCTAAATCAACGATTTCTCCAACCTTAGAAATACCTTGACCATAGATAATATCGCATTCAGCAGTTTTAAATGGAGGTGCAACCTTATTCTTAACAACTTTAATATTAGTTCTATTACCTATAACAGTTGTTCCATCCTTAATTGCTTCTCCTCTTCTAATTTCTAATCTTACAGAAGCAAAGAACTTCAATGCTCTACCACCAGTTGTTGTTTCTGGATTACCAAACATTACACCAACCTTCTCACGAATTTGGTTAATGAATATTGCAACACAATTAGTCTTACTAATTAAACCAGCCATTTTTCTCATAGCTTGAGACATTAATCTTGCATGTAAGCCTACATGATTATCTCCCATTTCACCATTTAATTCAGCTTCAGGTACTAATGCTGCTACTGAGTCAATAACAATTACATCTACTGAACCTGACTTAATTAATGCTTCTGCGATTTCTAATGCTTGTTCGCCTGAATCAGGCTGAGAAAGAATTAAATTATCAATATCAACACCTAAATTCTTAGCATATACAGGATCTAGTGCATGCTCGGCATCAATAAATGCTGCATAGCCACCAGCTGCTTGCGCATTAGCTACAGCGTGTAGTGCAAATGTAGTCTTACCTGAAGATTCAGGTCCATAAATCTCAATAATTCTTCCCTTAGGGAATCCACCAACACCAAGTGCCTTATCTAATGAAATAGAACCAGATGAGATTACTTCTACATTTTCATTTACTTTATCTCCAAGACGCATTACTGAGCCTTTTCCAAATTCTTTTTCAATTTGTTTAAGTGCAGCCTCTAATGCTGCATCTCTATTTTCTGCCATCTTTTTACCCCTTATTAAATAGATTCAAACACAATCTTTCTGCTGTTCCATAAATATTCAGCACCAGATAATAATGTTAATAAGCATGAAATATACATTAATACTTGACCTGCATATAATACAAATGGAGCTGTTTGATAGAAAAATAACACCCAAATAGCAACCATAGTAACAAATGTCTTCCATTTACCTAACCAGCCGGCTGCGATAACTTCACCCTTAGATGCGGCAAGCATTCTAATACCAGATACCATAAATTCTCTCATTAGCATAATTACAAAGCACCATACAGGAACAAGTGGTCCAGTAGGTAGGCCATCTGCGATAGTAACTAATAATAAAGTCATTGATGAGAACACTAGCATCTTATCAGCTAATGGATCTGCAAATTTACCAAATGTAGTAATTAAATTATATTTTCTAGCAATCATACCATCAAAGAAATCAGTAAATCCTGCAACGAAGAAAATAATTGCTATAATTACCCACTTCCATGAAAGCATATATAATGTTCCATCACTACCAAATGTCTTAAATAATGTAGGCTCATCACCCATTACATAATAAATTATAATCATTAAAGGAATTAAAATTATTCTAAATAGCGTAAGCATATTTGGAACAGTCATTCCCCTTCTCTTCTTAACATTTTGGCTTTCTAGCTTTTCAGTATCTTCCATATTAATAATCTCCTAACAAAATACAAAACTATTATAACACGAAATATACTAAAAGTATATTTAATTAAACTATTTTGAAAACTATTTAACAATTGTCTCCTTTCTATATTTCATAATTTGATTATAACATAGAAAAACGGCTCAGTAAAGCCGTTTTTATTGATAAAAAGTAGTGGTTTTTAGTCTATTTTTACTTGTTTTTTTCACTTTTTTATAAAATTTTACATTTTGATGATTTTAAGCATCTCTTCTGCTTTTTCATCTGATATATTTTCTATATTTCTAGCCATATTTAAAACCAAATTTTTCTTAGCTGGACTTAAATTATTTAACCTAATAATTGATTTATTATTAGTTAATTCAACTGCGTTTAATAATCTAACTCGCTGAATCTCATCTAAGCTATAAACAAAAACTAATCTATCGACAAAATCCTTTGGAACTTGCTTTTTACCAGATTCTAAAGAAGATAAAAAGGAAATAGAAACTCCCATTTTTTTTGACATGATATCTAAATTCTCTTTTCTATTCTTTCTTAGATCTCTAACAAATCTTCCGTATTCAGTAATTCTATCTATTGTCATCTTAGCAACCTGCTTTATGATTAGGTACAACTGCGAAGAAACATAAGTCTTCTTCATCTACATTTTTAAATGTATGATTATGACCCATTTCACAATATGTTACCATACCCTTAGTAAGTATTTCTTCTTTTCCATCAGTTGTCATTATTCCTCGCCCTGATATGACATAAATGATTTCAGAAGTACCTTCATGAGTATGAAGTCCTATTGAATTATTCTTCTTTAGTCTACCCATTAATATCTTATTTACACCATCATTAAAGATTCTTGCGTTAAAGAAGCCATCTCCACCATTAAACTTTGGATTAGCTTTTTCTTCTATATTTTTAAAATCAATTATCATGTTTATCTACCTCGATAAAATTTTACCATATTGGTTAAAAAGAAAAAAGACCGGATTTTATTCCGGTCCAAAGATTATCTACGTTCCTTGATACGAGCAGCCTTAGCAGATAATGTACGAATGTAATGTAACTTAGCACGACGTACTTTACCTTTTCTAATAACTTCAATCTTGTCAATTGCAGGTGCGTGAACAGGGAATGTACGCTCA
>JAILPD010000071.1 GCA_024690445.1 Acholeplasmatales bacterium
CAGCATATTGGTGCTTATCAGGTAAATCACAACGGATTCCCTATTACATTTATTGATACACCAGGACATGCTGCATTCACATCTATGAGAGCAAGAGGTGCGCAAATTACTGATATCGTTGTATTAGTAGTTGCTGCTGATGATGGTGTAATGCCTCAAACTGAAGAGGCTATTGCGCATGCTAAGGCTGCTAAGTGTCCTATTATTGTTGCTGTAAACAAGATGGATAAGCCTACAGCTAATCCAGATAGAGTTATGCAAGAATTGGCTAACTTTGACTTACTTGCTGAGGCTTGGGGTGGAGATACAATTTTCGTTCCTATTTCAGCTTTAAAGGGTCAAGGTGTCGATCAATTATTAGAAATGATTCAACTAGTAGCCGAAATGAAGGATTTAAAAGCTAACCCTAATCGTCTAGCTATCGGTACTGTTATTGAGGCTCAGCTTGATAAGGGTAGAGGTCCAGTTGCGACTTTATTAGTACAAAATGGTACTTTAAAGGTTGGAGATGTTGTTGCTGTTGGTAATACTTGGGGTAGAATCCGTACAATGGAGGATGACCGCCATTCAAGATTCCAAGAAGCTAAGCCATCTACAGCTGTAATGGTTACTGGTTTAACTGAAGTTCCTATGGCTGGTGATAAGTTCATGGTATTTGCTGATGAACGTTTAGCTAGAGAAACTGCAGATGCAAGAGCTGCTAAGGCTAAGTTTGAAGAAAATTCTGCTAAGAAGGCAACATCATTAGAAGAAATGTTTAAGGATGCTGATTCTTCTAAGAAAGAATTAAATTTAATTATTAAGGGTGATGTACAAGGTTCAGTAGAAGCATTAAAGGCATCACTAGAAAAGATTAATGTTGAAGATTTAACAGTTAATATCATTCGTGCATCTGTTGGTGCTATTACTGATACAGATGTTGTATTAGCTGAGGCTTCAAATGCTATTATCATCGGATTTAACGTACGTCCTATGGCACCAGTTAGACAGGCTGCCGCTACTAAGGGTGTTGAAATTAGATTATATAATATTATCTATAAGGTAATTGAGGATATCGAGGCTGCCTTAAAGGGTATGCTTGACCCTGTATTTGAAGAAGTAGTTACTGGTTCTTGTGAGGTTAGAAATACATTTAAGATTTCTAAGGTTGGAACAATTGCCGGTTGCTATGTTACTGATGGTGTAGTTGAAAGAAATTCATTAGTAAGAATCATTCGTGAAGGTATCGTTGTATTTGAGGGTAAATTAGCTTCTTTACGTCGTTTTAAGGATGATGTTAAGGAAGTTAAGGCTGGATTTGAATGTGGCTGTCAAATTGAAAATTTCAATGATATAAAGGAAAATGATATTATTGAATTCTCTGTTATGAAGGAGATTCCAAGATAATATGGGTGTATCATTAGAAAGATTGGAATCATTAGCCTTAAGAGAATTATCACTTATATTAAGAAATGATGCTAAAAATCAAAAGCTTGGAAGTATCACTGTAACAGAAGTTAGAATTACAAGAGACTTATCTTTTATGACAGTTTATTATACATTCTATTCTGGTAAGGAAGAAACATTCCAAAAGGCATTAGATGATTGTAAGGGATATTTAAGAAGCGAGCTTGCTAAAAAGCTTAAGGCAAGAAAAATGCCAGATCTTATTTTCAAAAGAGATACATCATTAGATTATGGTAATCATATTGATGATATTTTAATTGAAATTCATAATAAAGATAAGGCATTAAAAGAAGAACAAGAAAATAAAAAGTAAAAGGGTGAATTATAAATGGCTGATAATTTAGATCAGGCAATTGAAGAAAAGTTTGGTGGAAAGAAGCCCCAACAATTTGTAACTAATTCAAAGAATCACATTAAGCACATTATCGGAATTGTTTCTGGTAAGGGTGGTGTAGGTAAATCATTTGTTACATCAATGATTGCTGTTAATTTAAGCAAAAGAGGGTTTAAGGTTGGTATTTTAGATTCAGATATCACTGGCCCTTCAATTCCTAAATCATTTGGCATTTTCCCAGATGTTAGAGGAGATAAGGAATTAATGTTCCCACCTGAATCTGATGGTGGTATTAAGGTTATGTCTATTAACCTATTATTAGAAGACCCAACTCAACCAGTTTTATGGAGAGGTCCAGTACTAGGTGGAGTAATTAAGCAATTCTATTGTGATGCTTATTGGGGAGAATTAGATTTCTTATTAATCGATATGCCTCCTGGAACTGGTGATGTTGCTTTAACTGTATTCCAAAGTATGCCAGTCGATGGAACTATCATCGTATCAACTCCTCAAGATTTAGTTAAGATGATTGTTGGTAAGGCAGTTCATATGTGTGACATGATGAACGTTCCTGTATTAGGCTTAGTTGAAAATATGAGCTATATGGAATGTCCTTGTTGCAATAATAAGGTTTATCCATTTGGTGAATCTAAGCTTGATGAGGTTGCAAAGGAATATAATATTTTAGCATTAGGTTCTATGCCTATTAATCCTGAATATGCTAAGATGATTGATGAAGGTAGAGCAGAAGAAATCGATTCTTCATTTATGGAAGATATCGTTGATGCTATGAAGGCAAACTTAAATTAATTTAAAGAAGAGTCCGAGGACTCTTTTTTTAATTTTATGTTTGAAACTATTAAATATATAAAAAAGCAATCTTTTTATGGTACCAGTTGGTACTTTTTTTATTTTTTTAAAAATATTTTTTAATTTTTTACTCTTCCATGTCTAATATTACTTATTAGAAAAAAAGGAGGAAAATAGGCTTATGAAAAAAATAATGATTGGAATAGTCTTAGGAATTATATTATTCTTCATTAATAATTTAAGACCATTCGCACTTACTAATGAAGATGATGTATCTGATTATTTAACATATCAAGAAATAATTATGTCATCAGGTAAGCTAATTAAGAATTGGACTAATAAGGATAAAGAAGAGGTATTAGATTCAACTGATTGGCATTTTTATGGAATCTATGTCACAGTTGAAAATCAAAATGTTCAATCATCCTATATCGCATCTGTTAAGGAATGTATGGAAAATACTGCAGATACTGATATTACATTAGATGTTAATTATAGTGTTGAAACAAACACAAAGGTTTCATTTTCATCTTCTGGTTCAGTATCATCATCTGGATCTGGAACATTAGGAAAAATAAAAGCAGAGGCTAGTGCTAAGGCTGGTGTTGAATATAGTAATGCAACAACTACGTCAACAAAAGAAACAAGAAAGCTTTCTATAACAGTAGAACCAAATTCACAATATATGGTTGTTACTAAAGGAAGTCTTTCTGTCACAAATGGAGTAGTAGAGGTATATAAATTTTGGATAAGAGTTTGTTATGGCTGTTTTGAAATTGTAACACTTCAAAGTCAATATGCTGAGCTTGAAAAGAG
The DNA here is from genome assembly GCA_024690445.1 of Acholeplasmatales bacterium. Next base: position 3,407 of record JAILPD010000071.1, read on the forward strand.
GTCATTATGAAAAAAATATTAATACCTTCCTATTTATTACTTTTAATTGGAGTAATATTAGTAATCGCAATAGGAAATAATAAAAGAATCGATATTGAATTTTATACTATAAAGGAAAATCATTCCTATATAGAGGATGGAGAAAGATATATGACATTTAATGTTATATCTAAAACAGATATGCCACTAATATCATATCCTAAGCTAAATAGTTATCAGGTAAAATTAGATTCTCAATCATTTGATTTAGAAGATGTTAAATGTGATATGTTTAATTATGGTGAATATTATTTATGTAAAATTAAATCTAAAATACCTGATATTACAGATAGTGAATATATAAGTAGTACATGTAATTTAATAATTATTAATGGGGCATATAGAGTTGAGCTTGATATGGGTACATTTTCTATATTAGATCCTAATTCTATGCCGCAAATATCACTAGATAGATTATCTGGTTCATATTCAATTTCTACAAAGCAATTTTTATCTGGAGTCAATTTAACATTAACAAATGATTATCATTATATTAATCAATTTAGAATTGGTGGTATGGCATATGGAATGTTATCTAGAATATTATTTGATACTAAGCTAGATAATGAAATAGATATTGATGATTATGTTATCAATTATAATTCATCTAAGGTAGAAGAGGATTATATAGCTGGTATTAAATCTAAACAAATGTTTATTCCTTTAGGATATGTTTCTTTTAATTTAATTAGAAATGGTTACTTTGTAATTAGATTAGATGGAAATGATTATTATTTTGATAATTGGGCATTTATGACTACAGACCCTCTATTAGAAAGATTTAAGGATTCTTTAGTAAAGGGGGAATTTATTAATGCTTAAATTAACTAATGTATCTAAAAAATACAAAGACCATATTGTTTTTAATTCTGTAACTATAGATATGAGTAAACCTAATATATATGTTTTTCAAGGTATAAATGGTTCTGGTAAATCAACTATCTTAAAGGTACTGGCTGGAATTATTTATAAAAGTGAAGGAAGAATGGAAAAGAATGTTACTATATCATATTTACCAGATAAATTTAATATGCCTAAATTAATGAAGGCTAAATCTTATGTATACAATATTTTGAAAATGAGAGATTTAAGCGATTTAACAGATGAACTTATATCTAAATTTCAAATACCAAATAAAAGAATAGGAGATTTATCTAAAGGTAATCAACAAAAGTTAGGTCTATTACAGGTTTTATATAATGAAGCCGATTGTTATATTTTAGATGAGCCATTAGATGGCTTAGATGATTTTGCTAAGCATTTAGTAAAAGATATTATTAAAGAATATAAAGAAAAGGGTAAGATAATTATTATGTCATTACATGGTAAGAATCTATTTAATGATTTAAAACCAGTTGTTTTTGATATTAAGGATGGCTTTATTAATACTAAGTCAAAAAGAAAAAAGAAGGAGGAAATAATGGATGAAGAAAAAGAATTACAAGATAACATCTCTGATATCACTATATCTTAATTATATTTTTCAAAAGACTACTTTAATTGTTCTTTTAATATCTTTATTTTTAATGATTACTATTTTAGTGGTTATTGCTAATCCTAGCTTAAGTGATACAGATTATTTACTTGGCTTTAAGGATATTCATAATGCATATTTTGAGCAGTCTTTATTCGTTATTCAAGTTTTTAATAGTATTATAGTTACAACAGTAGTAATAACAATTATAATTAATTCAATTTCTTTTGATTCATTATTTGTATCTTATGTTCCTAGATACATTATTTGCATATCTAAATTATGTGCGATATTAATTATAATGTTTGGTATTATTTTATTTGAAGTAATGATAGTCTATTTAATTCCTTTATTAAAATATGATTTATATAGAACTAGTATAGAAAATTTTAGCCTTTTAGGATATTTATTATTAACTACATTTTTTGAATTAATGTTAGAAGTATTCTTATCAACATTGATACCTACTATCTTTGTTCCAATGTCATTCTTATTTATATTTATAGTAATGAAAGCTATCATGCATTCCTTAAATAGGGTTAAGGATATTATATCGTCATTTATACCTGTAATAGAAACATCGGATTCAATTTATACCTCAAATGGTATATTAGTTGGTATGATTTGGATAATATTACTTTCATTTTTGTATTTTTCGATTTATAATGTAAAAGATTTGAAAATAATATAAAATAATTGTTGACAATGATTTGTTAAAATTGTAAAATATTTTCGGTTAATAAATATGTGGAAAGAAGAAACACCCGTTTCTCGCCTGATTGATATTAAGTTGGTAGGCAAATGGTCACTAGAAATAAATTGATTTAATTATTTTATTTTTTGATTATTATGAGGGTGTATTCTGTTATACCCTCATTTTTATTTATAATTACTTAGGAGGTGTTTAGTATTAACAAGCAGAAGAAAGACGAAGCAATCATCAATGATCAAATTCGTGTAAAGGAAATGCTAGTTATTACTGACCAGGGAGAAAAACTTGGAGTATTAACAAGAGGAAAAGCATTACAAGAAGCAGATGACAGAGGTTTAGACCTAGTTCTTGTTTCACCAGATGCTAACCCACCAGTAGCAAAGCTTATGGATTATTCTAGATTCCGCTTCCAACAACAAAAGAAGCTTAAGGAAATGAAGAAGAATCAAAAGGTTATTGTTGTACAAGAAATTCAGCTTTCACCAGTTATTGAGAAGCATGACTTCGAGACTAAGGCTAAGAAGGCAAGAACAATTCTTGAAAAGGGTAATAAAGTAAAGATTACTTTAAGATTCAAGGGTCGTATGATTGTACATCAAGAGATTGGTGTAGAAGTTATTAACAAGTTTATCGAATCATTATCAGACTGCACTACTGTTGAATCACAAGTTAAATTAGACGGTAGATCATTATTTGCGGTTGTAGCACCAAAAGTAGAAAAGAAAGAGAATTAAGAAGGAGTGTAAATTAAAATGCCAAAGCAGAAGACACATAGTGGTTTAAAGAAGAGAATCAAAATCACAGGTACAGGAAAAATTAAGCGTGGTCACGCTTATACAGGTCACTTAAAGACTAATAAGACACATAAGCAAAATAAGGACTTAGCAAAGAGTGCTTTAGTTCATTCA
>JAILPD010000105.1 GCA_024690445.1 Acholeplasmatales bacterium
ATTATTAGATGATTCTAATCCATTTACTGAGGAAGAAGAAATAAAAGAAATTGCTGATTTAGAGGCAATTGAAAAAGAAAAAGAAGAAAAAGAATTAGCGTTAATTGATCCAAGTGATACTAAGGCATTAAAGGATTATGATAAAAATAAAAATGCTAAAGAAAAAGCAAAAATGAGTATGTGGACAGCATTTAAGCTATCTGCTAAAAATCTTCATTCTAAATTGAAAAGAACTATCATGGTAATTATTGCAGGTTCAATTGGTATTATCGGTGTATCTGCAGTACTTGCAGTATCACAGGGTGTAAGAGATTATATTGAATCTATACAGGATGATTTATTATCTGGTAACCCTATTCAAATAACTAAGAGTGGCGTTGATTATGAAACTTTAATGAATTCATCATCTTTCCTTGATGGTAGCGAAGCAATTAAGAGAGCGACTGAAGATGGTAAAATTAATGTTAATTCATTAGTTGAATTTTTAGTAAAGAATCAAAAAGCATTAAATTCATTAACTTTCCAAAATAAATTTGATAAGAATTATGTTGATTATGTATTAAATATGCCAAAAGAATATTACAACACTATCTCATTAAGATATGGTATGGCTGTTGAATATAATGTATATGCAGATTTTAATACTTCATATAATACTAGTGATGAATTCTATAATATTAAAAAAGATTATGATGGAGCTAGATCATTAGATGCTATTAATGCAACATATGCGGAATCATTAATTCATATTCTAGATTCAATTGGTTATTCAGATAAGGCAACAACATATGCAAATTTAATTACAAGCTTATCTAAACCAATTGCTCAAAGTATTAATTTTGAGGATAATCCTTATATTAAAGAACAATATGATTTAGTTGCTGGTAAATATCCATCTGAATCAAAAACAAATACTAAAGAAATCTTAATTGTGCTTGATAATAATTCAATGATTACTGACCTTACATTAGCTCAGCTTGGTTTTTATTCTCAAGAATCATTCTACAATGTAATTTATAATGCATTAAATGAAACAAGAGAAGATGGTAAGAAGATTAAAGTAAATAAAGATGATATTAAGCAACGCTTTGCTTATGATGAATTATTAGGAAAAACATTTAGATGGTATCCAAATAATAGTATTTTTAATAAAGTATCAGACACAAAATTTACTTATAATCATTTAGAAAAAGATGTTACTAATAAAGCTGATCGTTTAGATTTAAAGGTAACAGGTATTGTAAAGCTAAAAGAAGGAACTACATATGGTGCTTTAAAGCCAGGATTCTTATTTAGTGAGCAAACAGCTAGAGATATGATTAGAAAGAATATAGATTCTCAAATCGTTAAATATATTTCTGATGGTATCGCTAAAGAAAGAACAAATCCTAAAAAAGCATCAGTTGATTATATTAGTAGCTTACTAAATTATGATTTAAAATATTACTGGGAAATTTTTGATGATAATGGTGTTTTAACTCCATTTGGTGGTAAAGATCAATTAGCACCTTCAGATGAAGGATATGATCCAAATTATAATCAAAGTACTTTAACAATAGGTGAAGGAGACCAAATGTCAAGCCTTGCAGGTTTATTCTCAACAGGTGGTGCAGGTGGTTCATTTGATCCAACAAATTTACCTATTAGTCAAGAAGATATAGCTCTTTTAGCTCCACATTTAAGTAATCCAACTCCTCAGGGAATTCAAGAATTCTTAGAAGCTTTAGGTGGATTATTAGAAAAAGCATTCGGTTCATTATTAAGTGATAAGAAGCTTTATATAAAGACATTTGGTGGTACTTTCATGCCAAATAGTATTCAAATCTTCCCTACAAATTTCAAAATGAAGGATTCAGTTACTTCATATTTAAATGAGTGGAATAAAATAGAAGGCGAAGATGCAAAGGAGCTTACTTTCGATCAATTCAACGAAGAATTTACAGAAAAGACTGGTTTTAAAACAACTTTAACTGCAAGCCAAAGAGAAGAAATTAAATATACTGACTCAGTTGGTTTAATCATTGGTATTATTAACACAGTAATTAATATTGTTACATATGCATTAGTTGCATTTACAGCATTATCATTAATTGTATCTACAGTTATGATTGCTATTATTACTTATGTATCCGTAATGGAAAGAGTAAAAGAAATTGGTGTAATTAGATCACTTGGTGGTCGTAAGAAGGACGTTAGTCATTTATTTAACGCAGAGGCATTTATTATTGGTGCATTATCAGGTATATTTGGTGTAGTAGTTACATACATAATCCAAATAATTGGTAATATAATAATTAATGCTGTATCTGATGGTGTTATAGGTACAATAGCTAATTTAACTCCACTTACTGCTTTAATTATGATATTAGTTTCAATTCTATTAACTTCAATCTCAGGCTTATTACCAGCAAGAAGTGCTGCTAAGAAAGACCCTGTAGTTGCGCTAAGAACTGAATAACAAGAGGAAGCTTAAGGCTTCCTTTTCTTGTTTTATATGGATAAATATGCTAAAATTAAACGTGATTTGGAGGTACGATTTATGAAGAATATTTTAGTAACTGGTGGAACTGGCTATATTGGTTCTC
>JAILPD010000115.1 GCA_024690445.1 Acholeplasmatales bacterium
TTGTAATTCAGGAATTGTTAAAGCACCACAGTTACAGAATGTGTGCTTAATCTTAGATAATGTTACACTAACAGTATCATGAAGTGGACCAGCATATGGAACATATGAATCAACACCTTCAACGAATGAAAGCTTTTGTGCCCCACCTAGGTCATATCTTTGCCAGTTACGAGCTCTTGCAGAACCTTCGCCCCAGTATTCTTTCATGTAATTACCATTTACTAATACCTTTTGAGTTGGAGATTCATCGAATCTAGCAAAATATCTACCAAGCATACAGAAATCACATCCCATAGCTAAAGCTAATGTAATATGATAATCATGTACGATACCACCATCAGAACAAATAGGAACATAAACTCCTGTTTCCTTATAATATTCATCACGAGCCTTAGCTACATCAATAACGGCAGTAGCTTGACCACGACCAATACCCTTTGTTTCTCTTGTAATACAGATAGATCCTCCACCGATACCAATCTTAATGAAGTCAGCACCAGCTTCTGCTAAGAATCTAAAGCCTTCGCTATCAACTACATTTCCAGCTCCAACCTTAACCTTATCGCCATACTTAGATCTAATCCATTCAATAGTTCTCTTTTGCCATACTGAATAACCCTCAGAAGAGTCAATACATAATACGTCAGCGCCAGCCTCAACTAATGCAGGAACTCTTGTTTCATAGTCTCTTGTATTAATACCAGCACCAACAACGAATCTCTTAGAACTATCTAATAATTCATTTGGATTTTCTTTATGTGAAGAATAATCCTTTCTAAATACGAATGATACTAAACAACCATTCTTATCAACAATTGGAAGACTATTTAACTTATGCTCCCAAATGATGTCATTTGCTTCTTTTAAAGATGTTCCCTCAGGAGCTGTAACTAAATCCTTAAGTGGAGTCATAAACTCCTTAACCTTTAAAGATGGCTCCATTCTAGAAACACGGTAATCTCTAGAAGATACAATACCAACAAGCTTACCCTCTGCAGTACCATCTGATGTGATAGCTACAGTTGAATGACCTGTCTTTTCCTTTAAATTTAATACATCCTCTAATGTATCCTCAGGTGACAAATTAGAATCACTTGCTACAAAGCCTGCCTTATAGCTTTTAACTCTTCTTACCATTGCTGCTTGATTTTCAACAGTTTGAGATCCATAAATAAATGAAACTCCACCTTCTTTTGCTAACGCAATAGCCATTGTATCGTTAGATACAGATTGCATGATTGCAGAAATAAGAGGTATATTCATTGTAATTGCTGGTGTTTCACCCTTCTTAAACTTAACAAGAGGTGTTTTTAAACTAACATTAGATGGAATACTATTCTCATCTGAATAACCTGGAACTAATAAATACTCACTAAATGTATGTGATGGTTCATCATAATAAAATGCCATAATTGCCTCCTCAAAAATAAACTTTTTACCATTTTATCACTATGAAATATTATTTTCAATAATCATTTTGTATTTTATTGATTTTTATGATTTAATCTCTTTCCTAAATATTCAGGTAATTCTTCTAATATCTTATATTTAGAAATACCTAATTTCATCACAGAATTCTTTAATGTAGTTTCTGCCACAAACTTATCAGCATCCTTACATAATAATAATCCAATTGTAGGATCATCTCTATCAGTTTTTTCTAATGTATCAACAGCATTTACATAAAATATTAATTGTCCTAAATGTTCTGGTTTAAATTTACCAATCTTTACTTCTATTACTACATAGGCATGTATCTTTGTATGATACATTAATAAATCTATATAGAATTCTTCATTTGTTGGTGTTACTAATTTATATTCTTTACCAGCAAGTGTAAAACCAGGTCCCAATTCATTTAAGAATTCAATGATATTATCTACCATTTGATTCTTTAAATCTCTTTCATTCTTTATATTATTCTTATCTAAGAATTCAAACACATATGTATCCTTAAATAATTCATTTGATAAATCATCAGATTTAACTATATCTGAAGTATCAGGTTCTATTAATGATCTTTCATAAGCCTTCATCTCTATTTGGTTTAATACCATAGCTCTTGACCATCCATTTTTGTGAGTAGCATTGATATACCATAACATCTCTTCATGGGATTTTGATTTTGGAATAATTACAGTTACTAAAGTACCCCATGGAATTTGGGCAACAACTTGTTGCCTAATTTCATTTTCTTCAAATTCTTTTGCAAATTGACTCATGTATTTTAAATTTCTTGTAGAATAACTATTCCCATATTCCTTTAAATCATTAGCTAGATTTTGAATATATTTACTACCCCATATCTTTCTTTGGTTTATAATAGTACCTATTTCATGATATGTCATAATCATAGCACTATTAACTACTACCATAGCCTTATTTTGATTTTGTTTAATAGTTTCCTTAATTTTGTTTAAATCATTAAAATAATCTTTTTCTAATATTTCGTTATCCATATTCTTTTCCTCCGCTAAGTAATAATAGACAGGTAATAGAAAAAAATTAAAAAAATCTTAAAAAAATAATCTAAAATTTATAATTTATGCTATGAAAAAAGGAGGTTTTTACCTCCTAATCATCTTCAAATGCATCATCAATTAAATCTGAATAATCATATTCTATATTTTCTTTATTTTTTTTATACATTATTTTAATTAAAGATAATCTCATATCAGAATAATATCTTAACAATTTATCATCTACATATTTTTTGAATTCTTCATAATCATTATCTATAAGCATCTTCTTTAAATCTGATGAAGATGTAGGAATTAATCCTCTATCAATTTTAAAATATTCAATATTAGGATAATTCTTATACCATTCCTTGCATTTATCCTCATCCCCATAAATTACTAAATCTGGGATAGCTTTAATTTTTTTACAGGATTCAATAACATAATCTCCCCATGCTGGCACATTACCAACACCTAAATCATTTAATGGAGCTATTATTATTCTATCCTTATATACCTCTTCTATAATGGCCTTTCTTGTATCATAATTAAAAGGATTTTCATATGTTCCAAATTTATCGGCAGAACCAATTAATATAATAAC
>JAILPD010000017.1 GCA_024690445.1 Acholeplasmatales bacterium
TTTTTCTTTTTCAACCTTTAGTGTTGGACTCTTAGCATCTTTTACTTGCTCTTCGCTTTCATCGAATTCCTTCTTTAGTTTTTCTTTCTTCTTAGACTTCTTATCAATTTCTACTTGATTATTATATTTATCCTCAATTGATGAGAACGTCTTTTCTTCTTTTTCTTCAATACCAAAGATATTATTTAAAGTCTTTTCAGTATTTGAAGAATCTACTTCAAAATCAAATGATGCTTCAAACTTATTAGAATTCTTAACAAATACAATTTCATCAAATAATTCTTTTCTCATTAATAATGCAGGTAAAGTCAAGAATGGATAAGCTGCTATAAATACTACAACTCCTAAAGTTAAGAATAACATCATAAATCCAAGACCAATAACACTATATAGATTAAAGTATAATATTAATGCTATTGCCACAAATGGTAACAATAATAATATTTTTAATCCCCATTCTAATGAATTGATTAATAGCATTCTCACCTTTCCGCCATTTTTATATGCATAGAATGAGAATCTTAACACACTACTAGGAGAAAGAGATGGATATGCGTTTGAAATATATGAATTTGGAACATGAATATATGGAACAATCAATACAAATATAGTCAATAACAATATTGCTGGAATTGACCAATAGAATGTAATACTCTTAGATCCTCCGAATAAGCTAAAGCTTGTTCCGACAAAGAATAATCCAGCACCTATTATAGCAATGATTAAAATAACTGCAGTAAAGATTGCAATCTTTAAAACATTGGCCTGTAAGTGATTAAAATATCTTTTTCCAGACGCGTTGTCGTAGATATTTGTTATCGACACCTTATTTCCTTTTTTCATTTCATTTGCCATTTCCCATTTCGAAACCCTAAATGGGGAAAGGAATAAACTTATATTAAACAAGAAGTTTAACATAAAGAATAAATAATATTTACCTATTCCATCCCTCTTTATAGATTCCTTTGAAATTGTAATGGCATTTCTTAAGCTATTTCCAAATTTTTGCATAAGCCATCTCCTACTTTCTATTCATTATTTAGAATTACTACATAAATTAAATTACTGCCTTGTTTGAATACAAAATTATCTAATACTGCACTAGGTGCAATTATTGTAATGTTTTTATCAAAAACTACCCATTTTGTATATTCATTAATTGTTACACTTGGTACTGATACAGTTACACCTAATGAAACCACATCAAATTCACCACTTGAATCCTTAATGTTATCACTAGGTATAGTTATAGTCATACCTTCATGATATGTTTCTTCAATAACTATATCTTTAGCAACTAAAGTAACTTCACGTTTATTAACTGTAAAGCTTATAAGCATATTGTTTTCTACTGCCTCTGTCTTAAGCTCAACAGGATTACCTAAAGCGTCTACAAAATCAATTCTTGTAAAATGAATTTTATAAGTACCAGCATTTATGATTGATGTATCGCATGTGTATTCAATATCACTAACTATATAACTACTATCAGTAGTATGAACCATTTCTTTAGTTATTTCTATTAAAGAACCAGTATAAGCGCAACTATTAATAAAGATAGGCGCGAATTCATATACTAAAATAGTTCCAAATTTTTTAGTTATTTCAAAATTATCAGTTACATCTAAATCACCGAAGTAAATAGCAATTGTAACTGTATTTTCTACACCATCATAATCAATATCATTCACTACTTTCCAATTTGTTAGAACAAATGTGAATCTACTATCCTTTAGCGTTTCAGTATAATGTTCATATGTTTGATCATTTCCGTTATATATTAAAATCGCTTTATCAGTAGTTACTGTTATTTTTTTCTTAACGATTTCAATTTGTACATCAAATTCTGTTTCATTTAATTCATATGAATTAGCTATTTTTTCATCATTAAATGAAATCTTAATTTTAGCATCATATGTACCAAATCCATAATCCATAAAGTTTTCTACTAATTCATCATTAATATATACAGAGCTTATATATTCAGTAACAAATGATTTAGATAAAGTCCAATATTTACTTACATCAAATTTATCACTATATTCTAGTTTTATTTGATTAAAGCTAATATCAATATGTCTAGGAACTATTCTATGAATACCCTCAGTAATATATGGTTCAAATTCATAATTATTAGTTTTTTCAACTGAATTATAAATAACCATAAACGCAAGTTTATTTACATATTCATCGCCAACATATCTTAAAACATCAGATGAATATACAAATCCACTTATTCTAACTTGATGACCTTCAATTAAGCCATCCATACTTTCGATAACATCGCTATAATTTCTACTAATCATATGTGATTTATTATCGAATTCAATATCCTTGCTAGTATATACAACTGTTAGCTTCTTCTTATTGATAACTAAGGTACCAAAATTACATATGAAATTATATGAATCAATTACATTTTCATCATTAGAATTATAAATTGCATAATGACTAGTATAATCACTTACTTTAAACTTAGTATATTCACCAGCATTTTCAATACCAAATTCTTCTAGATCTACTTCAAAGCTATCACCTGGTAATACTAATGGGTTATTAACTAAATCTAAATGATATAAATGACCATCATAAGTTACAGTCTTATCATAATAATCTACTGTAACATCATATTTATTTACAGTGAATATAACTTCATTAAAATCAAAATTACTAGCTAATGTCTTATCAACAATAAGTGTTGGAGTAAGTGTATAATTCAAAGCCTTATAAATTGTTGAAGCTATACTATTTTCAATACTAAATGTAACAGTATATGTTAAATCATCAAATACTGGATAATCTTTATCAATTTTGAAATTGAAATAATCAAATTGATTACCTGTATTTAAACTAGTATCATTCTTACTTGATTCAAATACATATTCAGTATTTAAATCTAAGATATCATCACCATATGTAAATGATGTAGTAGTAACATTAATTCTAATCTTTGTGATTTTTAATAAACCATCATTAATTATAAATTCATAATCACCATAATTTGTTGTTTCTTCATTTAATGAATTATAAACCTTAATGCTAGAGCTATTTATTTCAGTAACATATTCTCCTGCATTTAAAGCAGATACATTAATATCATTTTGATAGAAATCATGATTTACTACTAAATAATCATTATATGATAATTCAGGATCTTTATTGATTATTACATCATCAAATGTATAAGCATATCCATTAAATGGAACAGTTTTATTAATAGAATCAATTGTTATAGTCTTTGGAACAATATTAATATCTAAATCATTAACAATAAATATAGCATTATTTTCATTTGTTGTATCAATAACTATTCCATTATATTTAACAACTACTGATAATTGAGCTTGATATTGTCCGACATGAACATAAAGTTCAGGATTCTTAATACTATATGTAAATGAATAATAATCCTTATCGATTTCTAATGTGCCAGGACCACATTCTATATCTTCTGTTGTAAGCTTAATTTTACTTAAGTCATCTCCATATGAAACATCTGAAATTGGAGTAACTGTTAAAGTATAATTAGCAGGTAAAATAGTAAATGTTGTATAACATGAATCTAAATTACCTAAAGTGTAATTTGGACTAGTAATCATGTTGATCTCTACTCTATATTCACCAGCATCAACCATTGATGTTACTTTAGAATCATTAGAATCATAATAATTAAATGTTACTACAAAATCTAAATCACCATAATCACTTGCCATAGCTGAATCAGTTAAATATTCATATTCAGTATTACTATAATTATGATTACTTCCATTATATACTTCTGATTCCTTATCAATTGGCTTAATAGATACTTCACGTTTATTTATTGTGTATAAAGCAAATCTATTAATTGAATATGAAGAATAGATATCGTAATTAGTAGAATTCATTTCAATATAAACATTATATTTTAACGCATCCTTCATAGAAACATAATAACTATTACCACTTCTATATGTGAATTCAAATTCGATATCATTAGAATCTTTATCTTCTTCTAATATTCCATCTCCAATTAAAACATAGCTATCATCAAATTCTACTTCTTCACCATCATATGTCTTTTCTAATTCTTTTTCTTCATTTAGTGATATTTCAACTATTTTCTTACTAATAGTGACATCATATTCAATACTATTAATATCAATATCGAAATTATTTTCTAATAATTCAGAAACTATAGGATTTACAGTATATTCCTTAACATAATATGTATAATATCCTGCATTAATTGGATAGCCTGAAACTATAGATCCATAATAATCCATAAATTCAATACTAACCATGAAATAATCAGTTAAATCATAATCTAAAGACTTACCTAATGAATAATTATTATATTCTTCAACATATTCATCTAATGCGATACCATCATATGTCTTATTATTATATACTTTATTAATATTTAATATGACGCTTAATCGCTCAATTTCAAATTCACCTTCAATGATATTAAATACATAATCATTATATGAAGTA
>JAILPD010000065.1 GCA_024690445.1 Acholeplasmatales bacterium
TTTGATTGAACGAAAATCATAGTTGTTGGAATAACATATGCACAGAATTGTGCATCATGACCAGCACCTGAATGAATATACTGATGAGATACACCAGTTTCTTCTGCAGCTGCTTTAACATATGATACTAATTTCTTATCCCAGTAAACTGTATCACGATTCCATGCCTTCACCACTTCACACTTACAACCGTTCCATGTCTTATCAGCACAGCTCTTAACAATAGCTAATACCTGCTCAAGTACTTCTGGCTTTTCATGTCTTGAATCAAATGAGAATTCAAAGAAATCAGGCACACATGTATGAACACATGGGTGACATACAACTTCACCAGTAGTATATACAAGTTCAGGAACACCTAATTTTTCAACTAGCTTATCAATTTCTGTATGTAAATATACTAGTGCTTCACTTGCTGCAAAGAAAGCATCCTTACGCTTTGGCATAGGGAATGTACCAGCATGTGTAGTTTGACCATAAAACTTTAATCTGTAATTGAACATACCTAATACACAGTCAACAACACCGATTTCTTTATTATTATCTTCAAGAATTGGTCCTTGCTCAATATGTGTTTCAAACATATATTGATATCTATCAGGAGATAAACGGAACTTCTTATCACCCTTAAACCCTGACTTTTCAAGTGCCATACCAAATGTTTGAGATGGATCAAGAATTGACTTTGAATTCATCATATCCTCATATTTGAATTTTTGTCTTATATCCTCTGGTAAATAGTCATAGCATACAATACCAGAGCACATCATTGCAGGCGGATATAATGAGCCCTCCTCATTTGTCCATATCATAGCTGTTAACGGATGCTTATGAGGAATATTTTCAGCAACAACTGTCTCTAATACCTCCATTGCAGACATAACACCTAAAATACCATCATAGTTACCACCATTTTTTACTGAATCACAATGAGAACCCATAACTATTCTCTTTGCTGTAGGATCTGAACCCTCTATTGTTGCATAAAGATTGGCAACGTCATCACATTCAATCTTTGCACCAATTGCAGTCATTCTTTTAATAAATTCATTTCTAGCCATAATAGCCTCAGGTGATAATGAATATCTAGTGATTCCTCCATGTCCGGCATCACCAAACTTAGAGAAAGTTTTAATTTTATCTGACATTCTTTCTAAACTACACTTATACATAATAACTAATCCTCCATATCATTTCTATATCTTTGTTCTGGTACTCTTACGCACCATTCAAGTAACTCTCTTACTTCATTTCTATCGCATGAGAACTGTAACTCTCGTACTTCTTTGTGGTCCTCAATTGAAAGCACAAATTCCTTATCCCAGTCATATAAATGCACCCTAATATTTTCGAAATCAACATCATTTAATTTAAGTAATTCCTTCATATTATTTGTAATATGAGCATACGCATACATTCGACCAATCCAAGGTGTCTTAAATGACAATGACTTTCTAAAAGGATCCTTAATAAAAATCTCTACTGGATATTCACTGTCGGCACGAGGCATTTCAAAATTAGTGACTGTTCTAAAATACCTAAAGGATATTAACTCTAATATATTAACTTCCTTTAAAGGTGGCTTGTTAATTGCCATAATACATCACGCTCCTAAAAATACATCTTCAAGTATCTTAATTAAGTCATCATTTTCAGGTACAATTAAACTATTTTGTAAGTTTTTTGCTGCCAATGCTTTGCCTACAAATATAACAATTTCTTCTTTTGTTATCTTTTCTTTTTCTCCAAATAAAGAATCTAGTTTATCTTTAAATTCACTTACACTATTCATATTCATAAACGATAATACTTCGTTAACCTTATCAGGAATATAACCATATAAGAATTCTAAATATCTTCCAAGAAGCAATCCATTTGCCCTACCATGATCTATGTCTTTGAAATATGTTAACGAATACCCCATTGAATGAACTGCAGTTGTTCCTGTATGGGATATTACAATACCTGCTAATGTTGATGCAAATAGTAAATTATCTCTATCCACTAATAATAAATCATTTTCTTCAATTTTCTTAAATAAAGATGAAATAATTCTTATTGCTTTTTCTGAATATATTGCAGTCATTTCATTAGCTTTTTTATTTAAAAAGCCTTCTATTGCATGACTCAATGCATCAATTGCAGTATTTATTGTTGTATTTTTTCCTAGGCTACACATATACTTTCCGTCAAGGAATGCATAATCTGGAAACATAATTGGTGATGATAATGTTGTCTTTGTTTCTAATTCATCATTAGTAAGAATTGAGTACTGAGTAACCTCACTACCTGTTCCAGCAGTTGTTGGAATAAATACCATTGGCAATATTTCATCTGTATACTTTCCAGAAAATAAGCTTTCTCTAGAAATATCCTGTGCTGCAAGTAACGCTATTGCCTTTGCTGCATCCATTGGTGAACCACCGCCAATAGCAACAACAAAATCATCTCCATGTTCCTTGGCGAACTTTGCTCCGTCGTAAACAATATCAATAGTTGGATTAGACATAATATTGTTAAAAATATCATAACCAACTCCAGCTAGCTTTAACGCTGATAACACATCAGCAAGAGATCCATTTGATTCAGCTGAATGTTTACCAGTTACAATTATTGCTTTCTTTCCAAGAGAACTAAATATTTTATAATTACTTATAATTACATCTCTGCCACTAATAATTTTAGTAGGCATATTGAAAGCAAATTTCATATTACACCATCCCTTTAAATTAATTTATCTACCTCAGATAAAACCTCATCTAACTTAACTAATTCTGCTAATAATTGTTCTTCAGTAATAATTAATGGTGGGTTAACAAATAACATATTTTCATGTGAATAAGTCATAAAACCCTTCTTCTTTAACATTCCAACAATTTTACCCATTGTACCTTCTGGATCCTTACCGAAAGGAACTAATGGTTCACCTGTTTTCTTATCCTTAACTAGCTCTAATGAAGAGAATAAACCAATATATCTTACTTCACCAACCGAAGGATGCTTACTAGAAAATTCTTCAAGCTTTTCACCTAAAACTTTACCGACCTTATTAACATTATCTAGAATCTTTGCATCATCATAATACTTAACACATGCAACACCAGCAGCACATGCAAGAGGATGTCCTGAATAAGTAAGACCACACAATAAAGTATGATCATTGAAATATTCAGCTATTTTTTTAGATACTACTACACCACCAAGCTGTACGTAACCACATGTTACACCCTTAGCGAATGATACAATATCTGGCTTAACACCGAAATTTTCAAATGCGAATAGTTTACCTGTTCTTCCCCAGCCAGCCATTACCTCATCACAAATCATCATAATGCCGAATTCATCACAAATTTTTCTAACTCCTGGCAAATATCCCTTTGGTGGAATAATTACACCATTAGAGCCTGTGATAGTTTCTAAAACAATAGCTGCAACCTGATCTGCACCTTCATAAATAATTTGTTCACGAAGCTTTGATAAATAATAAGCTGTAGCTTGCTCTTCAGATTCAAATTTAATAACTGGTTCACGATAAATATATGGGTCAAAGAACTTTACGAATCCAGGGATACCTGGTTCAATTGATGCTCTTCTTGGTTCACCAGTTAATGAACCAGCTCCAAATGTAGAACCATGATATGATCTATATCTAGAAAATACCTTTGGTCTACCAGTAACAATACGAGCCATCTTAATAGCATTTTCGTTAGCATCAGCACCACCATTAGTGAAGAACACCTTTCCCATATTATCAGGCATTCTATCAATGATCATCTTAGCTAACACTGCACGAGCCTCAACACCATATGATGGCCCTAAATAAGCATATTTATCAAGCTGCTCAACGATAGCAGCATTAATTTCTTTATTAGCAAAACCAACATTTAAATTAACTAATTGTGACGACATATCAGTATATCTGTTTCCATCATAATCCCACATATAAATCCCTTCTGCCTTTTCAATAGCAATTGGATTTAAATTTCCTTGCTTACTCCATGACTGTAATACATATTTCTTTTGTAATTCTCTAATCTCTTCACCATTCATAATTATTATCTCCATTTTTTATCTATTATTTTCATTAGTTTGAATGATATTACTAGTTCTGCAATATCCTCGTAAGTAAGATTCAAGCCAAAATTATCCTTCAAAAACTTAATTCTATTGTTAATAGTATTTCTGTGAACACCATACATTTCAGCAAGCTTATTTACGCTACCGTTTGTTGCAATGTAATCCTCTAAAACCTTTAGATAATCTGTAGAGTTTTCAATGTCATAGTCGGCTATTTTCCCTAGAACATAATTTACATAATTAATTCTTACATTATTATCAGATACCTTAAATAGTAGCTGATAAATACCACATTCGCTGTATTTAGTTATTACGTTATCCAATATTTGTGATGTTTTAAGTGCATCATTTGATTGTGAATACAATAGTGGTAATTGATCTAATCCATTTTTAGAATTAGACACTCCAATATGATATTTAATTTTGTATTCATCAAGAATACTCATTATCTTTTCAACTAAATCATTGTAATATTTCTTCTCATTATCAATTGAAATAACAATTAAATTATCTGCCTCTGAAAATACTGATACTTCACTTCGTTTAAAGCTTGATTCAATAGACTCAATTATTCCGATAATTGAAGTAACTGTATCAGATTTATCAACTTTAATATTTAATATTCTAAATCTATCAGTAGAATTTATTCCTACTCTTTCGATTGTTGAATAATTAACACTTTCTTCTCCCAAGGAGAATATAATATTTGAAAAAGCCTTTGATACACTAAGCAATATTTTTTCATTTTCGATTAATATATGAGAAAGCTCATATGTAACATCTGTTAATCTCTTTTCCCATGGAATTGTAAATAGAGGTAATCCTTTTCTGTTACAAAGATCAATGACATCTTGTGGAACCTTAGTAATATATGGGCCAAGGTTCAACACCCATCCACTACATTTTCTACTTAAAAGAGTTTCAGCAAATCTTGTTAACGAAAATGTTGGCTTTGACGAAATACCAATACCGGTAGTAAATATCAATTCAGTACCATGTAGAAATGATGGAACATCATCATCTTCTACTACATGAATCCATCTACATGGTCTATTAAGGCCAAGAGTTCCTGCAATAATTTTAATATCGTATTTATGATTTGAATACGATAGCAATTCTCTAAGTGTTAATGCCATATTTATCTACCTACTTTCTTTATTCTCTTTGATTTATTTATGGCATCTACTGGACATACAAGTCTACATAAATGACAACCTACACAATTCTTTCCAATAATTTTAGGTCCATCATCGCTAAAATCGATTGCTTGATGTCCACCATCATAGCACGATAGATAGCATCTACCACACTTGATACACTTTTCCTTATCAATAACTGGGAATTCAACAGTACTTCTATCTAAATGATCTGCAGAAACAATTTGATCTAAAGCTTTTCCTACAACCTCACTAATAGACTTATACCCCATCTTTTTTAGATAAATTTTGGCACCAGATATCATATCCTCAATTATTCTATAACCATATTGCATAACAGCTGTTGTCACCTGGATGTTTTCACATCCTAATGCCATAAACTCTAATGCATCCTGCCAGGTCTCGATTCCACCAATACCTGAAATAGGATAATTCTTTAATGTTTCATTCTTCTTCATATCAGTAATAAATCTTAGTGCAATTGGTTTAACCGCTTTTCCTGAATAACCTGATATAGAAGTTTTACCAGCAACTGTTGGATAAGATTCAAATGAATATAAATCTACTCCAGTTATGGATTTAATAGTATTAATAGCTGCTATACCATCAGCTCCAGAGCTGATAGATGCTAAAGCTGGAAGTTCCATATTACCAATATTTGGTGTCATCTTTGCTAAAACTGGAATACTACATCCAGCCTTTGTAGCCTTAACATATCTTGATACCAAGTCAATATCTTGTCCTACATCAGAACCCATACCATTCTTTGCCATTTGTGGACAAGAGAAATTACATTCAATAATATCTACTCCTACTTCCTCTGATAACTTTGCTAAAGAAGTCCACTCTTCTTCATTTTCACCCATAATAGAAGCCACAATGATTCTATCTGGATAATTTTCCTTTAATCTTTTTAAAATACTTAAATTTTCTTCTAAAGAATGAGTAGATGTTTGTTCAAGATTTTTAAAGCCAACAAATGGATTATCCTCTTTTTCTAATGTAGAAAATCTAGGAGAAACTTCATCTGGAATATAATATCCAAATGTTTTAAATACAATTCCACCCCAACCCATATCTAATGCTTTTGCACACATCTCATAAGTTGAAGCAACTACAGACGATGATAGGAAAAATGGATTAATACAATGAATACCTGCAAAATCAATTCCTAAATCTACATCAGATGTATCAATTTTTTTAGCATCAAGTGATGTAATAATATCCTTAATTCTAATTTTGCCATCATAATGGATACATGCATTTTCGCAAGGTGCATTGCATGTAGCGCATATTTGGGCATCGGCCATATCATATGCACCATCTTTATTCTCAAATCTTATAGATCTAATGAATCTAGCAGGATCAAATCCATTAGGACAAGCCTTTGTACATGCAGCATTATGACAAAGCATGCACTTAAAAGTTTCAGTTTTAATAATCTTATCCTTGTATTTGTTTTCCATATCTATCATCCCCATTTATTTCTTATTTTAAAGAACGTTTAACCATCTTTCCCCAGCCTCTTTCACCTTTAAATTCGCCATTTTCATATACTAAACGGCCTCTAGAAAAAGTCATAACTGGATATCCCTTAAGCTTCTTGCCTTCCCAAATTGTATGATCACAATCTGAGTGCATCTTTTCATTTGTAATCGTAAAATCTAATTTAGGATCATATATTACGATATCAGCATCATAACCTGGCTTTAAGAAACCTTTTTTCTTACAACCAGAAAGCTTTGCTGGATTTTCGCTACAAAGCTTTACAACAGTTTCAATTGTTGTCTTTCCCTTATTAGCTTCACTAAGCATATAAGGATACATATTTTCAACACCAGCACAACCATTAGGAATCTTTGTAAAATCATCCTTACCCCAATCCTTTTCAGTCTTTTGGAAAGGACAATGATCAGTTGCCACTGTATCTACAACACCCATGTTGATTGCTCTCCATAAGGCATCCTTAGATTCCTTACCCTTCATTGGAGGAGAGCACACAAAGTCACGTGCATCATTTCTTTTATAAACATCACTTGTAAATTCAAGATATTGAGGACAGGTTTCTGCATACACCTCAACACCTTCCTTTTTTGCACGCTCAATTGCTTCAATTCCACCCTTAGATCCGACATGAACGATATATAAAGGAGCACCTAGTGCCTTAGCAAAATTAATTGCTCTAATATCTGCCTCCTCTTCAACCCATTCAGGTCTAGACATATAATGGTACCAAGCTGATGTCTTTCCTTCTTCTAAAAATCTCTTAGTTAATACAGCAATTGCATCTCTATTTTCAGCATGAACAGATACTCTTGCACCAATCTTTTTAGAATGCTCAAGTAACCTAAATAAATCACCATCTTGTACACCAAAGTCATAAACCATAAATGCTTTAAATGTTGGAACACCAAATTTTACTGCATCGTCCATAGTAGTTAATAAACCATTTGATAAATCCTTAATACCAACATGGAATGCATAATCACATGCTGCATCAGGAGCGCAAATTGCATCTCTACGCTTAACTGTATCTAGAATTGATTCATTAAAATCTTGTAAAGCAAAATCGAATACCGTTGTAGTACCACCACATACTGCAGCTCTTGTTCCAGCAAAATAATCATCTGCAGAAACAGTACCACCAAATGGCATAGCTAAATGTGTATGTAAATCAATAGCTCCAGGTAATACAAGCTTTCCAGTTGCATCAACAACCTTAGTAGCTTTATCCGGAATTAGGTTCTTACCAATCTCACTAATGACTCCATTTACAACTGAAATATCAGCCTTATATTTCCCCGATGAAGATACTAAAGTACCGTTCTTAATTAATAAATCCATATTCATTCCCTCCTTATTAATATTTCTAAGGGCTAGGATTTTCCTAACCCTTAGAAGTAACTATTAAATCTTACTTATACTTATAAACTAATACTAATCCAGATCTTTGGTAAACTTGTGCAATTTGTAATAATGATGAACCAGCAGCATTAGCAGCAATTAAGTTAGAAACCCAAGTAACACCAAAATCAACTGAACCATTTGAAACTGCTGTTGTTTCAGATAAGTCACCACCACCTGAAACGATATTTACATTTGTAAAGCCAGCTTCAGTATAGTAACCCTTAGCTTTAGCTACATAGTAGCCCATAAACTGTGCTTGAGGTAACCACTTTAATTGAATGCTTACGCTTGTCTTTTCTAATGCACCATATGTCTTTGACTTTGCCATTTCTACATAAGTAGAATCACGGAAGCTATCTAATGTCATTTCACTAAGCTTTGTTTGTGCGGCAGTATCATCTAATGTAATATACTTCTTTGCTTGTGTTAATGTTGTAGTTAATGCAGTATCATATAAAGTACCATCTACAGCAACTGTGTTACCAGATGTATCCTTTGTTACAAGTTTTGCAACTTCAGATGCCATATACTTTTGATGATCCTGTGATACTGAAGAACCAGCTTCGTAAACAATTTGTGCTGCTTCCTCTGTATGCTCACATGCATAAGCCCAGCCCTTCATTGATGCTTCAATAAATGCTGCAGTTGTATTAGGATTTGCTTCAGCGAATGCTTTTGTTGTAAAGATATTATCTTCAAGCATTGCAACACCCTCATCATTCATATCAATTACACCAACACTATCTCCGTATCCTAATCCACCTGTATATGAATTCTTAACTAAACCTAGTTCGTTGTAAGTCATTGCTGATGCTAATGAGATAGTTCCATCATCAAATGAATCCATTGTAAAATCCTGTGAAACATACTTCTTTTCTTGACCATACTTTTGTAATAAAGCTAAAATTTCATACTCATTACCTAAACCCCAGTTACCAACAGCATTGCTTGCTGCAGCTTCCTTTACAATAGTTTCTGATGAAGTACCCTTATCCCAAGCGATACCTTTTGCATTTGAGCATGATACAGCAAATACTGTAGCTCCTGCTGCAACACAAATTGCAGCTAACTTAATAAATCCTTTTCTTTTCATTTTTTCTCTTCTCCTTAAAATTATTTTTTTATATTAAATTAAGACTTTCTATGTCTTAATGTAATACCAGAAATTAGCATTAGTAGCATGTATAATAAAATACCCATAATGCAAGCTACAAATATATAAGACCAAGCAGTTGAGAACTGCATTAGATTGATATTTGCCTTAATTTGATAACCAACTCCTACTGTTGATTCAGTAAAATATTCAGATACAACACTTGTAATAACAGCTGTAGGAATGCCGATTTTAAGTGCTGTAAACACATATGAAATACTATTTGGTATTCTTAATTTAAATAGTATTGTTCTCTTGTTACATGCATATGATAACAAGAGGTCTTTTGAAAATGGCTTTAATTCTGTTAAACCTCTATAAGCTGTAATCGACATACTAGACATCGAAACAACTGTGATAACTAAAATCTTTGCCAACATACTTCTAAAATCAGAAGATCCTCCACCAATTTTAGTTAAATTCATAAACACAGGTGTTAATGCAATAATAGGGACTGCATTAAATGCTGTTACTAGACTAATTCCACCTTTTCCAGCTACAGGGAATAGAGCTGCTATTATTGCTAGAGAATATCCCAATAACGATCCAATTAATAACCCAATCAATACTGATGATAAGGTTGACCAAATGTCATCAGCCATTTTCCCTAGATTATCGTTCATTACTCCGATAATATGAAATGGTTGTGGCAATATTTGTGAATCTACGGAAAATACCTTATTTATTACTTGTGTTTGCCATAAAATTACTAATATAGAAAATGCAATTAGTGGATATAATACCGATGATATAATTCTCCACCTATGTTTCATTAATTTGAGTAGTTTCATCATCAATCACCACACATTCCTTTTGTTTCTTAAATAATCTAATGAATTTTAAGAATAGTTTTCTAATCTTCTGACTACCCTTATACTTATAAGGACATACAATTCTTTCGATTAGTCCCATCAAGCCGCCAGAACCAATTCCAATAAATGCACTTAAGAACACAATTTGCCAAAATATGTACCTACTCATACCACCCTTTAAAGATTGGCTAAGTAAGCATCCTAGTGATTCTCCACCTTGTAACGTGTCTACTAGGATAGCAGCTGTAATTGCCAATGGTGCAGCTATCTTTAATCCTGTAAATAGATAAGGCATCGCTGACGGAATCATAGTTTTTCGATAAATAGTAAATTTATTAGCTGCACATATTTTCATCAAATCTCTTTTTTCACTCTCAACCGCCTTAAATCCAGCAAGAACATTTGTTGAGATTGGATAAAATGTTAAGATTGCTGCAATTGTTATTCTTGTTACATCTACATTGTTAGTCATTGCAAATATAATGGGTGCAAGACCAAGAATAGGAATCATTTGAATTAGCATTAGAAATGGAAATGCTACCTTTTCTACCGCACCAATCAAGTCCATTAATAATGCTAGAACATATCCCAATACAATACCTATTGCAAATCCTAATAAAGCTCTTGAAATAGTAATACCTGCAGATTGTAATACAATTCCAAATCCCCAATCAGAACCATTCTTTACAGTAAATATTGAAATAATTACATCATATATATGAGGTAAATAATTTTCAGGAGTTCTAAATGAGAATTGTACATAAAATGCTATGATTTCCCATACAATTGCGAAACCAATTAGCCAAACACATAAGCTAAAGTTTCTTCTCTTTTTTAGCTTTCCTATAAAAACTTTTACCTTTGATTCTGTTTTTATCTTGTTGATAGATCTTTCCATCAGAATCACACTCCTTCAAAGCTACCTCTTACCTTCGCAACTAATTCAGTAAATTCTTGAGTATTCTTCATATCCATTGTTCTAGGTCTAGGAAGATTTACATCTATTACTGCACTCAATCTACCAGGATGTGGTGATAATACACAAATTCTATTTGATAGAAATACTGCTTCCTGTATATTATGAGTAACAAATATTACAGTTTTATTTGTTTTTCTCCAAATATTTAATAAATCAATATGAAGTTTTTCCTTTGTAAATTCGTCCAATGCAGAAAATGGCTCATCCATCAATAGAATTTCAGGCTTAACTGCAAATGCTCTAGCAATACCAACTCTTTGCTGCATACCACCTGATAACTCATGTGGATAATGATCTGCAAATTTTGATAAGCCTACAAGATCAAGCATTGTCTTTGAAGTTTCCATTCTATCAATCTTACTTACCTTCATAATTTCAAGTGGAAGCTCTATATTTTTTCTTATTGTTCTCCATTCATAAAGAACTGGCGCTTGGAAAACCATTGCATATTTCCTAGCAAGTCTCGCTTCCTTAGGTGTCATTCCTTCAATTAGAACTTCACCATCTGTATTATCTAATAGGTTAGCTATAATTCTTAATAATGTAGATTTACCACATCCAGAAGGTCCTAAAAGAGAGATGAATTCTCCTTTATGGATATCTAAAGTAACATCTGTTAGTGCCTTAGTTACATTAACACCATCTGAATATGTCATACCAACATGATTTAATTTAATTTCAATATCATTAGTAGAAATTACTTCTCTTTCCTTTTCCATATTCATCCACCCCAAAACACTACATTTTCAAACAAGATTTTTGTTGTCTTGTTTACGAATATTATAAAACCAAAAAAGCGTTTTGTCAGCACAAAATTCGTTTTTAAAGCCATTTACCATAATTTTATGCAGTGAAAACGCTATTTATTGAATTTTATTTGTTTGAACGTTTAGTTTGATAGTCTGAAATTTGTGCTCGTGCACATTTTTTTAAATTTAAAACTACTTTTTTGAGGATTTAAATAAGAAATTACTTGTTCAGCTGAACCACAATTTATTTTTTATTTGCTGCTTTTTTTACTTTCTCTAATTCTTCACCCTCATAGAATCTGAGTAAATAACCACAATCATAACAAATATAATTGATATTTCCCATTAAATGATAAAAATATCTAAATGAAATATCATTATTTTTTGGTATCAAATTTTTCATTGCTGAAGATTTTACCTTAAAATTAAAATTAACTCAATGAAATCCTGCGGTGAAATCGTCAAATATAATAACAGGATTTTCTTTAGTGGCTCCGTATATTCCTTTGGTTTCATCAGTGTATCCAATAATAAATGATTTTCGGTGTTTTGAAGTTTAATATAATACCAATTTACACCTTTTTGTATTTAGACAAAAATAAAAAGCAGGGTGAGGAGTCCTACTTAATTACATTTATTTTTAAATATAAATTTATAAAAAATTGCTCAATACTTCTTTTTTATGTTTAACCAATATAACAATAGATATAATAGATGTTAAAAATTCAGCTATAGGAAATGACCACCATACAAGTGTTTTTGCATTATCTTGATATACAAATATTAATGCAAAAGGTACTAATAAAGCAATCAATCTTAACAAAGATATAATAAGTGGAGTATATGATTTTCTATAAGCTTGTAATATTCCTTGAATAGCAATAGATATAGCCATAAAAACATAGCCTATAGATGAAATTCTAATTGACGTTTTACATAAATCTATTATTTGATTTTTATTATCTCCTGTCGCTGTTAAACCAAATAGGTTTGCTATTGGACCGGCAAAAACTTCAAATATTATAATAATTATAATTGAAACTAAAACAGTATCAATAATCCCATATTTCATACATTCTTTTATTCTATTTTTATCCCCTAGACCAATGTTAAATGCTAAAAGAGATATAATAGTATTTGATAATCCGAAGCATGAAAATAATGCTATTTGCTGAATCTTATAATAAATTCCATATGTACCATTTATTAATTCTACATCAGGACTTATTGAAAATACTTTAACCATTACAAACATATTTATAGATAATAACCCTTGCATTAGCGTAGCTGCCCAACCAACCTTATAAATACTACCTATTATTTTACCATTAGGAACTATATCTTTAAGAGTGTGTTTAACACCTTTATTTAGTGTGTAATGAAATATTAAAGCTAACAATAAAGATACAAACTGACCAATTACAGTAGCGTATGCAGCTCCTGCAACACCCAATTTAAGTGGATATATAAATATATAATCTAAAACTATATTAGTTAAAGCTCCTGAAAGCTGAGCAATAGTAGAATGAACTGTCTTACCAGTAGCTTGTAAAAATCTTTCGTAAATAGTAAAACCTACTGATCCAAACGATAATATTGTAACTATCCTTAAATAATCAGAACCAATTCTTATTATTTCTTCATCAGTTGTTTGAATAGATAAAAACCAATTAGATAAGAATAAGCCGAAGAATAAAAACAATAAATATATTACACTTCCAAAAAAGATTCCATTACCTAATGTTAAACCTATCTTCTTTTTATCATCTTCACCTACTGCCCTAGATAATAACGCATTAATACCAATACCTGTTCCTACACCTAATGCTATCATAAATATTTGGACAGGAAATACATAAGTC
>JAILPD010000098.1 GCA_024690445.1 Acholeplasmatales bacterium
TCATAATCCTTTAATGCCTTAGTATCACTTGGATCAATTAACGCTAATTCTTTTTCTTCTTTTTCTTTTTCAATTGCCTCTAAATCAGCAATTTCTTTTATTTCTTCTTCCTCAGTAAATGGATTAGAATCATCTAATAATTCACCATCTAATAACTTAACAATTCTTGTAGAATATTTTTCAGCAAGCTCAGGGTTATGAGTAACCATAATTACAAGCTTTTCTTGCGCAATTTCTTTAATCAAATCCATGATTTGAACTGAAGTTACAGTATCAAGGGCACCTGTAGGTTCATCAGCTAATAAGATTTCAGGCTCATTTACTAATGCACGAGCAATAGCTACTCTTTGACATTGTCCACCAGATAATTGATTAGGCTTCTTATTATATTGACCAGCTAAGCCTACCTTATCCAGAGCCTTTTTAGCTCTTTCTTGTCTTTCTGCTTTACCAATACCAGAGATTGTTAAAGCAAGTTCAACATTTCCTAAAATAGTTTGGTGAGGTATTAAATTATAGCTTTGGAAAATAAAACCAATTCTATGGTTTCTATATACATCCCAATCTCTATCATTAAATTCTTTTGTAGATCTACCATTAATAAATAAATCTCCTTCAGTATATTTATCTAGACCACCAATAATATTTAATAATGTAGTTTTACCACATCCTGATGGACCTAATATAGATACAAATTCATTCTTTCTAAAAGATAGGTCAATACCCTTTAAAGCATGAACCTTTGTATCAGCTACAATATAGTCTTTTTTTATGCTTTTAAGTCTTAACATACCAATACCTCCTCACAACTATAAATTTTATTTGAATTATACTACAATTCACACACAAAAAAAAGAAAAACACCCATATTTAACATAATTACACACAATTTGATTTTATACAATCTAATTTCTAATACTTTGCATAAGTGATTAGTTTGATATTTCTCTTTTTTGTATTATATTTTTCAATAAAATAGTAAATTTTATTTACAAAAAAAGGATTAGCCAATAACAGCTAACCCATTTTTATCAATTTTTAGAAATCTTCATCCTCATCTTCATCTGACTTAACTGCAGAATCTTCACAAATTCTCATTTCAGTATCTGCATCGAATAAATGACAGTGATTCATATCAAACCATAACTTTAGTGGTTGACCTGGAGCTAAATCGTCTCTTGATGGAACGGCTGCGATAATAGGGTCGCCATCGACATCAGTATAGATATTAGTTTCAGCACCTAATAACTCTGAAATTTCAACAGTTACATCTACTGAAGCATTAGCCCATACAGTCTTCATTAATTCATTTTGCTCATCATAGATATCTTCTGGACGAAGACCGAAGATAATTTCTCTATTTTCATAACCCTTTTCACGAGCTACTTTTAGCTTAGCTTCAGGGATACGAATCTTATAGTTACCCTTTGATGAAATGAAATCACCATTGTCTTTTAATTCACCACGAATGAAGTTCATTGGAGGTGTACCGATGAATCCACCAACGAATACGTTAGCTGGAGCATCATATACTTCTCTTGGAGTACCAACTTGTTGGATACGTCCGTCTCTCATAACTACGATTCTTGATGCCATTGTCATGGCTTCAATTTGGTCATGTGTTACATAGATTGTTGTACAACCTAATTCTCTATGTAACTTTGTTAACTCACCACGCATTGTTACACGTAGCTTAGCATCTAGATTTGATAATGGTTCATCTAGTAAGAATACATCAGATTGTTGAACGATAGCACGTCCTAATGCAACTCTCTGACATTGACCACCTGATAATTGTCTTGGGAATCTTTGTAAGAAAGCTTCAAGACCTAAGATCTTAGCTGCACGGTCAACTCTTTGTGCAATCTCTTCTCTTGGCATACGACGTAATTGAAGACCGAATGCCATATTATTAAATACTGTCATATGAGGATATAAGGCATAGCTCTGGAATACCATCGCGATACCACGATCCTTAGGGCTTACATTGTTCATTAACTTATCGTTAATTTTGAACTCGCCTGATGAAATATCCTCTAGACCAGCAATCATACGTAATGTTGTTGATTTACCACATCCTGAAGGTCCTACGAAAATAATGAATTCTTGATCTTCAATGTGTAAGTTAAAGTCGAATACGGCTTGAACTCCGTTAGGATAAATTTTGTTAACGTTAATTAAATCTAATACTGCCATAATTTAATTTCCTCCTAGCTGTACAAGTTTATTATAATCAAATAAAAACTAATTTTATATGTGCAAAATGCACAAAAAACTATTTTTATTCACAGATTGGCTAATTTTGAGCCAATAAATGACATAATTACTTAGTAGTTATTAACATATATAGAATATATGCATCTTTAAAATTTCTTAAATCAAAACCAGATTCTTGTTTTAATTTATCTAATTTATACATCATAGTATTTCTATGGATGAACATCGACTTAGATGCTAAAGAAACATTTAAATCATATTTTACAAATTCCTTAATGAATTCTTCACTAATATTAGTATGATCTAAAATATAATCTAGGATTTCAGCTTGAAAATTAATTCTAGGATTTTCTAATAATGCTTTCTTTAAAGTATATACTCCATTCTTTAAATTATCTAAAAGCTTACTAGCAATTATTTCTTCCTTTTTTAGTCTATCTTCTTCTTTATCAGTTGATATATACGCGCAAATACTAGTCATAAAGCTGTTTTCAAATGCGTAAATAATATCTTCTAATTCCTGATTATTATCGTAATTTAGATAGATAATATAATTCTTATCGTCGATTTTGACATTTAAATTACTGCCGACTAGTTGTTTAAAAATATCAGTTATTTCATTTTCATATTGTGCACAATTCTTAATGATTATAAATTTCATGATATTCACCTAAAAAATATGATAACCGTCATCTGAACCACTTGATTCATTATTATCATTTTCTTCATTATTATCTTTTTTGTCTAAATCGACAACTTCTGCATCTATTGAATCTTCTTTTCTAAATTCATCTTGATTAGGTTTATATTGACTTGATTCTTCTCTATCGAATCTACTTTGTTGCTCGAAAGCCTTAGAATCAACCTCAAGAGGTAAATCTTGAACCAAATCAGTACTACTTATTCTATCAACAATTCCTCTTCCTGATATTAAAATCATAAGGGCAGAGATGACAATAACAAAGCCACTTACAAACGAATATATAACAATATAAAAAAGCCATGTACCAACTATTTCTCTAATAATAGTTCTTTTTAAACCAGTTTTTATCTCACCAATATGACCAATTACCTTAGTTCTAGTCAACATTCTTCCAACAGTTTGCTTATCCCAAAATTGTGGAAGAACAACTAAATATAGAATAATACCGACTAAGTAGAATGAATCTAATATTGAATAGAAAACAACTGCATATTTAGCATATTCACTAAGTGCTAGCTTGTATGATTCTTCATACTTTCCACCATAATAAGCATACATCATATAATCTGATAAAAACTCAGTTCTTGCGTCTTGTAATGCATCTATGTTAAAACCGAGCATTAAAAAGATTAGAGATGATATACCAATTGCAAATGCAGATAAAATTATACCATCAACTATAAATGCCAAAAACCTTTGCATCGCTGTTGATTTATTATATAGCTTTAGCAAATAAATCACTCCTAACTACTAACAATTATACTTTAAAATACGTAATTAGTCTAATAATTACTTCTTATCTCTTAACATTTCAATCACTTCAGTAACCTCTAATCCCATTAAAGGAAAATCGATATTTGAATCAGCTGAAATACAAATGCTATTTACATTATCAACAGCCTTAGCTACTAAAGTCTCATAATCAAATAATTTCTCATATTGTTCAGCTTTATCAATCTTTGGAGCAGTTGCTGGTGCCTTAGGTACATATACTGTGCAGCAATCCTCGAAAGGTTTAATTGATAGCTCATAACAATCAATCTTCTTAGAAATATTAATGATATCCAATTTATCATAAGTACATAATGGTCTAATAATTGGATAATTAGTTACAGAATTAATAGTATTCATTGATCTTAATGTTTGAGATGCAACCTGGCCTACAGATTCACCATTAATTAAACATAAACAATTTCTTCTTTTTGCTAATTCTGTAGCGATTCTATACATCATTCTTCTCATAATAGTAATATTATAAGCTTCAGGTACGTTGTCTAATAAAGCCATATGAATATCCTTAAAAGGAATGAAATGAACATTAATCTTATTATTAGGGGCAAATTTCGCCATCTTCTTTACTAAATCTACAACCTTTTGAGCAGACTCAATTGATGTAAGTGGTGTAGATTCAAAATGAATGCATTCTATTTCAACACCTTGCTTCATAGCTAAATATCCAGCAACTGGTGAATCAATACCACCAGATAACATTAATAATCCCTTTCCAGCAGTACCAACTGGATATCCACCCATTGCTCTTACATTTGTATTATATAAATAACAAGCATCATTTCTTAACTCAACATTTAATTCTACTTCAGGATTATGGACATCAACTCTTAAAAGCTTATGATTTGCTAAAACATATCCTGAAATTGCCTTAGTAATTTCCATAGAACGTAATGAATAATTCTTATCAGTTCTCTTTGTATTTACCTTAAATGTAGTAACCTTATCACTTACTACTTCCTTCATTAATTTTAATGATGTTTCCTTTATTTCATTAATATCCTTACTTGCTTTAACGACAAAAGAATATGAAGAAATACCAGAAACGTAATTTAATCTTTCAATTACCTTTTCTTGATCTTCATCTAATAAATGCATATAAATTCTATCATGTTGATAATCTATTTCGACATTTAAGCCTTCCATTTTATTCGCAACAAGCTTATGTAAAGCTCTAATAAAATCCTTTTGATTTTTACCCTTTAAAGTTAAATCTCCAAAACGAACAAGTATTCTATCATATATCATAATAGCATCCTCCATTTCAAACGATAAAATTATAGCACAATAATACTAAAAAGACCAAACAATTTTAATTACATTAAATATCAAAAAAAGCACTCTTATCTTAAATGACAAAAGTGCTTTTTGGGAATAGCATATTTAAATACAGCAGCTATTTTCTTTATCTAATTCATTTCTAACATTAGATAAAATTTTATTCATTTTTTTACCATTTGAGCAGCAGCTACATTCGCCTGTAGGTAAATGCTTCTTTCTTTTATATACATAAGCTAATATATTACCTAAAACAAATCCAACTGCAGCTATAATAATTAAAATTTCATAAAATTCCATTAACAACCACACTCTGCTTCTCTTTTATATCTATTAAAGAAGTATATTCCAAATCCACAGCAAACAGCTAATGCAAGGATAATAAATGTAGTCCACCATACGCTTAATGCTAAGTAAATTATTGAAGATGCAATGTATGATGTTGCAATCCAGAATAAAATTGTAGTCCAGAATTTCTTCTTTGGTAATTCACCCTTAGCTGTGGCCATTGCAGCGAAACATGGAATTGTAGTCATATTAAATACAATAAATGCAATTAGTACTGCCCAACCAGTTAAGCCATTACCACTGATACCTGTTGCTTTAGCAGTTAAAACTGCTGGCTTTAAGCCTTCTTCATCAGCTGCCATACTATAAAGCTCAACATATGAATCAACATCACTTAATTCTTTTGTTGAAATACCTTGTGCTAAAACTGTAAATGTTGCAATTACATTTTCTTTTGCAATTAAACCTGTAATTGCTGATACACCATATACCCAACCATTATCATTTAATTGAGAACCAAATCCAAGTGGAGTAAATAATGGCGTAATTAATTTACCTAGACCTGCTAATATTGAATCTCCAGAATCAACATATTCAGGATCTTCTACTACTTCCTTATATGATTCTAGAGCTGAAGTAAAGATATCATCAATTACTTCTTTATATTTAGCATCTAATTCTTCATCTTCATTTTCCTGATAATCAGTAACTAAAGTTGTTAAATCAATTACTACTTCACCATCTTCTAAGTATTCTTCATTAATAGCTAAAAGCTTATCTGAATTATCTTCTAAATATTCTTCAAATACTTCGTCAGCGATTTCATTTGGATCAGCTTGTTCAATATATTTCCAGCTAAATGTAAATGATTGTAAGAACCAAATAACAATTGTTGAAGCTAAAATAATAGTAAATGCCTTTTTAACATAACCTTTTAACTTATCCCATAAATGGATCATTAATGACTTAGGTTGAGGTAAATGATATTGAGGTAATTCCATAATGAATGGTGAACTCTTACCTCTCATAACAGTTCTCTTCATAATGATAATAGTTACAATAGCTGTAATAATACCAACTAGATACATTGAATAAGTAATTATATCAACATTAGGGAATGCAAATAATTCACAAATACAACCAGCAATAGCAGTTAAAATAGGAAGTTTTGCACCACATGAGAAGAATGGAATTACTCTAATAGTTGCGATTCTTTCTTCTTCATCTGCTAATGTTCTTGTATTAATCATAGCAGGCACTGAACATCCAAAGCCCATAATCATAGGCAGGAATGCTCTACCTGTTAAGCCAAATTTTCTAAATATTCTATCTAATATAAAAGCAATTCTTGCCATATATCCTGTATCTTCTAAGATTGAGAAGAATAAGAATAATAATAAGATTTGTGGAACGAATGATAATACTGCAAATACACCAGCTAAAATACCATCAACAATTAAACCAGATACCCATCCAGGTGCACTTTCTAACCAACCAGCAACAACACTAGATAACCAATCTGTTACATTAATAACAAAATTTTGTAAGATAACACCAATGGAATTTATACCACCATCAGTCCAGAACAATCCTTCAAATATAGATCCTTCAAATGAAGGAGCTACATCACTAAATAATCCGCCTAAATAGAATAAATTATCTGAGAATGTAAAATGGAATACAAAGAATAATATTAATAAGAAAATTGGAATACCTAACCATTTATTAGTTAGAACCTTATCAATCTTATATGATTTATTTTCGGCCTTAATATCATTTACTGCTTTAATCTTACTTACTGAATAATGTTTAACAATGTAATTATATCTACCATCAGCGATTAAAGCTTCTAAATCAGAGCCAAATGTTTCATCATTAAAATTTTTCTTATATTCATTTACTAAATTACTGATTTTTTCTGAATGACTAGATTCAATGAAGTCACCTTCAATAAACTTAATTGCATGGTATAAAGGAGATGGAACACCTTCTTCTTCCATACATTTAGTAATTTCTAAAATGAAATCACTAATTTTAGTTTCAGATAATACTGTAAATCCTTTTCTTGGAGTAAGAGATACTCTATAAGCAGTATCCATTAATTCATCTAGATTTTCACCCTTTTGAGCTGAAATAGGAACAACTGGAACTCCAATTGATTTTTCTAATGCCTTAACATCGATAAAGTCGCCATTCTTTTTTACGACATCCATCATATTTAAAGCTATAACTACAGGTACATCCATTTCTAGAATTTGTGTAGTTAAATATAAATTTCTTTCTAGGTTTGTAGCATCAATAATATTGATTACACAATCAGGCTTATCATCTACTATAAATCTTCTTGAAATTACTTCCTCTGGAGTATAAGGAGACAATGAATAAATACCAGGTAAATCTACTATAGAAATTAATTCATCTAGTTTTTTATAATCTCCTTCTCTTTTTTCAACTGTTACACCAGGCCAGTTACCAACATGGGCATTTGAACCTGTAAGAGCATTATATAATGTTGTCTTACCACAGTTAGGATTACCTGCTAACGCAAAATGTTTCATTATTTCTTGTCCTCCTCATTCATACTACAAAGGACTAATGCAGCTTCACATTTTCTTAATGTTAGTTCATATCCTCTTAATGTTACTTCAATAGGATCTCCAAGTGGTGCTTTCTTTCTTAATATGATATCAGCACCAGGAGTAATTCCCATATCGAATAATCTTCTTCTAACTCTTCCTTCACCGGCAACAAACTTCACGGTTCCAGATTCATATATCTTAAATTCGCTAAGTTTCTTTTCCAACTTATTTCCTCCCCAAAACCTAATTAAATATTGTTAGTTAAGACTAACTAACTGTATTTTACTACTTATTATTTCTGGATGCAAGTGAAATTTCATACTTTTTTCAAAAATTATTATTAAATTGAATTGTGTACAATTCATTATAAAAGTTATATAATAGAATAGAGAGGTGTATTTTATGGCAAATTACGATGAAATTATTACTATTCTTCCATCACTTATAGATGATAAATATGATATTACTTCCTTATCTAATATATCTTCTTTATTAAATATGTATATGGATGATATTAATTGGGTAGGATTTTATTTATTAAAAGATAATGAATTAATTCTTGGACCATTCCAAGGAAAACCAGCTTGTACAAGTATTAAGGTTGGTAAAGGTGTATGTGGTACATGTATCGAAAAAAAGGATACTATCTTAGTTAAAAACGTACATGAATTTAGTGGGCATATAGCATGTGATTCAGCTTCAAATAGTGAAATATGTATTCCTATATATGATAAAAATAATAATTTATATGGATTATTAGATATTGATTCGCCATCACTTAATAGATTCGATGAAACTGATAAAAAGAATTTAGAAGCTATATGTAATATCATTAATAAAGGATTGGTTGGTAATTTATGACAACAATAGAAAGAGCAAATTACGCTAAGGAATTAAAAGGTAGAGGTAAATGCAACTGCGCTCAAGCAGTAATTAGTGCATTATATGATTTAACTGATACTGATTTAAATACTTTATTAGCTTCTACTTCTGGTTTTGCAGTTGGAATGGGAACCATGGAAGCTACATGTGGTGCTTTAATTGGTGCTAATATAATCTTGGGATTAATTGTAAAACAAGGAACAGTTAAATACTCAAAAATCTTATACAACAAATTCAAAGAATTATCTAAAGCAACTATTTGTAAAGTAATCAAAGGTATAGATACTGGCATTGTTTTAACTGCTTGTGATATGTGTTGTTACAATGCAGTAATTGCACTACTTGATTTATTAGATGAAATAAATAATTAATATAAAAAAATAATTGACAGCATGTGCTTGCTTTGATATAATTTTAGGGCGTGGGTAAAAGGCAGCAGTCCATTCTCACTAGTAAATATCTTAAAGCCTTCGGGTTTAGTTAGTAATCTTCGTTGCCTACAGGTGAAAGCTTAGTTTAAGATATCCTAATGATTTGGTCCAGTACATTTATCCCCAATAAAATATTATATTTATAGGAGGACATAGAAATGTCAAGATTCACAGGTTCAAGCTGGAAGGTTTCTCGTCGTTTAAACTATTCTATTTCTGAAACAGGTAAAGAATTAGTTAAGAGAAAGACAGCTCCAGGACAACATGGTGCAAAGCGCACAAAGCAAAAGGAATATGGTTTACAGTTAGCTGAGAAGCAAAAGGTAAGATTCACTTATGGTGTATCTGAAAAGCAATTCGTTAAGACTTTCAACGAAGCTTCTAAGTTAGAAGGTATGACTGGTGTAAACTTCCTTAAGGTATTAGAGACTAGATTAGATAACTTAGTTTATCGTTTAGGTTTCGCTTCAACTAGACCACAAGCTAGACAATTAGTTAACCATGGTCATATCGTAGTTGATGGTAAGAAGGTAGATATCCCTTCTTATAGAGTAAAGCCAGGTCAAACAATCGCTATGAAGGAAACTTCAAAGGATTTAAAGATTGTTAAGGAAGCATTAGCAGCTAAGTTAGCTCGTCCTGAATATGTTGCATTTGATGCAGACAAGCAAGTTGGTACATTCGTTAGAATGCCTGAAAGATCAGAATTCTTACCAGAAATCAATGAGCAATTAATTGTCGAATTCTACAACAGAGCTTAATTGTAAGAATCTACAAGGAACACATTTTGTGTTCCTTTTTCTTTTCTCTTCTTCTCTTGTTTAAAATAGCCTAGAAGAGTATAATTATTTATATGGTTGGTGATATAAATGATTGAGTATTATACTCTTTATTTACCAAAATCAAATCGTGAGGTAAAGCTTGAGATATCTGGTCCTAGATATCGAAATGGAATACAATTTGATACCTTTTATTTGCTAGATGGTCAAAACGCCTTTTTAGATTCACATGCTGCCTTTGGTAGATCAATAAGAGCTACTAAATGCTTATCTATCGCAGCTAAAGAAATGGGAAAAAGAATTCTAGGTGTTGCTATTCATAATTCTGGTTCTGATTTAGGAAGAGTAAATGAATATTCTCCTTTTAAAATAGTAAATAGTCCTATTGAAGAATGGGATAAGCAAGATTTAAATGAATGTATGAATTTCTGTGATGATTTTATTAATACTATCGTTCCATTTATAGAAAAGAATTACAATACATATAAAGAAAAAGAGCATAGATTTATCTATGGCTCTTCACTCGCAGCGGTAACTGCATTATATATAGGATTTAAATATAAAGATATGTTTAAATATATTGGTGCCTTTTCTACTGCGACATTCCTATTTAGGGATGAATTCTATAAATTCTTAAATAAAAATAAGGATAAAAATAAAGACGTATTCATCTATGTAGGAAACAAAGAAAC
The DNA here is from genome assembly GCA_024690445.1 of Acholeplasmatales bacterium. The sequence continues at coordinate 10,639 of JAILPD010000098.1, forward strand.
TAGCGATGATTCATATGATGAAAATATTTATATTGATTCTGCCAAGGAATTATATGAGTATTTAAAAAACAATAACAATAGAGTTAGATTATCCATCGACTTAAATGGTATCCATGATGAAGAAACGTGGGGAAATCATTTATTTGAATTCATCAATTTTATTTATAATGATGATATTTTCATCTCATATTCAAAATAAAAAAGCCCTAGGGCTTTTTTTAATTGTTCTTTAATGCATCATTTACTAATTTAGCATCTGCTAAGGCAATAGCACAACAGCTTTCAAGTACAACCATAGCTCTTAATATAATAGCAGCGTCATGGCGGCCTTCTACTACTAATGTGCTAACCTCACCTTTTTCAAAATTATATGTTTCTTGTTCAATACCAATTGATGGTGTAGGCTTTACAAATACTCTTAATAATATTTCATTACCGTTAGAAATACCACCATTGATACCACCATTATTATTAGTGATTGTTTTACCATTTGCATTGATGATAGCGTCATTAAATTCAGAACCCTTCATCGCTACTGCGTCAAAGCCTCTACCAAATTCAACACCCTTAACACCACCAATAGAGAATAATAAATGAGAAATAGTCGATTCTAATGAATCAAAATATGGCTCACCAAGACCAACTGGTACATTTCCAATCTTAATAGATACAATACCACCAATTGAATCCTTTTCTTCAGTAATCTTCTTTAATAAATCATGGTACTTTTTAGGATCTGTTTCTCCACCTAAATTAATCAATTTAGTTTCAAATGTAACATTATTTAATATCTTTTTAGCAACAACACCTGCAGATACAATACCTAATGTTAATCTACCAGAAAAATGTCCTCCACCTCTATAATCATTAAAAGCGTCATATTTTTCTTTAGCTACCCAGTCAGAATGAGATGGACGAGGATGCTTAACTAAATTAGAATAATCCTTACTTTTTGTGTTCTTATTTAAAAATCTTAAACAAATAGGAGCTCCAGTTGTATGGCCATTGAAGACACCACTATCAATGATAATTTCATCATCTTCAATTCTTGGTGTTGTTCCTAATCCACCTGATTTTCTTCTTCCTAAATCATAAGAAAAATCTAATTCAGAAAGCTCAATACCAGGTTTAACACCATCTAATAAAACTCCGACACCACCGCCATGAGATTCTCCAAAAATATTTACTTGAAATATGCGTCCAATATGATTCATAAGATCCTCCTTGGTTATTTATTTCTCTTTTGATATTCTTCAATCATATAGAATTGATAATCCTTAGATGATCTTAAAACACCTTCAAAAAACTCTAAATAATACTTTTCTAATACTTTATTACAAAGCATTTCACAATTCTTTGCCTTGATTTCACCTTCACGGCTTGAGTCTAAAACAGGCATGTTGTTTTCAAGCTTATATTCAGCTACCAATCTAACAGCGGCCATTCTTCTAATAAATAATTCAATCATCTTTTCATCGACTTCATTTATTATTTCTCTAGCTTCTTCTAATTTATTCATACCTAATTTTACCTCCTAAACTTTCAAATACTTTCCAAAAATGTGGAAATGACTTTGATACAGATGAAGCATTTAATATCTTTAATTCTCCATCCATTTTTAATGTTGCCATCGCAAGTGACATCGCAACTCTATGATCATTATGTGAATCAACAACTCCACCATGAAGCATGTCTACTCCATCAATAATCATACCATCTTGAAGCTCAGTAACATTACCACCAAGCTTATTAATCTCTTCTTTCATACATGTGATACGATCACATTCTTTAATTCTTAATCTTGAAGCATTAATAAATTCACTTCTACCCTTAGATAATGAAGCGAGTACAGTTAATGCAGGTCCTAAATCAGGTGATTGAGAAAAATCAATTATAGCACCTTTCGATTCATTTCCACTTAATATTAATTCTCCATTACTAAATTTAGAATCAAATCCAAAGGCTTTCATATCATCAATAATCTTCTTATCACCTTGATGTGATTTTTCTTCCATAGCCTTTAATTTAATATCTGCACCTAGGGCATTTGCTACTAAGAAAAAGGCAGATTGAGAATAATCACCCTCAATTATATAATCACAAGGCTTATATTTTTGATTACCTTTAATATAAAAATCTTGATAATTTCTATTTTCAATTTCAATACCAAACATCTTTAATATATCAATAGTTAAATCAATATATCCTTTAGATTCCAACTCAGTTGAAATATGAATTATAGAATCACCATCTAATAAAGGAAGTGCATATAATAAACCAGTAATAAATTGAGATGAAATATCTCCTCTTACTGTAAATTCACCACTCTTTAAGCCACCTTTTACTTTAAGAGGTAAATAATCCTCTCCTCGTTCATATTTAATACCTTGCTTATCAAATATTTCTAAGAATGTATCAAGTGGTCTTTTTACTAAATGATTATGACCTATAAAAGTAACCTCTTCATTTGCTACTAAAGCGATAGGAATCATAAATCTAATAGTTGAGCCTGACTCATTAGCGTCAATTATATTTTCTTTTCTTATTACATTAGAACCTTCAATTATTAAATAATCTTCAAATTCCTCTATTTTAGCTCCACAAGCTCTCATGGCATTAATAGTAGCCTTAATATCATTTGAATATAATACATTGGATATTTTACTTTTACCACTTGCAAGTGAGGCAGCTATAATAGCTCTATGAGATAAGCTTTTAGAAGGAGGAATGATAACCTCACCATGAAGCTTATTAGGAGTAATTATAACATCCATTATAGTTTCTCCTTTATTCTTTCTTCTGTTAATTTATAAATAGTATATTTACCAAGTTCACTTAAGAAAATAAAATTGATAGTACCAGCAATATTTTTCTTATCATAGAATGTTTCATCTAAATATTCTTTATAATCATATTCTACTGTTGGTAAATTATATAATTCTAATATTTGCTTTATAACAGGATAACAATCCTTAGGTGTAATACCTAAATCTTCACCCATTTTTAATGCCATAAGCATACCAATAGCGACAGCTTCACCATGCTTATAGCCATATTTCATTTCAATGATATGGCCAAATGTATGTCCAAAATTTAGACTCATTCTTTCGCCAGTATCAAATTCATCTAATTCAACTACTCTCTTCTTTACAGTTAAAGATTCAATGATGATATCCTCATCAATTTGAGGCTTTTCTAATAATAGATTTAAAAGTTTCTTGTTGCCAATAGCACCATGCTTAATTAATTCACCCATACCATTATTAAATTCTCTATCATCTAAAGACTTTAATGTAAGTGGGTCAATTAATACTCTAAGTGGTTGCTTAAAAGCACCTAAGATATTCTTTCTATTATAAAAATCAATTGCAGTCTTACCACCAATAGATGAATCCATTTGTGATAATAAAGATGTAGGAATTCCAACATAAGGAATACCTCTATATAGGCTTGCGGCAACGAACCCAGTCAAGTCTCCAATTACACCGCCACCTAGTGCTATTAATAAATTATTTCTTCTAATATCCTTCTTTAATAATTCTTCACATACATATACATAGTATTTTAATGTTTTTGATTCTTCTCCATGAGGAATAACAACATAATCAACCGTATAATTACTTAAAGAATTCATTACTTGTTTTAAATATAATTTTTCTACATTATCATCAGTAATAATAAATATCTTATTTCCTTTATAAACATCAGAAATGTAATCAGAAATTTTATCTAATAAACCATTTTCGACAATAATTTTGTAAGGATTGTTTTTTAATTCTATTTGTAATTCTTTCATTATTTATCCATTTCCTTTCTAATTGATGTCGAATTGATAAATAATTCTTTTAATTTATCTCTATCATTTTCTTTTAAAGCAGTCTTTAATTTATCTAATTCATGCTCAAATGATTCAATATGATTTAATAAATTTTCCTTATTTTCTAAGAACAATTCGCTCCATAATACTTCATTAATTTTAGCAATTCTTGTTAAATCACGATAAGAATCACCAATAAAATATTTAGTATCTTTTTCATGATCACTATTAACTAGTGATACGGCAATAGCGTGAGTCAATTGAGATGTAAATCCAATCATATTATCATGCTTTTCAATATCAATTACATTAATTCTTTCAAATCCTAAATCAACACCAAGTGTCTTTAATATTTCAACAACATATTGTTTTGAATTAGGAGTTACAGTAATTAAGAAATTAGCACCATCAAATGAAACATCCTTTGAATTGCTTACTCCACTCTTTTCTCTTCCTGCCATAGGGTGATGAGAAACATAAGCGGCAGGTAGTGCAAGTTTTTCAGCCTCATATACAAATGATGTTTTTACACCTGAAATATCTGTAATAATTTGATTTTCATTGAAATATTTAGAATACTTCTTTAAAAAATCTAAAATCAAATTTGGATATAACGCAAGAATAATAATATCAGATTTCTTGATAAGTGTTTCTGGTTTAGAAGACCCATCATCGATATAACCCTTATATATTGCATATTCTATTGATTCCCTATTTATATCAGTAGCGTATACCTTATAACCCTTATTTTTAAGCTTATAAGCATACGCTCCGCCCATTAGTCCTAAACCAACAATTAAAACCCTCATGAAATGGCTCCTTTTTACATAAAAAAACTAGATAAATTTTAACATAATTAATATATGTTTTCAAGTTAAGCTAAAGCTTATTCTTTAACTATGAACCCAACAATTAATGAATTAATACCATACATGTTTCCATAATACGCAGGTAACACTTCTTTAATTATTTTATCCCCAGCCTTTAAAGCCTTAATCTGCTTTTCTAATATTTCAATATATTTAGAATAAGCATCAGTATAAAGAATAAATGAAATGACATCAACTCCTGCAATTTCAGTAGTGATTGACTTTACTAAATAATCGAATGGATATTTATTCTTATACTTCTTTAAAAGCACTACACCATCCTTATTACATTCATAAAGCACTCCCTTTTTGACTTCTAATATATCCTCATCGTAATCAATTTTTGAAATTGTAGGTAGAATATCACGTTCTGGAGTAAAAATATAAAGTTTAAATTTATCTTCAACCTCTTTAAACTTCTTAGTTAATTCATCTATATTTCCATCTTTTTTAAAGCTCTTATTAGCTTCTAATAATGCATAATCAAATGGATATAACAATAACTTAGTTTTAATTAATGAAATATCTGGATATCTATCCTCATCAATTATCTTTTCAATTAATTCTATTAATTCTTTTTCATTTTCATTTATTATGAAAACTACCTTATCAACCTTATCGATAATTGCTTTGTCAATTCTTTTTACTAAGTCATCATATGACATACATTTAAAAGTAGGCTTAGCTAACGAATCATTCTTACATCTAATATAAAAATCATTATCATTCATATCAATGAAATCATCATATTCTTCATATGAATAAAATGAAATAATATCGTTTAATACCTCAATTGAAGAATCATAACGAATATAATTAAGATTTGTTTTACTTGATATAAAAATCCTAGTCTTCATTAACATCACTCCTGAATACTATTTTATCATATAAAAAGCAAAAAGCCCTATTTTTATTAAAAATAGGACTAGTTTTTGAAATTCTTAAACTGACTATCGTACATATCCTTATAAATATCGCATGTTTCATATAAATCATGATGTTTTCCAACACCAACTATATCACCATGATCCATAACGATAATTTCATCAGCATCTTTAATTGTAGATAATCTATGAGCAATGATAAATGTAGTTCTCTTTTTAGAAATTACATGCATTGCATTTTGAATCTTTGCCTCAGTTTCTGAATCTATATTAGCTGTAGCCTCATCTAATACTAATATTGCAGGATTTCTTAATATTATTCTTGCAAAACATATTAACTGCTTTTCACCTAATGATAGGTTTTCACCTCTAAATGATACATGGGCATTAATATCATTATTATTCTTTAATAATAAATCCTCAGCTCCAACTTGAATTAAAGCATTTCTAACATCTTCATCTGAATAATCTCTTTCTAATGTGACATTAGATTTAATTGTACCAGCAAATAGAGATGGAGTTTGAAGAACAATACCCATATTTTCTCTATATGATTGTTTATTATAATTCTTTATTTCATAGCCATCAATTTTAATACTGCCACTTTGATAATCATTATATCTTAATAATAAATTCATTAATGTTGACTTACCAGCTCCGGTTGCGCCAACTATACCAACAGTCATTCCACGATTTGCTTTATATGTGAAATTCTTTAATATTGGAGTATTAGCGACATATTCAAATGAAACATTATTAAATTCAACATCACCAGCTAGTTTAGGAGATAATTCTCCTTCTAAAGTCATTGTATCATTTACTTCATCAATGAATAGATAACAACGAGTCGCACCAACCATCGCATCTTCTAATTCATTTAAACTATCAAAGATAGTTGTAAATGGATTAATCATCTTATCTAAGTTTTCTACTAACGCAGCTACTAGACCTATAGTTAACACAGTACCACCAACTGATATAGCCTCAAATCCTAAATACATTAATAAGACTATTTCAGCTAATCTCTTTAAGAATTGCAATAATTCAAATCCAAAGGCATTATTTAATTGTTGCGCCTTTCTTTCATTTTTAACATAATTCCATGTTAAATCATTATATTCCCTATTAATATCATCTTCTTTATTGAAGACCTCAATAATCATCGCACCAGTGATATTTTCATTTAATTTACCAGTAATTCTAGATCCTATTTCTCTTGTATTAACAAAATATTTATGAACCCACTTACGATAAATTGTAATCCATAAAATTAAGATTGGAACTAAACCTAAAATAATTAATCCTAGCATTGGTTCCATTATAATTACGCCAGCATAAACAATGATGATATTAATAATAGCATTAAAGATTTCAAACATCTTTACATAGAATACTCTAATACCATTTGAATCAGATGTTATTTTAGCAACTATCTTTCCGTCTGGTTCTAACGAAAAATAATCAACAGGTAATAAGTTAACCTTATACATTGCATCTTCTCTGATTCTCTTTTCAATTCTCATACCTGTTAAGTTATTAATGAATTGGAATAAATATCTAACAATAAATAAGACTACAACAATTGAACTATATAGGATTAGCATATTTGTTACCATTTTATAGTCAGAATTAGGTAAGAACTTATCTAATATTGCCTTTGTAACAAATGGGGTACTTGCTGATAATAATGCAGTTATTATTGTTAAAATAAATGTTAATAAAACTAGCTTATATTCCTTTTTAATATACGGAATTGTTCTACTTAGAAGGGCCTTCTTTTTCATGACAGTCTTTTTAGATGCCATAAGAATCACCTTCTTCCATCTTTTGAGTTCTATACTGCTTTGCATACCAACCATTGATAGCCATCAATTCCTTATGGGTACCACGTTCTTTTATCTTACCTGAATCCATAACGATAATTTCATCGGCATGTTCTACAGCACTCATTCTGTGACAAACAATAATATTTGTTTTACCATTTCTATATTTTTTTAAATTAGAGATAATATTAGCCTCTGTCTTACCATCAACAGCTGATAATGAATCATCTAATATTAAAATATCCGCATCTCTAAGTAACGCTCTTGCTATACCTAGACGTTGTTTTTGACCACCTGATAAGGTAACGCCATATTCACCAACAATTGTATCTAAGCCATCAGCTAAATACGATACGTCCTTATCAAAATCTGCTAACATTATAGCTTTATTAATATCTTCAATTGATGGATTTTCCTTACCCATCGCAACATTATCTAATACACTTCTTGAGAATAGTACATGTTCTTGTGGAACATAAGCAACATGTGTTCTAATGCTTTCCTTTTTATAATTCTCAATAGCTATATCATTAATATAAATACCATTATTTTCTGTAGGATATTGTCTTACTAATTGTCTTACTAATGTAGACTTACCACTACCAGTTTTACCTACAATACCAATAGTTTTTCCTAATCTTATATCTAAATCAATATTTTTTAATACATAATTACTATCAGTAGGATATTTAAATGAGAATTCTCTAAACTCAATATCATTAAACTCAGATAATTCTGTATCTCCACTTTCAATTTCAGTATTAGAATTATATATTTCATTTAATCTTTCAGCTGAAATTAATGATTGATAGAAATTATTGATCATGTTACCAATTCTTGTAAGTGGTGACTGGAATAAACCTAAATACATATTAAATGTAACTAAATCAGATAACTTAGTTATATATCCAATGTAATAAAAATAAGCACCTAAACCGAAACAAATTAATGTAGATATCGCAACTATGAATTGGAATAATGGTTGGAAAATAACATTAATTCTTAAATTTTTTACTTCAGTTTCATAAGCAACTTTACTATATTTCAAATTCTTTTGATAATTTTCTTCTTCCTTAGAATATGCTCTAATAGTTCTTACGTTAGTGATACTTTCAAGAACAACATTACTCATTTCAGCATTCTTTTCTCTAACTATCTTCCAATTGCGTTGAACTCTTGCCTTAAGTAAGATATTAGCAATTAAAATAGATGTTAAAGGTATGAAGCAACATAAAGCAAGTAATGGATTAATTAAAATCATCGCAACGAATGTTACTACTACTGTTAAAAGTTCTACAAAGATATTTAATAATCTATTACCAGCAGAAAACTTAACCTGATTAATATCACCTAATGCTCTAGATAATAAATCACCTGATTGGAATCTTTCAAAGAATGTTCCATCTTGTTTTAAAATACTATCCATATATCTTTCATGTAACATGTGATAGATAGATGTAGTTAATAAATTCATGCAATCTCTTCTTATTATTTGGATACCATAGATTGCAACTACGATAGATAAAAATGGAATTAAAATATCATAGATTAAGAAATCTTTAGTTACAATTCCTTTTTCAATACCACCAGTTAAACTACCAACTATTCTTGCAGGGAATAAATTCAATATAGCAATTGTTATACCAAAGAATAAAACAAGAAGGTACTTCCACCAGTTCTTTTTTATAATCCATGTAACACTTTTTATAAATTTAAACACAGTAATACCTCCTTTTCCTACCATTTTAGTATAAAATATCTTTACTACAATTTATTATAATAATCATACCACATTTTTGAAAGGAAAAAGTAACACAAAATAATTTATATGAGAAAAAAGGCTTAGGATTTAACCTAAGCCATAATTTTTATATTAATTATTCAACCTCAACGATTTCGAACTTCTTACCAGAAACTTTGATAATAGTTGAACCAGCTTGAATATCTAAAGCAGCCTTAGCAGCAGCTTCAGCGTCAGCTAATGTACCAACTACAGCTTGGATACCCCAAACTACTGATAATGTTCTAGCCTCAGATGGTGTAGCAACAGCGAAGAATACATCTGCATCTGGTCTAAATTGAGAAATGTTCATAGCTAATTCAACATCACCCTCAGCAACTACAGCTGCGATATCAAATGACATAGCGATTGTAGCTACAGCTAAACCTAAAGCATCAGTCTCATTCATTTCATCCTTGTTGTATACAACATTGTTAATCATTTGTTCATGATCAATTGACTCTTCAGCCTTCTCATCAATCTTAGACATGTAATCAACAGCTAAGAATGGATAATCACCTTGAGCAGATTCACCAGATAACATTGTAGCTGATGTACCATCTAATACTGCGTTATGAACGTCAGATACTTCTGCACGAGTAGGTCTTGGATTTTGTTGCATAGAGTCTAACATTTGAGTTGCAGTAATAACAATCTTACCTTGAGATTGTGCTAAGAAAATCATATCCTTTTGAATTTCTGGTAAATCCCAAGCATCAACGTCAACACCTAAGTCACCACGAGCAACCATTACACCATCAGATAACTTGATGATTTCTTCCATGTTCTTAACACCCTCTTGGTTTTCAATTTTAGAAATAACCTTAATATGAGTGTTTTCCTTACGAGCTAAAATATCTCTAATTTGCTTAATATCATCAGCGCGACGAACGAATGAAGCGAAGATGAAATCTAAGTCTTGATCACAAGCGAATTCCATATCAGCCTTATCCTTTGGTGAAATATAAGGCATATTTAAGATAACGCCTGGAACATTACAGTTTCTCTTATTCTTTAACTTACGGCTGTTTAAAGCTTCACAGATTAATTCTCTATTAGCTTCATCCTTGCCCTTAACAACTAATTGTAATAAACCATCTTCAAATAAAATCTTATTGCCGATTTGTACATCGTCATATAATCCTTCATAAGAAATTGATACCTTTACAGAACCATCTTCTTGCTTACCACCCTTATAAGAATAATCCATAGTGATAACAACCTTGTCACCAGCATTGATTTGAACACCCTTATAACCTTCAGCATCTGACATATTTAATTCACCAGTTCTAATTTCAGGACCCTTAGTATCAAGAGCCATACCTGTGAACCAACCCTTTTCAGCATTTAAAGCCTTAACGTTCTTAATTCTGAATCCTTGCTCATCATAATCACCATGAGAAAAATTCATACGCATAACGTTCATTCTTGCTGTTCCGATTAACTTCTCTAAACAGTCCTTTTGCTCACTAGCAGGACCAATTGTACATACTACCTTTGTCTTTTTCATTTTCTCTTCTCCCCTTTTTTTAAGAAATTTTTAAAACTAATTTGTGTAGCTCCTCATTTGGCTCATTTTGCATAGCTAATGCTTCCTCAATTGGTGTATAATGGAGCTCATTTTTCTTAACACCAACTGCTACTCCTGTTACACCTTCATGTAGAAGGTCAACTGAATACTTACCAAGTCTTGCGGCAAGTAATCTGTCCTCAGGGGTAGGAGCACCACCTCTTTGAACATATCCTAAAACAGTAGCTCTACATTCATAGCCAGAATAAGTTTCTACTTCTTTAGCTAATTGATAAACATCTGTCATGTTTTCAGATATTACAACAATGGCATGCCTTCTACCAGCTAATCTATTAGCCTTTAATTTGGCTAATAAATCATCCTTATCTAAGCCTGTCTCATTTGTGATAATATACTCAGCACCACAGCAAATACCTGAATACAATGCAAGATCGCCACAATGACGTCCCATAACCTCAATTATTGAACATCTTTGATGAGATGATGATGTATCTCTTAATTTATCTATTGCCTCACATGCAGTATTTAAAGCTGTTGAAAATCCAATAGTAAAATCAGTTGATGCGATATCATTATCGATTGTACCAGGAATACCAATAGTTTTAATACCCATTTCGTGAAGTCTTAAAGCACCAGTATAGGTTCCATCTCCACCAATACAAATTAATGCTTCAATATCATGTTTAATAAGCTGTTTTACAGCTAATGCTCTTACCTGCTCATATTTGAATTCAGGTAATCTAGCAGTACCTAAAATAGTACCACCCTTATTTAATATTTCAGAAACGTCTTTTCTTGAAAATTCAACTATTTTTCCTTCTACTAGACCTCTATAGCCATCATAGATACCAAATACTTGATCGCCATTTGCAATACCTGCTCTTACAACAGCACGTATTGTGGCATTCATTCCAGGAGCGTCTCCACCAGATGTTAATACACCAAATCTCATAAATCTTTCTCCACAAAAAATTTTATCCTTTAACATTATATCATAATTTTATCAAGATACAATTAGTTTTAAATATGAAAACATTTCAATAATAACTTATGTTATTAAAAAAAGAAATAGCCTAAAAAGGCAATAGGCTTTCATAGGCTATTTTTTCAAACTAATTATTGTTATCTAGTAAAACATTGGCTGTTTTTCTTCTTAAAATCTCAGATTGAACATCATTCTTCTTTTCATTTTTGAATTGTTCGAATGTTGCATCATCCATCTTGTAATAAGATTTATATAAGCTAATCTCATGCTCTAATTCTTCATCAGTCACAGAAATACCTTCTAATTTCGCAATTTCATTGAATAAAACATCAGATTGAACACTTTCTATTGCCTCTGCTGTTAACTCATCTCTAAATTGTTCTAAAGTCTTATTAGCCATTTGTAAATAAGTATTAAAGTCCATACCATATTGAGCTATATTTTGTTCATAATAGCCAACCATTTCATCAATTCTAGATTTTACATTATCATCTTCTACATCAATTGTAGAATCCTTTAAGATTTCTTTAACAAGCTTATCTAAATATTCATTATCTTCTTCATTCTTTTTCTTTAAATTCATTTGACGTTCTAACTCTTTTAATAATTCATCGGCAGTTGGAATACCAAATTCCTTTGCTAAATCATCATCAAGTTTAGACTCGACCTTTTCCTTAACAGAATGAATATAGCACTTAAATACAACTGGCTTACCAGCTAAGCTCTTTTCATGATATTCTTCTGGAAATGTAACATTAACATCTACATTAGCACCCTTTTCATATCCAATTAACGCATCCTCAAAGCCTGGGATAAATGAATTAGAGCCTAACTCTAAATCATACTTTTCTCCCTTACCACCTTCAAAAGCAACACCATCTAAGAAGCCTTCAAAATCGATATTAACAATATCACCATTTGATGATTTTCCTTCCTTTTCCTTTGTTGAAATCTTGCTTTGTAATAATGCTTCTATTTCCTTATTAACTTCTTCCTTACTAACAGGAACAAATTCATTTCTTCCAATCTTTAGACCTTTATAATTTGCAATCTTCATAATAACCTCCGAAAATAATCAGTCAAGTAATTATACCAAAGAGAATAAAAAAAGTATAGAAAAATTTCTATACCTTTTCTTTATTTTTATTAATGAATTCGATAAACTCATTCATTGGAAGTGGCTTAGAAAAATAATAGCCCTGAATATAATCAACACCAAGTTCTGCAAGTGCGTCTAATTGAGTCTTTGTTTCAACTCCTTCACTAACAATCTTTAAATCTAATGCTTTAAACATTCTAATTGAATAATCCATTACGAATCTAGCTTTAGAACCGGCAAAATATTCATCTGTCATTTTCTTATCAAATTTAATAATTTGAACAGGCATTGTAACAACATAATTTAAATTAGAATAACCAGTACCATAATCATCAAGTGATAATGAAATACCTTTTGATTTTAATTTCTTTAAATTATCCATTAATGAATTAATTTGTTCGATACCTGCTGATTCAGTTATTTCTAAATTGATGTATTTAGTATCAACTTTATTTCTATCAATTATTTCTAAATATTTATCAGCCAAATCAGTATCAGATAACTGAACAACACTTAAATTAGTTTCAATATAATCTAGTCCTAATTCTTCCATATTATTTCTAGCTATAAATTTACATACCTTATCGAATACTATTTCATCTAATTTATTGATACTACCATTTTTTTCGGCAACAGGAATAAATAGGTATGGTGGAATAATATTTCCATTTCCATCTAATAATCTACATAAAGCTTCTGCACTAACAAATTTCTTTTTAGCTGTTGAATAAATAGGCTGTAGGTAAACTAATACTCTATCATTTATTATGCAATCATCAATTAGTTTTTCCATAACACCAATTGAATAATAATCAGAAATCATTGCATCTGTAATCATGTGATTAGGCTTATTTTCGTTTTTAAGTTTTTCTTTAGAATATGAAATAATAGAATTTATATCATTTTGATCACTTAATTTTGTAATATCATTAAAATAAAATGATTCATAATATTTTCCAACAAAATAAATATCTCTTCTTGCCTTAAGTAATAGTTTTGTTACTCTAATTTGGTTTTCGCCATCAAAAACCAATAAGTATTTATCTTCATAAGTAAATGCACTAACATTTTTTATTTTTTCTAATCTAGCATTTAATTGTCTTCTTCCAGCCTCAGCTGTTTTTTCATCAATAATTGAAATAGAATCTACTGGTTTTAAATATACTAATCCAGCCTTTTTTCCTAATCTTTTTAAATCAGCTACATAATTTAAGTAAGAATAGAAATTAAATAAGCCTGATCTTTTATCAATTTCTCCTTCTAAATCCTCAAATTTAATGAAGATAGTTATTAATCCAATACTTACAGCAAAGCTTACTATTAATACTTTAGGGAATATTAATTGAATAGCGGCAAATAATACCCAAATACACATCCATAAAATAATTAATCTAGATCTATCTCTATTCATCTTCTCTCGATAAATAATAGCTAAAAGTGAAATGATAATAACGATACACATTGCATTAATATAACTAAATATCGCAGACGGACCTTCAGTATAGATATAATCTGTTGCGCTTACAATTTTTAATTCTAAAAGTGAAATGATAATCGCGGCTATAGTTAAAAATACATATGATAATATTTCTATTACCCTATATTCCTTTTTAGGAAATGTAGCACCAGCCACATAAATTAAAGTCAAATATAGAATACCAACAATAATTACTAAATAAGCCTTTGAAACGATTAAAGTGAATAAGTGATCAGGTATTTCATATATACATATTGTAGATACGATATCTGAAATAAATAATAATATTGAACCATACAATATAAATTTAAAGTTTCTTTCGTTTTTTGTTTTAAGCTTCTTCTGAGTTAAAAAGAAAAGCAAAATAACAATTGAAATAGCCAAACCACAAACCTGTGTATAAATGTTATATCCCAATTCACTCACCTCACTTCATTTTTTAAATTTATTTATTCATAATTCTTAGAATCTAAGAATGCTAACCCTGCAAGCCATAGATAACAAACTGTCTTTGGAATCATTAGTAATCCAACCCACATATATTTATTAGCTACTAATACTACAGGTAGATAAAAACCAAAAGATAGAATAATAGTTAAATATGCAAGCTTATAATACTTTACACTTCTTAAATATTTAAATGTTAGCAAAATAATAATTATTCCTAATATTGTAAATGGTATATTTCTAACAATGGCAATCCATAATGTAAATTCATTAGTAAACCATTTATTTTGTGGTAATATGCATAATATTATTCTTGTACCAATTAATGCATATACAATTATATCAATATATAATTTTCTCTTATTATCTGTTCTTTTATGTATGAAACAATAAAATAACAAATAAAAGAACGTCATTGTAATAGATGTTATAAATTTACCAAGACCAAGCCATAAAGCTAAAGTATCGGATGGATTATCTAATGTATTAGAAAATAAACCAATAGATCTTGGAACCAAATGAAATAAATCCCCAAAACCTAATAATAAAAAGGCTAATCCTATGTATAAAAACGAAACATTTTTCTTTTTATTTATTAGTAAATAAGTACCAAAAAATGTCACAAATAGGAAATAAATTACGTAAAAAAGAGATTCCATAGTCGCACGCATAATAATACCTCCTATTTTTTAAAAAACATATTTTTAATATTATAACATAAATATAAGCCAAAATGCCAGTACTATACGCACTGGCTATATAAAATAAATAAAGCACCCGATGGTGCTTTATTAGCTTTCAATTATCTTTTGATTTCATAGAATAGACACTTAACATCATTTCCTCTATACATGAATGTTTCTTCTTTTTCAAGCTTAGTATAATTAGCTTTTTCTAAAGCTTCTCTTAGCTCCTTATAATTAGAGAAACAGTATGTAAGTACCTCTGAGAATCCCTTCTTATTCATAAGTTCATCAGTTACTGCATTAAGGATTTCTGCAATAATATCACTCTTTTGAAATTCAGGTAATACTGCTATTTCAATTTCAATTTTATCTTTTTCTTGGTGTACATCATTAACAATAGCTACTACTTTGTTATCTTTAAAAACTGCTCTTGCATAATGAATCTTAATTTTTGAATCAAGTTTTAGCTGTTTAAACTTCTTCTTAAGCCCATCATAGTCAAGATCATAACAAATGTAGTTATTCTTCACCTCACTGTTAGATAAAATTGAAATAACTGCATCTTCATCGGCATCCTTGAAAACATCAATTACGAAATTTTCTGTTATCATTTCCCACACCTCCATTCTATTAAATTTAGTATTTTAACTGTTAATTATATTATACTAAAAATTTAGAAATATTAAACACCTTAATACTCTTTTTTTATTTCTTCTTTAATATCATAGAGTTTTTTAAACTTTTCTAAATCACTTTGTGACTCAATTAGCATCATTTCTGTAAACTTACCGTCTCTTTTATCCTTAAAGCCTACTACCATTTCACCACTGCATATAGAGGCATGAATAACTGGAATCAAATTTTCTGTATCGTATTTTTTAACTTCCTGTTTCTTATGCTTAAATAGACTCATTGTTCTTCCTTTGATCTTGCAATTCCTCTTGCAAAAATCTTAACTGCTTTTAAATCATCAATATCTGGATGTCCAGCATTCATGAATAATTTCTTACCCTTACAGAAATAAGTCTTTTCACTTAATTTAATTCCCTTTTCATCTAATAAGATTTTAACAACATCATAAGGCATCTTATTACCAGATGAAATAGAAAATACTACAGCCTCGCCAATTAATTCACTATCTAATGTTTCAATAAAACTCCTAAATTCAATATCTAAATCATTTCTATAAACTGCCCCACCTAAAAATAACACATCGACTGGATCAACAATTGGTTCATTGACATCATATGCGATAATGCCTAATTCTTCGGCAATCGCATCAGCAAGCTTCTTTGTACTTCCTTCTCTTGAAAAATATCTTATAGCATATGTTATCTCACTCATAAAATACCTCCTATTTAGCTATTTTTTTCTTTTGTTGTTTAGCCACAAATCTTGCTATGGCATTATTGGATAGAAATCTTCTAAAGAATAATATGAATCTTAATGAGAATGTAGGAACAATAACTGCCTTTCTCCTTTTCATTTTCTTTATAGTATATTCAACGCATTTAACACTTGAAATTCCCTTTAATGCAAATGTTACATCAGCCACTTCATTAAATTCAGTATCAACAGGACCTGGACATAAGCATCCAATATAAATACCTGACTTATCTTCCTTTAGTTCTCTTCTAATACCTAAAGTTAAGGAAACTACATAAGACTTTGTAGCGTAATATTGAGACATATAAGGACCACATCTTAAAATACCAGCTACACTACCTACATTTAAAATATATCCATTAATGCTATCATCCTTCATCTTTTTAAGAATTAATTTATCTAATAAATATAAAGCTTTTACATTAACATCAATCATTTGAATTTCTTTATCAATATCAGTTTCTATAAAGTCTCCTGCCAAACCAAATCCAGCATTATTGATAAATACTTCTATTTTCAAATCTCTAATATCTCTAAATAATTGTTCAATATTTTCTCTTTTAGATAAATCTAGTGGTTTAATAATGCATTCAGTATCTAGCTCATCAGCCAGTTCAACTAATCTATCCTCTCTTCTAGCTACTAAAATTAAATTATATTTTTCTGATAAAGCTTTAGCAAAATCCTTTCCCATTCCTGAAGATGCACCTGTGATTAAGCAATAGTTTTTCATAATTTACCCCTTTATATGTTTTTTCATTTCTAGTTCAAATTCTTTTTCAAATTCTAATTCTTTTTTTGAATTAATATCATATATAAGTATATCCTTATTCTTCCAAGATGATAAATACATCGCATTAGATAAATATAATGACATTAAAGAATCTTCCCCGCTTGCCACTAAATTACCATCATTAAATTCTTTAATAACTTCATAATAAGCATCATTCTTTTCAAATTCATATTTTTCTATATTTAAGTCCTGTTTAAAGTTTTCATTAGGCATATCTAAATAATATTTATCATCATGTTCACTAGATATTATTTCTATGTAACTACTATATACTCTAATGATTGCTCTATCAGTAGATATTTCCATTCTATTAATACCTGGTATTTCGCCTGTTGATGCTATAAATACACCTGTTACACCACCATCCCATTCTAGATATGCAGTAACATCATCCTCAACCTCAATATCGTGGTATTTACCTTCATTACAATATGCCCTAACTCTTTTGGGCATACCAAATAGATGGCACATTAAATCTAATGAATGTGGACATTGATTTAATAATGTTCCACCTCCATCTGTTTTATATGTGCTTCTCCAATAATCAGATTTATAATAAGCATCTGTTCTAAACCAGTCTGTAACTATATAGTTTACTCTTTTAATTTTTCCATATTTATTTGATTTTAAAATATCATATAAAAATACATTGATTGGATATCTTCTTTGATGAAAAACAAAACCATATTGGTTATTACCTCTACATTCAAGCATTTCTCTTCCATCCTTAAGATATACACCTGCAGGCTTTTCACATAAAACATCTAGATTTCTTTTAAAAGCCTCTATTACAGAATATTTATGCTGATAATGTGGAGTAGCAACTAAAATAGTATCACATTCAAACTCCTTATCATCAAAACCTTTGAATAAATCAGAATCACTTTCATAAATTTTAAAATTATTTAAATAATCCTTTAGCTTTAAAGCATTCTTTTCTCTTATTCTAGTTGAAGCTACTAATTCATAGCCTAAGCTTTTATCCTCTAATATCATTTTGGCATATTTACTGCCCATTTTTCCCATTCCTATAATAGCTATTTTTTTCATTATCGCTACTCCCTTTATTTTATTATACAATTTAAATCAAAAATAAATTAGTATTTTTTATAAAAAGATATACCTAAAAGTGAAATAATACACGTTTGTAGAATTATTTTGTATTAATCGTATTTTTGTGGTAAAATGTAATTAGAGGTGTTCGTTAATGGAAGAAAATATCAAAAAACAAGACCGAAGAGTCTTAAAATCTAAAAAAGCAATCAAAAGAGCTTTTATGTCTATTCTAGCAACTAAGGATATTAATGATATTACTATTAAAAACATAGCCGACGTTGCCGATGTAGATAGAAAGACAGTTTATAATTATTATAATGGTACTTACGAAATCCTAAATGAAATTGAAAATGAGATGGTTGCATCAATTAATGAAACAGTAAAGAGCATTAATTTAGATGGAACTCCAAATCAACATTTTTTGATTTTTAGAAAAATATCAGAAGTTCTAAATGCAAACATGGAATTCTATTCAGTTTTAATGAAATTAAATTACGATTCACAATTAATTAAAAAATTAATTAGTCTATTTAGTGAATATGCTGAAAAGTTATTATCACAAGTTAAATTACCAAATGGTGTTACAGTTGAATATGCTTCTATCTTCATTGCATCTGGTGTATTAAATACTTATTATCAATGGTTCAATTCAGATAAGAGTGTGTCGCTTGATGATTTATCAAAGCAATTAGCTACTTTGGTAGTTAATGCTATTGCAACTTATAATAACTAATCAAAATAAAAAATCCGAGCAATCGGATTTTATTTTTTATAAGAAATTATTAGGATTAATAGCATCCTTAAGCTTATCGAAGTCAGATGTAATCTTATTAGATTCTTTAAGATCTTCACCTGTTGCGAATATTGAAACAAATAATATTCCCATAGACTCAGGATTAACTGATGATGTATAGATAATATCAACATTTTCACCAGTGATATTATATATTTCATCATATAATAAATCTAATGTCTCTTTTGATATTTCTTCTTTATAATCAATAGTTAATAATATCCTATTAGCATTAGATAGTGATGTAACTAATAAATCAGATTTGATGGCATGTCTTAATGCTGATACTGCCTGGAATTCTCCCATTACAGCTCCACACCCAAAAAACATTTCTTTACTAGATATGAATAATCTTTTTAATGAATCAAGTCCATTCATGCTTATGCCCTTTGAATAATTAACCATATTTACTAAAGAACTAACCATGTATCTAATTTGATTTTTAACATTCATTAGCTTCTCTTCTACACCATCTTGAGGCTTAGTAAGTCCTTTAATTAGCTTTTGATTAGAGAATACTAAAATAGAATCACATATTGCTTTTAATTGGAATAAACCAATTTTAGCAACAGCATCTTTATTAGCACCCTCAAAGGCAAATGGCATAGTGCATACACCAATTGTAAAAGCACCTAAATTCTTTGCGATACTTGCAACAAGTGGAGCACCACCAGTACCAGTACCAAAGCCTAATGCTGTAACTATAATAATTACATCATATCCTTCTAATGATTTAGTTATTTCTTCTTGAGAATCTAATACTCTTTTCTTTCCCAACTCTGGTGAATGGTTTGTAGTTACACCACCACCAAGAAGGATTTTTTCTGATAAGTTTGAGTCATTGATAATAGGATGCTTATTAGATAAACCTAAAAAGTCAACTCCTACTACATTTTTACTCATTAATTCTACTGTAGAAAGTCCAAAGCCACCAAGGCCAACAACCTTTATTCTTATTTTGTCTTCCATAGTAGCTTCAGCTCCTTACTTTACTAGATAGATATTTCCATCTGTTTCAACAACCTTATGGTCTAAAATTAAATGATCTAATGCTTCTAATAAGATTTTCTTTGATTGAGCAGTAACCTTATCAAAGCCTAGCATATTAACAACTGTCTTAAATGAACCAGCCTCACTAATACCATTGTTTTTAATAACAACGTTATATAAACCATCTGCTAATTCATCGACATAAATTTGAGATACATCTCGTCCAGATTCTAATCTTAATTTAATGTCTGATACCTTGAAATTGAAATAGAAATCGTCAATCTTTAACAATCTTTCAGGTAAGGCATTTAATACTTGATCCTTAAAATCTTGATTAATCTTTTCTACTCCCAAAATATCAGCACATCTCTTAAATAAGAAATCTTTATGAATAGGGGTTTCAACTCTAATTATTTCTTTTACTAATGCAGGCATTCCACCATGCTGATATGCTCTTTTACCTCTTGTTCTATCTAAGAAGTCATAAATAGCATAACTCATATCGATTACATCTTCATTACCATCACGTCTTAAATATGAAATATCGTCAGTATGGCTTTCATATTCTACACCTTCCACTAATGTTCCTTCTAAAGCAGCTCTAATTCTTTCAAACTCTTTATCAGGATTTTCAATCCAAGATGTAGTAAATAGTTTATAATACTTCCATCCTTGACGTTCTAGTAACATTCTTTCAAGACGGTAATTATCTGATAAATTAGATGAATAATTACTTCTACCATCAATCATGATAGCTAAAATGAAATCTTCATCCTTTTTAACAGCGATATCAACCTTAAATGCAGAATAACCATAATTTACTACTGCCTTATAACCAATGCTTTCAATTCTATCAATAATAGATCTTACTGTTCCAGAATGATCTTCTTCATAATTCTTATCATCAACAACATTTTCAGAAAACTTTAAGTATTCCTTTAATCTAGTTACACCCTCACTATTAGGATTATCCTTAATATCATCATAATGAATGGACGCGACTACAGAAACATTAATCTTAGCACGAGTGATAGCAACATTAAGTCGTCTTTCACCACCTGATGCATTTAATGGTCCAAATCTTTGATAGAATTTACCTTCATTATTATATCCATAACAAATAGAGAAAATAATACGGTCACGTTCATCACCTTGAACTGATTCTAGATTCTTTACGAATACTGGTTCTTCAAGTTCAGGATCAAAGAACTTTTCATATTTTGGTTGTTTCTTCAATCTCTTATCAATTAATGATTGAATTAATTCAGCTTGAACATTTGAGAATGCAACAACACCAACAGATTGTCTTGATTTATCTAAGTGATCAAATACCATATCACAAATAGCTTGTGCTTCAAGTGGATTTGTACGGCTTGTTGTATCATATCTTCCATCTGGAATATAGTAATAATCAATACCAAATCCTCTTTCATGGTGATGTGATTGAGGAATTGTAATTAAATTAGATTTATAGAAGTTATTATTAGAGAATACAATTAATTCCTCTGTACGGCTTCTATAATGCCACTTTAAGCTCTTTGTTTCGAATAATTCGGATGCCTTATCCAAAATTGAATCTAAGTCATTTTCTTCCTCTTGTACCTCATCATCTACCTGAGAACCAATAGTTTCAGCTGATGCTTGGAAGAATGATGTTGGTGGCATTTGCTTTGTATCACCAATAACGATACACTGTTTAGCTCTATAAATTGAACCAAATGCATCACACGCAAAAATTTGAGATGCCTCATCAAAAATAACTACATCAAACATATTTAATTGAGACGCTAAATATGTTGATACAGAAAGTGGAGACATTAAGAATACTGGCTTAATTTCTAGAGCTAATTCAAATGTCTTTTCAAGCAATGTTCTAATTGGAAGCTGACGTCTTGTCTTATTATATTCCTTATCCAATAGCTTAAATTGAGAACCTTCAACAATATCAACCTGTCTCATTTGAGAGTTTTCAGCAATAATGAAATCTCTATTGATATGTAGAATTCTTTCATCTAAATCTCTAAATTCATTAATAATATCGTCAGTAGATGCTCTATCAAAATTCATAAATTCTTCATGTTGTTTATGAATTTCTTC
The DNA here is from genome assembly GCA_024690445.1 of Acholeplasmatales bacterium. Next base: position 33,152 of record JAILPD010000098.1, read on the forward strand.
AATCTTTTGCTTAGAGAATGTCTTCTTATAACAATCACCAATTTCCATAATAGGTAATTCTAAATCTAAATACTTATGTAAGAAACTAATGCAATTATACTTCTTCATCTTTTCAATGATAGACATTAATTCCTGGTAATTGTATAAATAATCTATTTCATTATAAATTGCTACAAATCTTTCATATATTCTTTCTAGTGTTGAAGTATATAAATCAATATCCTTCTTATAGAAAATCTTAGCAGCAGATATTAAATGAATTGAATCATTCTTAAAATATGAATATGAAGGTATTTGAATAGCTTCTTTCTTTAATGCTTTAAATCTATTCTCATCAACATTCATATCAGGTACATTATTTAATAACTGACAATCACGATATACTTGAGCTAAATCATAATCTTTATAATTACCTAAATATTTATTTAAGTCCATGATATATGTTTTCGCAACATTATAATATCTCTTATATGCAGCAATCTTCTTAATTTCTGCTAATAAATCTTCAGTCTTTACTTTCTTATTCTTTCTATGTGCAATAACCTTGTTGAAGCTTTCCTTATAATCGCTATTTTTAAATAGACCCTTATTATTATCTTCAATCTTCTTATAGCATAGGTCTAAGTCTTCATTTATGATTTCATCATCATATAATGCTAAATCATCACATTTTAAATTATTTGCGATTGTATTATATTTATCAATAGCATTTAATAATCTATTTCTTGAAGCTTTAATAAAGAAATACTTATTATAAATCTTTACCTTATTTATTTTTTCCATATAGTTCAAGCCATTATAAATATCCATTACATCAACGAATTTAATACCAAGTGACGAACTATTTAATAAGTCTCTAGCATTAATTAATTTAGTAACATGTTCAATGGCAACACTAAAGTTAGTAGCAAGCTCACCTAAATTACTAATGTTTTCTAGATTTAATCCATAAAGACCACTTTTTCTATAATCAGAACCAATATATTCAGTATAGATTGTATATTCACTAAACAATAATATGATTTCATCTAATGTCATGATATTGTAGTTTTCTAAATCTAATACAATATCAAGTGGTTCAACTTGAATACTTAAATACATTGAATATAAATCAAATAATGAACAATCTAGACCAGGTATAATTTGGTGTAATAAGTGCTCATATCTATTTAATTTACTTCGTAATGCTTGATATCTACTTTCAGTAATCTTTGTTCTAACATTTAAGTCATACTTAGGTAATGTAGCCGCAGTATATAGTTTTTCAATGAATTCCTTTTTACTTGCTTTATTAGAGTGAATTTCAAGAGCAAATTCACTTAATTTAGCTCTTCTTAAGTTCTCAAATACGACATTTAAAGCTGCTATCTTTTCAGAAACGAATAGCACCTTTTTCTTTTGACCTAAAAATGTAGAAATCATATTAGTAATAGTTTGAGATTTACCAGAACCTGGAGGTCCTTGTAAACAAAATGATTTTCCATTTGCGGCATTTTGAATAGCCTCTAATTGTGATGAATCGCAGTTAACAACTGGATATACAGGCATATTCTCATCTAGAATTTCAATGCTATCTGGTTCACCTAATAGTCTTCTAATATTCTTATTCTCAAGTACCATATCCTTATGAGATAGTAAGTCATTATACATATTCATCTTATAAAATGAATAAATACCTAATGAGGCACCATCTTCAAAAGTAACCTTTTCTTCCTTATCTACAACTGCTTGTAGTTTTTCAATATATGTTGAATATGCCTCATCATCATATTCAGGAAGAACAATATTATATGCAGTTTCTAAATAGAAAGCTAATGTTGGGTTTAATAGGATATCATCCTCATACTGTCTTAATGAATATCCTTCTCCTTCAAAAGATATTTCAACTGGAATCAATAATAAAGGTGCAGTATATGTTTCCCCATCATTTTCTGTATAGTGAATAAATCCAAATGAAATATAAAGAGGATTAATACCTTTTTCAATCATTGATGATGACATATCTTTATTTAAAGATTTTAATGCTTTAGCTAATTGGTATCCTGCCTTATAACATAAAATATCATTTTTTTGTAAATATTTACGTGTCATGCCATAGACACGATCATATTCTAAATGTAATAAATCTTCTAATCCTTCTTTATCAGCATCTGGAATTTCAGGATTAGCTAAAAAATCTGACAAAGCCTTATCAGTATCAAAAAAGTTTAAATCTCTATAGCCTTTAACACCACGGAAAATTTCTTCTGTATTTTTATTTAATAATTTTAAAGTTTTTAAACCTTTGTCCTGATAATTAAGCAATCTATTTCTTTTACCCAAATCAAGTAATTGATTTGTTACGGCATTTAGCTTACTTTCAAGACCATCGATTCTTCTATTATTGCTACTACGTTTTATTTGCATTTCCTTGTACCTTCCAATCGAAATACATTATATAAAAATTATAACATATAAATTTAATAAATTAAATCAAAAATATTCCAATTTAATGTAATACATTAAAGATACTAATGAACAAAGAAAAAAAATGGGTATTTCACCCATTATTCTTGCTTCTTTTTCCCAATTGTTAAGAAACATATTATTAACGTAATAGTAAATGCTAAGATTGCTAAAATTGGTAAAAAATCATATTTTTCAGGAACGAAAAATCCTAAGATACCAAATGCTATAAATAATAGTGCATGTACTATACACATAATCGGAAATAACAATTTTTTCTCTTTTACAATTTTAACTATACCAAAGGTTAAAACTATTAATCCAATTATTATACTTACTACATTATAAAATATGTTAGACCAGGTTACTTCTAAAAAATAATTCATCAAAATCTACCTCTTCTCGAAATATTATATAATATTTTACTGTTTTTTCCAAAAAATATTTAACTAAAAGTTAAATTGAGTTATAATGATATTTGAAATTTCCATAATAGGGAGGAATATTATATGTTAAATATCAAGATTAATAAAACTAAAACTCCTAAGGCAAAACCAGAGGGAGCATTAGGCTTTGGTCAGTATTTCACTGATCATATGTTTATAATGGATTGGAATGAAGGTCAAGGATGGCATGACGCTAGAATCGTTCCTTATGGCCCACTAGAAATGTCACCAGCTTCTACTGCACTTCATTATGGCGCAGAAATTTTTGAAGGTATGAAAGCATATCATCAAGCAGATGGCAAAATCAAATTATTTAGACCATATGAAAACGCAAAGAGAATGAATTCATCTGCAGAAAGATTATGTCTTCCTCAATTAAATGAAGATGACTTCGTACAAGCAGTATCTACATTAGTAAATATCGATAGAGATTGGGTTCCAACTGAACCAGGTACTTCTCTATATGTTAGACCATTTATGATTGGTGATGACCATACACTAGGTGTTCATGGTGTTCATCATGCAATGTTCATTGTAATTCTATGTCCAGTTGGATCATACTATAAGGAAGGCTTAAATCCTGTTGGTATTATGATTGAAACTGAGGACGAAAGAGTTGCTGGTAAGGGTGGTACTGGTTACACTAAGTGTGGAGGTAACTATGCTGCTTCTACTCGTGCTGGTAAGAAGGCTGAAGAAAAGGGATATTCACAAGTATTATGGTTAGACTGTGTATATAAAAAATATATCGAAGAGGTTGGAGCTATGAACGTAATGTTCAAGATCAATGGTGAAATTTGTACACCAGCATTAGTTGGTTCTATTCTTCCTGGTATTACAAGAAAGTCTTGTTTACAAATATTAACTGAAAAAGGTTTGAATCCTGTTGAAAGACGTATTACATTAGATGAATTAACTGACGCAGTTAAGAATGGTACTTTAGAAGAAGCTTGGGGAACTGGTACAGCAGCTGTTATTTCTCCTATTGGTTTATTAGAAGTAAATGGTGTTAAATACCAAATCAACAATGGTCAAATCGGACCTATCTCACAAATGCTTTATGATGAAATCACTGGTATTCAATCCGGAAAGATTAAAGACACTAGAAATTGGACTTACGAAGTAAAATAAGAAAATTGGAGTGATTAATCACTCCTTTTTTGATATCAAAAAAGTGAGCTACTCGCTCACTTTTTCCTCTTCTTTAGTTTCACCATAGTTATAATATCTATAGTAATAATCAACTCTACCGAATTTAGCTTTTGTTATGTTGATACCAATTATATTAGCACCAGCAGTTTCTAATGACTTAACTGTTTCTTTTGCAACCTTTTTATTAGTTTGGTTAATTGCAACATTGTATACTAAACCATCAACATAAGATGAAATTAATACTGAATCTGCTAAACCAGCTGCAGGTGGAGTATCAACTAAAACAAAATCATAAGTTTTCTTTAATTCATCAATAAAATCTTTCAATCTAGCATTCTTTAATAAGATAATTGGATTCATGATATTTTCGCCTGCTGTGATAACATCAACACCACAATCAGCATGCTTAACGATATCTTCTAACTTAGAATCACCTTTAAAATAATCAACTAGGCCGTTCTTCTTTTGAACATTGAAATATCTATGCATAACAGGCTTTCTAATATCTAGATCAACCACTACAACCTTTTTCTCATTATTAACTAATGTATGTGCTATCTTAAAAATAGTTGTAGATTTTAATTCGTCTTCACCTGTAGATGTAAACATAATAGACTTATAAGGATTTTCAATATTGTAATACTCAATAGCTGATATCAATCTATTATATGGTTCAAATTCATGAATTGTTTTAGGAGCAGGAACTAATTCATCACCAGTTTTTCCTAAATCTGGTAAAACACCAATTACATCCTTCTTTAAAATATATTCTACTTCGTCCTTAGTTTTGAATTTATTTGACATAAATTCTTTAATAAATACAACTACTAATGAAAGTACCAAGCCACCTAGGAATGCTACTATAACATATAATTTCTTATTAGGAGCATTATATGATGCTTTTTTAGCTTCATTAACTGTACTAACGCTCATCTTAAATGCTTTTAATTCTTCAGTTAATACATATTCTTCAAGTGCACCAGCTAATTCATTAACAATTTGAACTGCTCTTTCTTGATTTGTATCAATATATGTAATAGATACTACATATGAAGTTGTAGATGCAGTTGTTTTAATATTATCTCTAATTGTTTCAGCAGTTAAATCTGAATGATTTTCAACTATCTTACCAACAACATAATCAGATGTAACAAACTCATTACCAACTGTAGATACTACTCTTAAAGCATTAGTATAATCTGCTGTATCTTTATATTGTGACGAATCAACAACAACTACCACATCGTTAGTTGCTTTATATGTTGGTTTTACAAAACCAAATACATATACAATACAACCAACTGTAACAGCTACAGTTATACAACATATTAATATAATGTTCTTCCAAATTACTCTAATAATATCTGATAAAGTAATGGCATTATTGTCATTATTAACATTATTATTCATTTATAAAAACCTCCAAGTTAAACAACAAGATAATTTTATCATAATTTTATTATGTTTTGTATAAAATTGTGAAAAAATTAACTATTTTAACTTAAAACCATCCTTAAAGGCATACCCTACAGCTTCTCCTAGTTTTTTATATGTATTATCAGAAGAGTCAAAGATAATTGGATTCAATTTTGTCATAGATACATTTCCTTTTGAATCTAAAATTGATTCATCAGCAACCAAATTAATTATTTCACCAACTAAAACTTCATTTTCTAAAGATACAACTTTACATTCTAAACTTAATTTATATTCTTCAAATAATGGTGCGTTAATGTTTTCTGATTTTACAACATGCACATTTGATTTTTCAATCTTATCAACTTTTCTACCTGAAACAACACCAAAGTAATCAGATATTATTTCTGTATCAACTGTGCCAAAAGATACAGTAAATTCTTTATTAATTTTTAAATTGTCTGTAGTTTTATGATCAGAAAGTGCAATTGTAATACGATTTGTATCAGATTGACCTCCCCAAGCAGCATTCATTGCGTTTGCCTTTCCATTTTCATCATAAGTACCAATGATTAAAACCGGATACACAGACATCATTGTTTTTTTACCTAAATTTTTCTTCATAAAAAAATAGCCTCCATTCGAGACTATTATATCATATTTTTATTATTACTATACATGTGCCTCAACACAACTTGAAATTTCATCATTAATAAGAATTTCACTATCATCTTTGCAACTAACTACCTTAGAAATTGCCATACCTAAAGCACCAGGGCCAACATGACATGAAATAGATAATGATAAAGGCATTACAGTTACTACTGATGTATTGAATTCTGCTTTAATTTCTTCAGCAAGCTTTAATGCATCCTCATTTGATACACCTGAATAAGCAACTTCAAAATGAAATTTTGAGTTAGGATCTTTTTCTAAGTATCCATTAATACACTTTCTACAAGCATCTTTCAATATTTGTTTAGCTCCATCTAATGTACGATTTCTCATTTTATAGCTATCAAGCTTCTCACCTTTTATCATTAATACAGGCTTAAGCTTTAAAAAACCACCAAGCATAGCAGCAGCTGGAGTTATTCTTCCACCTTTTTTCAAATATTCTAATGTATCTAACATGATAAAAATATCATGTTCCATTGATGTTTCCATCAATACTTTAACAATTTTATCAACACTAAGTCCCTTTTTAATTAATTCTAAAGCATCAAAAATACTTTGTAATAAAGGAACTGAAATTCTCTTGTTATCTATAACAAATACTTTTCCATCATATTCATCTGATTTAGAAAGAATTGTTGCAGTCTCACATGATTTAGAAAGTCCTGATGACATAGGAAAATGAAGGATATAATCATTATCCTTTAATACCTCATCCCATACTTCCATCAACACGCCAATCGCAGGTTGTGATGTTGAAAAAGTACTTCCTTTTTCTAATTTATCAAAAAAGTCCTTTTGAGAAAAATTCACACCTTCAAAATATTCATTTCCATCAACAAAAAATGGCATTGGTATTACTGTAACGCCAATTTCTTTTCCCATTTCTTGAGTTAATCCTGAATTTGAATCAGTTACTACGGCAATTTTCATGATAAACCTCTTCTTATTGAATATATCACATTTTGACATATCCGGATTTGATTATATCAAAGGTAAACAAATATGTCAAGTGAACGTTACAAAATGAACCTTTCAACCTAAAAAGATTAGTATTACACCATTTAATGAATATTGCGTCGACAAAATAAAAAAGGTAGATTTTACTCTACCAATTTTATTTTAGAATCTTTTACATTGCAAGTTTCATAGCTTCAGTAAGCTTAGCATCTATTTCAGCACCAGTTCCTGAGAAATAATTTGCTGATGTACACTTCTCTGCTACTACAGTAATTAAAATTACTTCAAACTTAGTATTTTCGTCAGCTTCAGAGAACTTCTTCTCTAATTCTTCAGCTGTCATAGTGTTCTTATATCCCTTAACAGCATATAAAATACCGTTGCCAAGCAATGTAATATCCCAGCACTCATCACCTAGAGCATCCTTTGCATCAGCATAAGTGATCTTCTCCTCAGTCTTTGCAGCTTCATTAATCTTATCAGCATAAGATTGAGAAACCTTTGAGCATGAAGCAAGTGTTAAAACAAAAACAAATGCTAAAGCTAAACTTAATAAAACATTTCTAAATTTTCTCATTTGTATCCTTCTCCTTCTAACTTTATTATATAACAAATAATTTGAAAATCAATCAAGCATTTCGACAAATAATCTACAAAAAAGGAAAAAAAGAGAAAATTCTTCGTTTTTTCTTTTTTTATATAAGAAATGTTATATAATCTTTCTTGTATTAATGAGGTGTTTTATGAATAGCTTAAAAGAAAAAATTTTAAAAGATGGCGTTGTTATTGGTAACGATATATTAAAAGTTGATTCATTTATCAATCAACAAATTGACACACAGTTATTAGATGAACTAGGTGAATATTTCAGCAAGAAATTTGATGGTGTAAATAAAATTTTAACTATTGAAGCTTCTGGTATAGCATTTGGTATAGGTGTTGCTAGACATTACGGCAATATACCAATGGTATTTGCTAAAAAAGCTAAATCAAAGATAGTTGATGAAAATAATTTATATACAACTTTTGTTGATTCATTTACAAAAGGAACAAGAAGCACAGTAAGTGTCGATAAAAGGTTCTTAAAGCCTGGAGATAAATGTTTAATTGTCGATGACTTTTTAGCTGAAGGTAATGCTTCTTTAGGATTAATTGACTTATGTAATCAGGCAGGTGCTGAGGTTGTAGGTGTTGCAATTGTTATTGAAAAAGGATTTCAAAATGGTAGAAAACGTCTTGAAGAATTAGGTGTCCATGTTGAATCTGCTGCCATCGTAGATCATTTTGAAAACGGAAAAGTAGTGTTAAGATAATTCTGAGCCAATTTTGGCTCTTTTTTTTATATATGTTCAAAATTTACTATTTTAAATATTTATATTTCAAAACTAAGAATTTTATTATATAATAATAACGTATTATTTTTACACTACAAAAGATTTACAAAATTATATTTTGGGTTTTAGTATGACTCACTTTGGATTTGGGGAAATTCTTAGGAAACACTTTTTGTCGTTTAAGACTATAATAATTCTTTTGTACGTATTATAAAAAGGAGAAAAAAATGAAAAAATTAAGATTATTAGCTTTAGGTGCTGCAACATTAGCATGTGCTGGCACAATTGCTTTGACTACTTCTTGTGGTGGAAGCGGAACAAAGTTTGGTTTCATCTTCTTACATGATGATAATTCAACTTATGACAAGAACTTTATCGAAGCTGCCAAAACTGCTTGTGAGAATAAGGGTGTAAAGGCTGTTCTTCAAGTTAACGTTAATGAAGACGAAAACTGTTATACAGCTGCAAAGGATCTAGTAAACAAAGGATGTAAAGGTGTATTTGCTGACTCATTTGGACATGAACCATTTATGATTCAAGCAGCTAAGGAATTCAAGGATGTTCAATTTGCTCATGCAACTGGTACAATGGCCCATACAGAAAAGTTAGACAACTTCCATAATGCATTTGCAAACATTTATGAAGGTAGATACATTGCAGGTGTAGCTGCAGGTTTAAAATTAAATGATATGATTGATAAAGGAACAATCACTGCAACTCAAGCTGTTATGGGTTATGTAGGTGCATTCCCATATGCTGAAGTAGTTTCTGGTTATACTTCTTTCTATTTAGGTGCTAAATCTGTTTGTCCTGAAGTAACGATGAAGGTTAGATATACTAACAGCTGGTATGACCCAACTAAAGAAAACACTGCTGCTACTACATTAATTGATGATGACAATTGTGTATTAATTTCACAACATGCTGACTCTCAAGGTGCTCCATCTGTTTGTGAAAGCAAGCATGTTCCAAATGTATTCTATAATGGTGAAAATAAATCATTAACAAATTCTTATTTAACATCATCTAGAATTAATTGGGTTCCATTCTTCGAATATTTCATCGATAATACATTAAATGGTACTAAAATGGATTATGACTGGTGTGGCAATTTAGCTAACGGTGCAGTTGAATACTATAGTGTAAACGAAAATATTGCTGCTGCAGGTACTAAGGCTAAGATGGATGAAGCTGCAACTAAGATTAAGAATGGTACATTAAATATTTTTGATACAAATACATTCACAGTATCTAGATTTGGTAATGGTGTTGATGACTTCACAAATTTAAATGCTAAAACAAATAGTGATAATAGAGTAACTTCTTATATGGCTGACGTAGATACAGATCCAGATTACACAGGCGATAAGCAAGTTATTGAAGGTGGAGTATTCAAAGAATCTGTTTATAGAAGTGCCCCATATTTCGATATAAGAATTGATGGTATTACTGAACTATAAAATAAAAAATTAATTGAGGCGGGATTCATATTCCGCCTTTAATGACTTTAAATTATTAATTAAGGAGTAACAATATGTCTGAGTATGCAATCGAATTAAAAAACATAACGAAGACTTTTGGTTCTGTCATTGCAAATGACAATGTGTCACTAAATGTTAAAAAAGGAGAAATTTTATCACTTCTTGGCGAAAATGGTAGTGGTAAGACAACACTTATGAACATGATTTCAGGTATCTACTATCCTGATAGTGGCGAAATAATAGTTGATGGAAATCCTGTTATAATTAAGACACCAAAAGATGCATTCCAATATAAAATTGGTATGATACATCAACATTTTAAATTAGTTGATACTTTTTCTGCCGCCGAAAACATCGTTTTAGGAATGAGCAATAGCGAAATAAATGCCATAGCAACTAACGAAGGAATCGAGACTGAGACATCAGATAATGAATCAAAGTTCAAAAAGTTTATAGGAAAAGTTAAAAAGAATCACTATGATATTAAAGTTATCTATAGAATGGTTAAAGAGATTTGTGATAAATATGGCTTTGATATTGATCCTAAGAAAAAAATATATAATATGTCAGTTTCCGAGAAGCAAACTGTTGAAATCATCAAGGTGTTAATTCGAGGTGCTGATATATTAATATTGGATGAGCCTACTGCTGTTTTAACACCACAGGAAATCACAAAGCTTTTCTCTATTCTTCGTACTATGAAGGATGACGGTAAATCAATTATCATCATCACTCATAAATTAAATGAGGTTATGGAGATTTCTGATAGAATCACAATCTTAAGAAAAGGTAAATATATCGCTACAGTTCAAAAGGAATCTACTAATGAACAAGAATTAACTGATATGATGGTTGGTCAAAAGACCGAACTTGAAATTGAAAGACCAATTACTACATTTGATAAGCCACTTCTTGAAATCCGTGATTTAAATATATTAAAGGATGACGGAACTAAGGCTATTGAGGATGTAAGCTTCTATATTAGAGGTGGCGAAATATTAGGTGTTGCTGGTATTTCTGGATGTGGTCAAAAGGAATTATGTGAAGCAATTGCTGGTTTAAGAAAAATTAAAACTGGTGCTATCACTCATATGGGCGAATCAATTTTAAGATTAAAACCAAAAGAAATTGCTAAAAAGGGTATTTCTATGAGCTTCGTACCAGAAGATAGATTAGGTATGGGTTTAGCTCCTAACTTCTCTATTACAGATAATATGATGATTAAGAATTATTCTGATTCACCTTGGTATTATCCTTTTGTAAATCGTAAAAAAGCTAGAGAGCAGGCTACTGATTTAATTAAGAGATTAGATATTAAAACTCCTTCTACTGAAACACCAGTTAGAAGATTATCTGGAGGTAACGTTCAAAAGGTTTTAGTAGGTCGTGAAATTGAAGCAAATCCAAATGTTATTGTTACTGCTTATCCAGTAAGAGGATTAGATATTAATTCTTCTTATGGAATTTATGATATTTTAAATGATGAAAAGAAAAAAGGAACAGGTATTCTATTCATAGGTGAAGACCTAGATGTTATGCTTGCTTTATGTGATAAAATTTTAGTTTTATGCCATGGTAAAAACATGGGTGTAGTACACGCATCTAAAACAACAAAAGAAAAGATTGGTTTAATGATGACTGGTGCTCTTAACTTACTTGAGGAGCAAAAGGAAAGAAAATGGGGTCAAGCAAAAGACTCAAATATCACTGAAGAACAATGGAATCAGCTTGTCCAAGAAAGTATTATTCTAGATGATACTGAAAACCAATCTGAAGAAAATAATGGGGAGGTGGCAGAGTAATGGAAAAAACTATTTCAAAGCCAATGAAAGACCCATTAGTTCATATAGTTAAAAAGGATACAATAACAACAGGAAAACTAATTGGTATTAAAGCTATTGCTTTCCTACTTGCCTTTATTGTTTCTTCTATTTTATTAGGTATTGCTGAAGGCTGTGATCCTTTCACATTCCTAATTTCACTAATTAATGGTTCATTTGGAACAGGATTAAGTATTTGGATGCTACTAAGAGATATGGCAATTCTTTTAGGATTAGGCTTAGCATTACTTCCAGCATTCAAAATGAAATATTGGAATGTTGGTGCCGATGGTCAAGCATTAATTGCCGCACTTGCTGCTTATATGATTTTATATTTTGGTCATGATAGTATGGGTGATACAGCACTTGTAATATTAAGCTTATTAGTTGCTGTTGCTGCTGGTATCATTTGGGCTGTAATTCCTGCTATATTTAAAGCATTTTGGAATACAAATGAAACATTATTTACTTTAATGATGAATTATATTGCAATTCAAGCAGTTGCAATCTTCATCAATTCATTTGCTACAGGTGGTTCTAATACATTACCTAATATTTATGAAGGTTCTCTTGGAATGATTTATGAATATTTAACACCTGTATTGATTGTTGCACTTTTAACTGCTGGTATAGCAATTTATATCAAATATACAAAGCATGGTTATGAATTATCATTAGTTGGTGATTCATTCAATACTGCTAAATATGCTGGTGTAAATGTTAAAAAGGTAATTATTAGGACATTGGTTTTATCAGGTGCTATTTGTGGTATAATCGGTTTTATTTTAACAAATGGATTAAATCACGTTGTTAATACAAATACATTAAATGGTAGAGGATTTACTGCTATCATTATTGTATGGCTTGCGAACTTCAATCCTTGGTTTATGATTTTAACAACATTTATGATTGTATTCTTACAAAGAGGTTCTGCAGAATTATTAATGGAACTTGGTATAACAAATGTTTCTATTACATCTATTATTACATCAATCTTTATATTCTTTATAATTGGTTGTACATTCTTCTCTCGCTATAATCTAATATTTAGAAGAAATAGTGAAGGAAAGATTGATAATAAATTCTTAGCATTTTGTGAAAAGATTGCAATTCCTGTTGTAAAATTCTTCACAGTAGTTTATGTTAATATAACTAATTTCTTAAAAAAGATTTATAACAAAATTTCAAAAAAGAAAAAATTTGAAATTATTGATTTAAAGAAAAATAATGAAGAACATGCTTTAGATATAAAAGAATCTAAAGATGACTCTTCTTCTTTAAACGATGTAGCTTCAAACGAAAATGAAACAAATTCAGAAAATAACGAAGCTACAAATGAAGAAAAAGATAATAAGGAGGATGAATAATTTATGGTTACATTAATAACTCTTGCGGTTAGATTATTCGCTGTCTTCTTATTTGGATCTGTAGGTGAAATCATTACAGAAAAATCAGGTCACTTAAATTTAGGTACTCCTGGTGTTATGTGCTTTGGTGGTATAGGTGGATGCTTAGGTATTCTTCTTGGTATCAATATGGTTGGATTAGATAACGGATTTATTAGTGGATTTATTATTATATTATTTGCATTAATATTCACTATTATATTTGGTGCTTTAGTCGGCTTATTATATAGCTTCCTAACTGTAACATTAAGAGCTAACCAAAATATTACAGGCTTAGCTATTACAACATTTGGTGTTGCATCAGCTAACTTCTTTGGTTTAAAGCTTAATAGATCTAATCTAATGAATGCATCAAACAAATTCTTTACTAGTATATTTAATGTAACAACTGAATCAGCTGACGCACTTCAAATTCTATTTGGATATGGATTCTTAGTTTATTTAGCTATTTTAGTTGCTATACTTGCATCAGTATTCTTATTGAAAACAAGATCCGGTTTAGGCTTAAGATCTGTTGGTGAAAATCCTGCTACTGCTGATGCTGCTGGTTTAAATGTATCTAAATATAGATATCTAGCAACAATTGTTGGTTCTGCTATTGCAGGCTTTGGTGGTCTTGCTTATATTATGGACTTTAGTAATGGTTTATTTGAACAAGCAGTTACTATCGAATCATTAGGATGGCTTGCAGTTGCACTTGTAATCTTCTCAACTTGGAGACCTTCAGTTGCTATCGCTGGTTCATTCATATTTGCATTATTATATGTATTACCAAATACAAGTGTTATATCAGTAAATACTACAACTATGGAAGTATTTGTTATGCTACCATATATTGTTACTACAATAGTATTAATCATTACTTCTATCTTAGGTAGACGTCAGGTTCAACCACCTGCATCACTCGGTATTAATTATTTCCGTGAGGATAGATAGAAAAAACGAAGGGGTTCACTTTATGTGTACCCCTTTTAAAATTTATTAATTCTTTTTAATATTCCCTTTTCATAAAACAATTCCATCTCAAAATATGGCTCATTTTTGATTAATAGTGGCAAGAATGATTTATCACCCTCCCAAAGATTTAAATCCATTATTTCGTCCTTTTTCACCCATTTAAGAGTGCCTTCATCACATTCCTTAAGATTTCCATTAAAAGATTTAGATGTATATAGATTCATAATCTCCATATAATTATCATCGTGGAAATAAATTACGCCGCTTAATTTATAATCAATTAAATCTAAATTAGTTTCTTCTTTAACTTCTCTTAATAATGCCTCATCCTTAGTTTCACCATTTTCAATGTGGCCACCTACACCAATCCACTTACCACTATTCATATCATCTTTTCTTTTATTTCTTAGAAGCATTAAATAGTAATCATCCTTTTCAATATAGCATAGGACAGTATTAGAAATAATTCTTAGTACTGTATTTTTATTTATGTTATTAATTACTTCTACTTTACCATCAATTAATGCATTAACAGAAAATAGATCATCATTAGTAGAAATAACATTTCCACCTATTTTATTATCATTATAAATAAATTCAACATAATCATTTATTCTAAGACTCATTATTTATACCTCTAATTAATTTTATTTCACTTAAAAGCATTATTGGAACTATGACAACACCTAATATTAAGCAAGGTAATAACCCAAAGCCAATAAAACCTAGTGAATACATAGGGGCTCTTAATGAAAATATATCAAAATCTCTTCTTGTTATTCCTTGGATTACATTATTATTCTTTCTTAAGTAATTACAATATAATCCAAACATTGGAACAAATGTAAATGGGAATGATACAGAGGCGGTTGTACTTAATATGTATAAAGCTATATTATTTTTTACAAATATTATCGCGATAATACTAAAGAAGAATAAAACAAAGCTTATACATATTAAATATATCGATTTATTATGTCTTACTGCTATTTGACTTATCATATTGGCCAAGACCTTTAAAAACTCTACTAAAACAATAAATACAGTAACTGATTGAAATGATAAATCATTAATGTATAAATATAGGGGCACTATATTATCCATTATTGGCTGAAATAATCCAAATGCTATATGAAATACTATAAACCAAGGATTAAGCTTAACATGCTCACTATTATTTGATTTAGTATTATCATAATTATCCTTTAATTCCTTATATGCAAATAAGATAGGGAATATAGAAACTACATAAAATATTGATGATGCGATACTTAATATTAAAAATGAATTTTTAATTTCACTAGATAATAAGAATCCAGATACTAAAGTAAATACTATTTTTCCAATGTTAGTTGCTATCATAAATAAACCGACATTGTTCTTCTTATCTCCAAATGTAAATACTAAATTCAAAGGTATTGAATATAAGGCTTGTGATAATCCCATTAATCCTGCAGATAAGATAATTACTCCTATATTTATAGTCGCAAATGATAATACATATTCAGTAATAATAATTGGAATAAAATGAATTATCATA
>JAILPD010000104.1 GCA_024690445.1 Acholeplasmatales bacterium
CCATAGATAATCTAAAATCATTTGTCACCTTTAAAATATATAAAGGAATAAAAACAATTATAATTGAATCTGCGATTGATTTTAATAATTTATGTATAAATATTTGATTACCTTTTTTCATATTACTACTCCCAGTTAATCGCATTAATTATAGAACTATTTTAGTATATCATCAAGTCAAAATAAAAAAAAAGGATGCTTACGCATCCTCATTTTTTTATCTATTAGCTAAAATAATCTTTGTTAACTCAACAGGGTCAACAATCTTACCATCCTTATATACTCTCATATTTCCAGATGCAATTTCATCAATTAAGATTACCTCATTATTGTTGTAACCAAATTCAAATTTGATATCCCAAAGGTCTAAGCCCATTCTCTTTAATTCCTTAGCAACAACATTAGTAATCTTTAATGTTTGTTCCTTAATAGAATCATACATATCAGCAGTCATAATATTTAAAGCTACTAAAGCATCTTTAGTTACAAGTGGATCACCTAATGCATCATTCTTAAATGTACATTCAACATATCCACCCTTTAAAGGTGTACCATTCTTAATATATTCGCCATATCTTCTAATGAATGAGCCAGTAGCTACTAATCTACATACTACTTCTAGACCATGACCAAATACCTTAGCTGGTAATACTTCCATAGTTGCGTCCTTAACATTAGCTGATACGTAATGAGTCTTGATTCCTTCCTTCTTTAAAATTTCAAAGAAATGAATTGATGTTTCAAGATTAGATCTACCGATACCTTCAATCTTTAAACCTACTTGATTCTCACCTGGATCAAATACTCCATCCTTACCTGTACAATCATCCTTAAATAATAATTGAACATTACCATTTTCTAATTGGAAAACATCTTTAGTTTTGCCTGAATAAATTTTCTTCATTATATCATACCTCACGTAATTATTTTATATCAATATTGATTAAAAACAAATTACTTTTTTAAATTTGTGGAATAACTCCAACTGTTCTTAAGATTAGGTATGTTAAATATAAAACATAGATAGCAATAAATACTATACCCATTTTCCTATTTAACTTCTTTGTTAATGCAAATCCAAATAGTAATACTGAAATAGCCATCATTACAATTAAATCAATGATAATTTGACTTCCTGTAGTTAACGGATTAACTGTAGCAGAAATACCTAATACGAATAAAATATTGAAAATATTTGAACCAATAACATTACCTAAGGCAATATCATTTTCACCCTTCTTAGCGGCAACAACACTAGTAACTAATTCTGGTAAAGATGTACCAACAGCTACTATAGTTAAGCCTACTAAGCTTTCAGCTAAATCATGATTGATACCCATAGCTGTCGCGCCAGTTACGGCTAAGCCCTTAGCACCAAATACAACGAATTCACCACCACATGCAATACCAATAGCACCTAAAATTACTAATAGGATAGCCTTCCACATCTTCATATCCTTTATTTCTTCTTCATTTTCATCTACTACTGGATTTTTCTTTGCATCAATAACTAAGAATGTAATATATACAACAATTAATACAACAAATACAATACCCATCCATCTAGATACTTCATAAGTACCAGTTACAGCACCACTAATTAATACAAATAATACTAATAATAATGAAACACCTAATAAGATTGGAAATTCTTTCTTTAAGCTAGATTTCTTTACAATTATTGGTGTAAAAATTACTGATAAGCCTAATACTAATACAATATTACAAATATTAGAACCTACAACATTACCAATGGCAACATTGGCATTACCACCTTCAACTAAACAAGCAATTGAATCTGAAACTGATACAGCAAGCTCAGGACATGAAGTACCCATAGCTACTACTGTTAAACCAATTATCATAGGTGCGATGTGTAGCTTTTTAGCTATTGATGATGCGGCACCTACAAAAACATCACAAAACTTCACTAAGAAAAAAACACCAACTGCCATAAATACTAATAAGATTAATATCTTTGGCGCTGTTGCCCAGCTCTCATAAAATTCTGGAATCATTTTATATTTCCCCCTTTTTTAAATAAAAAAGACTTCTACCACTACTATGGTAAAAGTCTCGAAATTTAATTTATGCACGAGTATTTAAAATACTGGGTATGTCGACACATAATCCTGTAAAACAGGTTTCTACTCCCTTTTAGAAGTCTATTAATTTTACTTTAATATATTAACACTTTAATTATTATTTTGCAAATGAGTATTTAATTTAGAAAAAGAAAAAGGAAATTGCAAAACCTGCAATTTCCTCTATTTTTAACTATTTACATTATCTGTAGAATCTAAAGCCTTAGATAATTCCTTTTGCTCATTAACAAAGTCTTGAGCTTCTTCTTTCTTCTTTTGACTTGTATGATAATGAGTAGGAGCATAATTTTGAATAACAACCTGATTAAATGATAAGTCGATACCAGCCTCTGTAAATACCATACGATATTCTCTTAATAAGTCACGTTGAACTTGATATCTATCCTCTTCAGCACACTTAGCAACAATCTTAACGGCAACGTTTGAATCACCATATCCAGAAACACCTTTATAGAAAGGTCCTTCAATAATTGCAGGAATCTTTTCACGGAATAAATCGAAATGATCCTTTAATAGATTTTCGATTACTTCAATAGGTACATCATATGGGAATTCACAATCTACA
>JAILPD010000109.1 GCA_024690445.1 Acholeplasmatales bacterium
CGATCCATATAATTATACCCCAACAAATTATACCATACTTAAATAATTAATAATATTTATTTTAAGTTTTCATTTATTTTTAATAAATATAGTTGACAAACGCTTTCATAAATGGTAACATATAAATGCAAAAGATAATAACTTTTCAAAATAATCTCTCCCAAAAAAAGAAAAGGATACTGACTTTATCAGCATCCTTTTCTCTTTTTATTTTCACTATATGCTTTAACTAGATTATAAACTGTCTTATTAACCCTAGCGTCAATATTAGCTGCTTGGGCTTTTTTTATTAATTCAAGTCCAAAATAATCAAGCTCATTTTCTCTATTATTTCTTACATCAATTGTAAGCGAAGTAACTCTATTAGAATTAAAATCCTTACATCTATCCTTTATTTCTTCAATATCTTCTTCGGTTAATCCGATATTATAATATTTAGATACTTCAAATACTTCATCAAAAATATCATTAAAAGTATCTATTATTAAAGGATGAGACATTTCTAAATAAGTAGCGTCCATTAAAGCAGAAATTTGATTAATTGCAAGATTTAATGTCCACTTATGCCAAACACGTCTTTGAAGATTTTGGTAAATATGATTATTGATATTATATCTATTAAATATCTTTCTCATTTCAATTAATGGCCATCTTAATACATAATTATATTTATCACCATATTGAAGATTAATAATCTTACTTGTATGACAGATATTTCCAACCTTATTAGATTCAACATTTATTACGCCATATAATACTCTATAATTTGGATAATAATCCTTTATTACATCATGAGCTGTAATACCATTTAATAAAGGTAAGATTACAGTATCACTTTTTAAAAATGGTTTTATACCAGGAAGTGCATCCTTTAATTGATAATTTTTAACAGAGACAATTATTAAATCCATCTTACCATCACTAACATAATTAGGATGAACGACCTTATCATTAATAATTAATTCCTGTTTTTTATATTTTTCTAATCTTACTTCATCTACTAATACATATAATTCTTTATAATCTTGTAATTCATTATAGATGGCACAACCAACACCACCTAAACCATAAATTCCAATTTTTAACATAAAACCACATCCTTATTCTACATTATACCATGAAAAAATCCGGATTTTTATCCGGATATTTCATTCATTAATTCTTTGTATAATTATCAAGCTCTTCACCAACATATTTAGTCGCTGGTCTTACAATCTTATTACAATATAATAATGTTTCAATATCGTGAGCTACCCATCCTACAATTCTAGCACACGCAAATATTGGAATAAATAAATCTCTTGGAATACCAAGCATATCATATATGAAGCCTGAATAATAATCGACATTAGCACATGACTTCTTACCAGTCTTTTCTTCTAAAAGACTTAAACCAATTCTTTCTACCTTTAAATAGAATTCATATTTCTTATCTAAGCCTTTTTCATGAGAAAGCTTTTTAGCTTCTTCTTTTAAGATTTCACATCTTGGGTCAGATAATGTATAGATTGCATGTCCTAAACCATAGATTAAACCAGAATTATCAAAATATTTCTTTGCTAAAATCTTTGTTAATACCTTTTTAATATCTTCATCTGATGCATCTAAGCCAATATCATTGATAATTGCTGCCATCATATCCTGAACAGCCATATTAGCACCACCATGACGTGGGCCTTTTAGCGAAGATAATGATGCCGTAATCATTGCATATAAATCAGTTAGGGTTGAGGCAACACAAGTACCAACGAAGGCTGAATTATTTCCTCCACCGTGGTCAGCGTGAACCATTAAACATCTATCTAATGTCTTAGCCTCAAGCTCAGTAAATTTTCCATCATTTCTTGACATATAAAGAAGGTTAGCTGCGAAAGTATATTCCTTCTTTGGGAAATGAATATGTAATGAATCCTTATCTAGGTAATGAGTTTTAGCTTGTAATGAATAAGCTATAATTGCAGGCATCTTACCAATTAATGATACAGCCTTTTTAATTAATTCTAAACCATCTAAATTATCTGGATCATCATCATATGAATATAGAGCTAAAATACATCTTGCGATATGATTCATTAAGCTCTTTGAAGGACTCTTTAAAATAACATCCTCTAAATATCCATCTGGAAGATCATAATTATCTCTAATTATATCCATAAATCTATCTGCCTCATCAGGTGTTGGATAATGACCAAACAATAATAAGAAGCAAGTATTGATATAACCATAATCATCACCAGCAAGCTTAACAACATCTGTAATATCGATACCACGGTAATATAAATTACCCTTCTTTGGTAGTTTTACATCATTTTCGACATAATAACCTGATACCTCAGCTACTTTTGTTAAGCCAACTAATACACCAGTACCATTATCATTTCTTAAGCCTCTTTTTACTTTATATTCTTCATATAAATTAGATTCAATTTTTCCATCCTTTAAAAGGTCTTGATATTTCTTAGTTAGGAAATCCATTTAAGATACCCCTTTCCATAAATTACATGTTATTTAATAATCCACCAACACTAATTAACTTATATTCTTCTTCAGTTAACTCATTCTTACGAGTCCAAGTCTTATTCTTTGTCTTATTTGTTACTGTTATATTATCAAAATCCCATGTTACATTAATTTCATCTAATAAATCAGCTTCAATATCTAATTCAATAGGCAAGATACCGAAGTTAATTAAGTTCTTCTTATGAATTCTTGCGAATGAAGCTGCGATAACAGCCTTAATTCCTAAATATCTAGGAGCGATAGCTGCGTGCTCTCTTGATGAGCCTTGACCATAATTAGACTTAGCAACGATAACACCAGCACCATTAGCTAAACATCTCTTTGAGAAGCCCTCATCGATATTTGAGAATACGAATTCAGAAATCTTTTCAATATTTGATCTATAAGGTAAAACCTTAGCACCTGCAGGCATAATATGATCTGTAGTAATATTATCCTCTAGAGAAATCATTACCTTAGCATCAAAATTTTCACCAATTGGCTCAAAATGAGGGATTGGCTTAATATTTGGACCCATTACAACTTCAGATTTAAATGTTGGCTTATATAATAAGCTATCACACTTAGGATATTCAACATCTAATCTAAATTCAGGTAATGTTTTACAACCAAGTGGGTTAGAAATATAACCATTAACTGCAGATAGGGCAGCTACTTCTGGTGATACTAAATACACCTTAGCTGAATTTGTACCACTTCTACCATAGAAGTTTCTATTAAATGTTCTTAATGATACTGCATCAGTAGCTGGAGATTGACCCATACCGATACAAGGACCACATGCAGACTCTAAAATTCTAGCACCAGCCTCTAGTAATACATCTAAAATACCATTCTTAGTAATCATTTGTAATACTTGTTGAGAACCTGGAGTGATACCTAATGATACATCCTTATGAATTCTCTTACCCTTTAGGATAGATGCTACCTTAACAAAGTCATAGTAGCTTGAATTTGTACAAGAACCAATTAATACTTGATCAACCTTAATATTAGTTAATTCAGAAATTGGCTTTACAGCATCTGGAGAATTTGGACAAGATGCACAAGGCTCTAATGTATTTAAATCAATTGTATAATTCTCATCATATACACAATCAGGATCTGCAGAAAGTGGAGTATAATCTTCTGCTCTTGATTGGATAGTTAAGAATTCCTTTGTTACTTCATCTGAAGGGAATACTGAAGATGTAGCACCAAGCTCAGCACCCATATTACAAATAGTTGAACGAGCAGGTACACCTAAAGACTTAACACCATCTCCATAATATTCAATGATCTTATTAACTCCACCCTTAACAGTCATAATACCTAAAAGGTGAATAATAATATCTTTAGCGGAAACACCATCTCTTAAATTACCAACAAGCTTTACACCTACAATCTTTGGCTTAACAATTGTAAATGGCTTACCAGCCATAGCGCAAGCAACATCTAATCCACCAGCACCAATTGCGATAGCACCAATACCTGAAGATGTTGGAGTATGAGAGTCAGAACCTAAAATAGTTCTTCCTGGTACAGCAAATCTTTCTAGATTAACCTGGTGACAAATACCATTACCAGCCTTAGAGAATACGATACCGTATTTGTCCGCAACTGTTTGTAAGAATTTGTGGTCATCTGCGTTCATAAAACCATTTTGTAATGTATTGTGATCTACATATGATACAGACAATTTTGTTCTAACCTTATCAATACCAAATGATAAGAATTCAAGATATGCCATTGTACCTGTAGCGTCTTGTGTTAAAGTTTGATCGATTACGATATCCATAGTAGTTTCAGTCTCAGAAACCTTATGTGCATCTAAAATCTTATAAGCTAATGTTTTTCCCATTTAAAGAGACCTCCCAAAAACAAAATATTTGGGTAAATTATACCATAACTTTTTATAATATAAAACCTCATAAAAACGATTTTCATTCAATAATTCTTCTAATGGATAAAAAAACGAGCATATTTTTTCAAATATACTCGAATTTTTATCTTAGCACTTAACTAATGCGTATAATTTCTTACCTCTTCTTAATACAATGAATCTTCCTTCGATTGCATTATCTTTAGATAATAAGAAATTCATATCAGTTGCCTTTTCACCATTAACACTTACAGCACCACTTTGTAAGAATTGACGTGCCTCTCTATTTGATGAAGCAAGCTTTGCTTCAACTAAGCCTGTAAGTAATGTCTTATCAGCACCACCTTCAATAGTAGGTAGGCCATTGAAGCCCATTTCAATTTGATCTGCAGTTAATGACTTAATATCTCCAGAGAATAATGCTTCACTAATCTTTACTGCCTCTTCATATGCATCCTTACCATGGATGAATGTAATAACTTCCTTTGCTAATGCCTTATGAGCTTCTCTTAAATGTGGAGCTTCTGCATTCTTCTTTTCTAATTCTTCAATTTCTTCCTTAGATAAGAATGTTAAGAATTTTAAGTAATCAATAACTTTTGAATCTTCACTATTAATGAAGAATTGATACATTTCATAAGGTGAAGTCTTCTTAGCATCTAACCATACTGCCTTACCATTTGTCTTACCAAACTTAGTACCATCAGACTTAGTTAATAAAGGCATTGTAAAGCCATACACTTCTTTACCTTCCTTCTTTCTAACTAAATCAATACCAGCTGTAATATTACCCCATTGGTCTTGACCAGCTACTTGCATTGTTACTCCCTTTTCCTTATTTAAATACCAGAAGTCTAATGCTTGTAAAATCATATAAGAGAATTCAGTAAATGTAATACCAGTATCTAATCTTCTTGCAACAATATCTTTTTGAAGCATGATATTAACATTGAAATATTTACCATAATCTCTTAAGAAATCAATAATATTAATCTTAGATAACCAATCTCTATTATTAACTACCTCAAAACCAAATAACTTTTCAGCTTGAGCCTTTAAGCAATTAAAGTTATGATCAACTGTTTCATAAGTAATCATAGGTCTTTCAGCATCTGGTTTAGGGTCACCAATTAAACCAGTACCTCCACCTACTAATAAAATAGGATGATGTCCAGCATCCTTTAATCTTTTTGAGATTAAAAAGCTTGAGAAATGACCGATGTGTAATGAATCACCTGTTGGGTCAGTACCAATATAGAAAGTCATTCCACCCTTATTTAATTTTTCTTTAATTGATGGATCAGATACATCTTTAATTAATCCTCTCCATTCTAGTTCTTCATAAATTCCCATTTAAAATTCTCCTCCCAATTGAATTTATTAAAAAAAGTCCTTAAAGCCTAAGCTCTAAGGACGAATTATCGCGGTACCACCTTAGTTCTGTATATAAATACAGCACTCATTTAAAATTAATCTTCATAGAGTGTAATTCAATATAAAGCAATTATTCGTTTTCACCAACCACGAATTCTCTAATAAATTATCTTTACATCTACTAAATTCTAATCACTAGATTTATTAAGATTGTCTTTCAACTATTCTATAAGGTAAATATACCTTATCATCAGAAACTTCCTTATGAGTCATATACTTAGTTAATAATCTCATAGAAACAGCTCCGATATCATAAACTGGTGTATCAACACAAGTTAATGTAGGTCTAGATAATAAAGCATACTTAGTATTTTGTAAACCTACTACTGTGATTTGTTCTGGAACCTTATAACCAGCTTCAATGGCTACATTCATAAAGCTTACTGCGATTGAATCTCTAACAGAGATAAATGCATCTACTTCATTATGAGCTAAGAATTCCTTAAATTGAACAGTATTAGTAGCAACATCACCAGTAGATTTGATGATTAATGGTTCCATACCAGCTTCAATCATAGCCTTCTTATATCCTTCAGCCTTAAATTGGTTGATTGAATATTTGTGAACTGTTGAAGAGAAATAAATATTCTTCTTTCCTTCTTCTAAAAGTTTCTTTGTAATATCATATGTTGCCTTTGTATAATCAATAGCAACAGTTGGAACTTCTTTTTCGTTATAAATTGTATTACATAATACAAGTGGGATTTGAGCATCTTGAATTAAATCAATAACCATACCCATATCCTCTAATTCTAATTCGTCATTTAAAAGTAAAATTCCGTCTACTTGTTCTGCAACTGTTTTACGCATAGATTCCTTAATATCTTCTTCAGGATCCATTGTAAATAACTTAATTGCATAATCATATTTCTTAGCTATATCAGTAATACCACCTAATAAAGCGGCAGTAGCTGCTCTAGATACATCAGCCATTACAACACCAACTGTAGTTGACTTTCTAGAAGCTAATCCTCTAGCGATAGCATTTGGATGATAGCCAAGCTCCTTAATAACCTTAAGAACCTTTTCTCTAGTTTCGGGATTTACCTTCTCGGGATTATTCATAACACGGCTTACTGTAGCTAAAGAAACCTTTGCAGCACCAGCTACATCATAAATAGTTGTGTTTGACATATTCTTATTCCCTCCTTCGCCAAATTTCTAAAACATTATAACACATATGAAAACCATTTTCAATACAATTATGAAAATAAATGAAATCGTTTACTTCGCACGATTAAGCCATTTTTTTGTTATGTCTTTTGTTCATTTTCATAAAATTTGACGAAAGTGTGGACTATTCCATTTCTTCTTGGAATTGAGAATTATATAGTGATTCGTAAAAGCCACCTTGAGCCATTAATTCATTATGAGTACCATGCTCAATGATGTTTCCATCCTTTAAAACTAATATTAAATCAGCATTTTTAATTGTTGATAATCTATGAGCAATCACAAATGAAGTTCTTCCATTTGTTAAATTATCCATAGCATTTTGAATTTGAATTTCAGTTCTTGTATCAACATTTGATGTTGCCTCATCTAATATCATAAGAGGGGCATTTTCAATAAATGCTCTAGCGATAGTAACTAGCTGTCTTTGACCTTGAGATAGAGAATTTTCTCCATTTAAATGAGTATTCTCTTTATCTTCTAATGTATTTACATAATGATATAAAGAGGCATCCTTTAAGGCTATATTTAAAACCTCATCAGATATATTTTCTTTTGAATAAACAACATTTTCTCTTATAGTACCATCAAAGATCCAAGAATCCTGTAATACCATACCAAAGATATCTCTTATTTCTTTTCTTGACATATCCTTAATTGAAACACCATCAATTAAAATATCGCCACCCTGAATCTCATAGAATCTCATTAATAAATTAACGATAGTTGTTTTACCAGCACCAGTAGGACCTACAATGGCAACCTTCATACCAGGTTCGATAGTTGCCGAAAAATCAGGGATAATAACCTTATCAGGTGTATAGCCAAATTTAACATTCTTAAATTCAACCTTACCCTTAATACCATCATTCTTATTTAATAATAAATATTCTTTATTATCTTCATTTATTTCTTCATCTTCATCTAATAACTCAAATACTCTATCAGATGCCGCTGCGGCCATTTGAACAGTATTCATAGATTGAGCTAATTGTGAAAGTGGAGATTGGAATAAATTAACATAAACTAAGAAGGCAGAAATCATACCAAATGTAATACCCATATCATATGCCATCAATAAACCACCAACAACACATACAGCTGCGTAGGCAAAATATGAAATGAATGTCATAATAGGCATCATCATACCACCAAAGATTTGAGCTTTAATCATAGATGTATGTAATTCCTCATTAGCTTTATTAAATTCCTCTTCTCTTCTTTTTTCAGAATTAAATAATTTAATAATAATAGCACCAGTAAAATTCTCTTCTACTATCGCATTTACCTTACCAGTATTCTTTTGTCTTTGCTTAAAATGAGGTATAGCAAGCTTTGTAATAAAGACTGTTTGAAGAATTGCTAGAGGTAATGTAGCAAGTACAGTTAAAGCCATAATCCAGTTTGAAATAAACATAGCGATTAATACACCTATTAGCATAGCTACAGATTGAAGTAACATTGTAATAGATTGTTGAAGGCTTTGAGTGATTGTATCTACGTCATTTGTAACTCTAGATAGAGTATCTCCATATTGATGTGTATCAAAATAAGAAAGTGGCATTCTATTAATCTTATTAGAAATTTCTTTTCTTAAATTATAACCATATCTCTGAGTTACCTCAGTCATAATCATTCCAGATAAAAATGCAGTTAAGGCATTAATACCATATATGATAATCATAATAATTGCAATATCCCATACCTTATCAATATTTACAGTACCAATAGCTGAACCAGCCTGAATTTCATTTGTTAAATCTTTTAAATATTGAGGAGCTAAAATACTTAAAACAACACTTGTAACCACAAATATCATTGAAATTAAGATAGGAATTATATATGGCTTTAATGATTTAAATAACTTAGAATATGCATCCTTAGAAACTTTTTTCTTTGCACCTTGCATAGGCGGTCTTCTCATCATAGTCCTAATTCCTCCTTTGATAATTGTGATAATGCGATTTCTCTATAAACTTCGCAATTCTTAATTAATTCGTCATGCTTACCTAAGCCTACAATCTGTCCTTCATCTAAGACAATAATCTTATCAGCATCCATAATTGTACCAATTCTTTGAGCAACAATAACTTTAGTTTTATCCTTATCTAAAGAATTTAGGTTTTCTCTAACTTGCTTATCAGTCTTATAATCTAGTGCAGAAAATGAATCATCAAATACATAAATTTCAGGAGATAGATATACGCATCTTGCAATACATAATCTTTGACGTTGGCCACCAGATACATTCTTACCACCTTGGCTTATTTTATATTCATATTTTTCTTCCTTTTCTTCAATGAATTCAGAAGCACAAGCAACATCAGATGCAAATTTCATTTTTTCTACATCAACTTGATCACTACCAAATGTAATGTTGCTAGCGATAGTACCATTAAATAAGAATCCTTTTTGTGGAACAAAACCAATCTTAGATCTTAAATTACTAATATCAGCATCTTTAACATTAATACCATCTACTATTACTTCACCATTTGTTGCATCATAAAGTCTTGAAATCATATTTAATATAGTAGTTTTACCACTTGATGTAGCACCAATAATGGCTAATGTTTCACCTTTATTTACCTTAAAATTGATATTAGAGATTACATCGCCTTCACTACCAGGATATCTAAATGATACATTTTTAAATTCAATAGTTCCTTGTTCTTTAAATTCTAAAGGATGAGATGGATTAATGATTGATGGTTTTGTTTCTAATACTTCATTTACTCTTTGTGCGGCAACTATAGCTCTAGGCCACATAATGAATAACATTAAAATCATCATAAATGACATAATGATTTGAGATGATAACATAACTGATGATACTACCTCTGCATATAAAATAGTTCCATCATTAATTAAATAAGCACCAATTAAATAAATACCTAAACTTAGACCATTCATT
>JAILPD010000025.1 GCA_024690445.1 Acholeplasmatales bacterium
ATAAATTTAACTTATCTTCAATTTTTAAAAAATCCATAAATTGAGGATTTTTTGTCTTGGAGTTAATTTACTATAAATAAATTATTCAATATTTTTTCAAATATCTATTGATTTATTTATAGTTGGCTACTTGCTATAAAATCGCTTGTCCTTTCGTATATGATACACTTTTTTTATTTATTTTTCAACAAATAAAGACTAGATGAAAAATATTAGACTACAATTCATACATTTCAAGTCCATTTTTCGACATTATTATTGAAATAGTAGAGTCAAAATAGAAATAAACCATACTTAAATTTGCATTTTTATTATTTAATGATAAAATAAACAAAAGCGTGGTGAATATCATGAAAAAAGAACATAAAGCAAAAGGCTTGCGTTCAATTGTAGTATTCATACCAACAATTATAACGATTTCAATTTTATATGTACTAATACTTGTATCAACAATTCTAATAAATGTTGACACAACAAATATGACAGATACTAATGAGAAAGTAACTGATTGTGTTGAGACAGTAACCAATTTACAATCTGGTTCTAGTAAATTATCCGCAACAGCAATTTCATTTGCCCATCAGCCTACATTCCCTGATCCAGCTAAAACATTAAATACTAATGCCTTAGGTGCATATATCTCTGAATTTACTAATCAAGAAAAAAGGCCAAATGTCATATTAGAGAACTTGAAAAAATATAATTTGGATGATGAAACATGGAAATTATTGAATGAAATCGCTATTGATGTTGACTCAATGATTACAGCACAAGCACATTCTTTTAGATTAATCAATACAATTTCATATGTAACAATACCAACGGATATTTTAAATCAATTACCTAATTTTACTCTTTTAGAAAGTGAAATAAGTAAAGATGATGACGTAAAATTAAAAGATGCTTTAGAAATTTTATTAAATAGAGATTATTCTACTCATCAACAAAATGTATCTGATAAAGTTAAAGAAGTAACTAACATAATTACTTCTACTGCTTTAGAAAAAAGTGCTGATATTACATTTAGAATAAAATTAATGCGAGGCTTCCTTTGGGGTTCAATCCTATTAATTTTAATTTCAAATCTAGCATTATTTATTATTCTATTAAAAAAATTAGTATTCCCAATCACTAAGTTTTCAAAAAGAATTGATAATAATGAGAGATTAGAAACAGAGCATGCTTTATATGAAGCTAACCATTTAGCAATTGCTTATAATTCATTATTAGATAGACACAAAGAATTTGAAAATGAATTAAGAACTGTGGCTGAAATAGATTCATTAACAAAATTACCTAATAGATATTGTTACAACGAATTTTTAAAGAAAATACCTGAGGAAGAAAAAAGTGTATGTGTCTTCTTATTTGATATTAATAATCTAAAATATGTAAATGATACATTTGGCCATTCTAAGGGTGACGAATTAATTAAAAATGCTTCATTATGTATTAAGGAATGCTTCTTAGATACTAAAGGAAAGAATTGTTATAGAATTGGCGGAGATGAATTCGTTGCAACTCTAGATAATATAACAAAAGAAAATATAGATGATTATATACAAGCGTTCCAAGATAGACAAAAGGAATTAAATGTAAGCATAGCAATGGGATATGCTTATACAGATAACATTAAAAATGTTGGCTACGAAAAATTGATAATAAGAGCTGACAAAAATATGTACAAAAACAAAAAAGAAATACACGAAAAACAAAATGAAAGTGAAAGCTTATATTGTTAAACCAAACAAAAAGTAGAAGACCCATTGGCTTCTACTTTTTTTCATCATATGTTTCTAAAAACGAATGCTTAACGCCATCCTCTTTATATCCTAATATCATATCCATATTAATATTAGATGCAGCGGCAAATATATTCTTTTCCACATTCTCATTATAATTCTTCTTTAATTCTTCTATTAAATGCTTAGTAGTTAATCTTCTACTTGTGTTAATCTCATTATCTACTGAGCATGCCTCGGTAAAGCGACAAGCACACATAATAAAATGTAGATCATTATATTTAGCCCAAGCCTTAATATCCTTTTCTCTAACTAAATATAAAGGTCTTATTAATTCCATTCCTTCATTATTATCACTATGAAGTTTTGGAAGCATTGTTTGAAATGAACCAGCATTTAACATATTCATTAATGTTGTTTCAATAACATCATCATAATGATGTCCTAATGCTATTTTATTGCATCCTAAATCAGAAGCTAGCTTATATAAAGCACCTCTTCTCATCTTAGCACATAAGTAGCATGGGCTTTTATCTTGAGCATTAGCTACCTCAAAAATATTAGTATCAATAATAGTTGCGGGAATCTGTAATAATTCTAGGTTTTTCTTAATGTAATTTAGATTAAAATCATTATATCCTGGATTCATTACTAAATATTTGACCTCAAATTCAAAATCAGAATGTCTCTTTAATTCCTGAAATAGCTTAGCCATTAGCATTGAATCCTTACCACCTGATATACATACACATACCTTATCATTTGGCTTAATAAGCTCATATTCCTTTAGTGCTTTAATAAACGGCGCCCAAAGTCTTCCTCTATAATTTTTAATTATTGTTCTTTCAATTTCTTGATATCTTTCCATATATCTCACCATATTATCTTAGCTTGTACATTATTATTGAACCAGCTACACTTACATTTAATGATTCAGTATCATCCATTGGAATATAGATATTCTTATTAACTAATTCCTTCACTTCTTTTGAAATACCATTGCCTTCATTTCCTAATATAACAGCAATCTTAGAATCGTTTTTTACATTATCAAGTTCTATGCCATTTACTACATCAGTACCATATACTTGATAATCATTTAACTTATTTATAAACTCTACCAAATTGGTATGAATAAAATTTAATTTAAAAATGGCACCTTGTGATGATCTAATTACTTTATCATTATATAAATCAACAGTACCATTACCTAATACAATAGTATCAAATCCAAATGCCTTAGCACTTCTTAATAAAGCACCTAAATTACCTGGATCTTGAACAGCATCTAATATTAAAATTTTATTTGTTAATTTATTATTTTCTTCTATCTTACATAATCCAATTTCTTTTACTACTGTATCTGTAGATGCAATTTTCTTCATTAAATCTTCTGTGATAGTAATATAACCTTCTTGTTCTAAAATTGAATAAGCCTCAACTAGTCTACCCTTCATTTTAGCTTCTTTTACTAAATGACTTCCTTCAACAATAAAAAGACCCATACTTTTTCTATATTTAGATTGTTTCAATTTTAATAACAATTTGATCTTAGAATTTGTATCTGATGTTATAAGCATACTATCACCCTTTTCATCAAAATAGATTTTATCATTTCAATTTAAGATATACAAGGAAAAAAGCTATCAAGACATAAGTCTTAATAGCTATCGCCTATGGCCATACTATTTCACTTGGCCAATCAATTCCATCATCTATAGTGTCAGTCTCACCGGATAATACCATGATATCTTCTATTTCAATTAATTCCTCTTAAAAATATGATTTTATATACTCCTTCATTTATAACACCAGCCCTCTATTTTTACACAATTAATACCATATTATACTTTCTTACACATTTAACGAAAAAATCAAAATTGGAACAAGTGTCTCAACTTTCATTATGCAACTACTATTAACTAACTAGTTAGTTAAGTATTATTTATTTTTTATTCGTTTTCATGAAAATATTATGAAAATGAAAACGCTTGCAAAAATTTTAATAAAAGCGTTTACATTCCAAAAATTATATGTTAATATGTGCTTATCTTAGTTTTAAAAAAATTCATTAGAGGGGGAAAAATAAAAATGAATAAAATTAAGAAGCTTGTAATAGGTGCTATTACTACAGTTGCAATTGCGGGAACATTTTTAGCTATCAACATCGCAGGTGCTGCTTCTACTTCTTGGAACTTCAAGAATTCAAACTTTAAGTCTCTAGGAAAAATCACATCAACTAAAACAGTTGATAATTTAACTTTAACTGCAACATCATCAAAGACTATGCAAGTTAAAGCAAACACAGTTACAGTTAGTGGAACAAGTTATACTCACTGTCTAGCTTTAGGCGGAGGTGGAACAACTAACTACCGTAACGTAAAGGTTCCAGTTTCTGGTGCTTCAACAATCAAAGTTACTATGGATGCATCAGCTTCTAGATCTTTAGTAGTTGCAAACTCAAGTGGTTCTAAATTAGGAACTATGGATGCTGGCACTTCAGCAGCAACAAAGAGTTTCAATTACAGTGGCTCAAAAGGATATGTATATTTATATTCTTCTAATAGTAATATCAATTTATACAAAATCCAAGTAGATTCAGCAAGTGGATCTTCATCAAGTTCTTCTAGTAGCTCTTCTAGTAGTTCTTCTAGTTCATCATCTTCTAGTAGTTCTTCTTCTAGCTCATCTAGTTCAACAAGCGGAAAGACTATTACAGTAAAAAATGGTGGTACTTCTTTATCTTCAGCAATTTCAAGTGCTAAATCAGGAACAACAATTATCATTGATGGTACAGTTAAGTCAGGTTCTATAAAGGTTCCTTCTGGCGTTAATATTAAGGGTACTAATAACGCTACAATCGACTTCTCTTCAACTTCTGGTTCAAGTGGTAAAGGTTTAACATTTAATGGTTCAGGTTCTACAGTAGAATATATTACAGTTAAGAACGCAGCTGACAATGGTATTTATATTGAAGGTTCTAACAATACATTCAAGTATGTAAATGCAACTAATAACCATGATGCTGGTTTCCAAATTTCAAATGGTGGTGCTAACAACAAGTTCTATAACTGTAAGTCAACTTACAATTATGACGCTAAGGGTGAAAATGCCGATGGTTTCGCATGTAAGTTACATTCTGGTACAGGTAATTACTTCGAAAACTGTATCGCTGAACACAATTCTGATGATGGTTGGGATTTATATGCAGCACATGGTGCAGTAACATTT
>JAILPD010000031.1 GCA_024690445.1 Acholeplasmatales bacterium
TGCGTAAGGTAAAGATGTCTTACCTGTACCTGACATACCTTGTAAGATTATTAGCTTTGTTACGGCTAAGCCTGCTATAAATCTTCTTATATCTAATATGTCATAATATAGCTTTAATTTATATGATGCGAAATTTCTAAAGTCCTCACATATTTCTTTTAATGTTATTTCATTATTATATTGTGGGGCTTTATAATTTTCGTATGCCTCATCGATTCTCTTTAACATGAAGAATCTTACATCTGTTGTGTTTATTTCTTCATTACCATTTTTATTGAGAGCCTTTTTATTGATAATTCTAGTCTTTGCAGTATGTCTTTTATTATCAATTTCTAAGACTTCTATTGGCTCATTATTATCAGGTCCATTTTTTGCTCTTTTAACTTCATTTTTATCAATAATCTCAGAATGAATACCCTTGTCATATTCATCAAAATCTATTTTTACATCAAGAGCACTACCTGATAACACCTTTGCAGGTGTAAGTCTAATAATTAAGAATATGATAATAAGAATTACAGTCAAAACTGAAAAGCCAACTAATATATATTTAATTGGACCCTTAGCTAATGAAATAGTTTCACCACCATTTTGATAGCTATAATAAATTAAACTAACGACAAGTAATATAGCTACTAACATAAAAATCGCAGCTAAAATACCATATATAATACTTTTTCTATATTTCATAGCTATATCCTTTCTAGGATAATTATTCTAAATCTTTAGATTCATTATCCTCATTTACTTCATCTTTTTTTATTTCTTCTTTATCTTTAGAATCATCACCTGGCGTTACGTCCTTTTTACCTTGACGCTTTGTCCATAATAATTGTTTTCTAATCTTCTTCTTTGTCTTCTTCCATTCTTCTTTAAAGAATTTATAGAAGTATTCAAATTCTCTTTCTAATTGATTGAAGCCTTCTCTTGTTGTGAAATCCTCACCAATTTCCATATTAAGCTGAGTCTTACAAGCATGAAGCTCAGCTAAGCATACATTTAATTTATCCTGTAATGCTTGAATTTCATTATTTAATTTAAGAGTACTAGCCTTATTTACTTCATTTAAATCAGCTATCATACCCTTATAATTAGTTTCAAGATTTGAGATATTATTCTTTAATTCATTCTCATGATCCTTATGTTCTTTTATTAGTCTATTATATTCATCTTCTTTAATAGCCAATAATTCCTTATTTTCATCTCTAATCTTTTCAATTTCAGACTTTAGACTTTCAATTTCATCAAGCTTTTCTGAAGCTTTAATCTCATATTCCTTTTCGATTTCAATACGCTCATTTTGAAGCTTAACATCATATTCATCACTTAAATCACTAATTTCTTTAGCATGTTCTTCTTTAATCTTATTGATATTAAATTCATTTTCTTTTGTGATTTCTAATATCTCATTATTCTTATCATCAATGATTTTATCTAATGCCTTTATTCTTCTATTAAGCTCTGACATTTGACCATCAAGTTCCAAAATCTTATTTTCTAATTCAACGATCTTATTCTCGCAAATGATTAATTTTTCATTTGCTGATTCAAGATATTTATTTCTTTTTTCAACTAATAGAATATATTCTTCATATCCTGTATTAGATTCTCTAATCTTTCTCTTTACTCTTTCAATTTGTTCTAAAAGCTTTTCAGCTTCTTCCTTCTTAAGCCTTTCTTCATCCTCTTGATATACAAGCTCTAATTGCTTTACAATATCATTTCCGTATTTAGCTGTAAGATTTGAAATTAAAACAGTAACCTCAGAGAATTCCTCTTCAATATCATTATTAAATGGACAAAGATTCTTAACAATCTCTTCATATGTAAAACCCTCTTTGTTATATGCACATATAAAATCATATAATTCTAAAGATTTCTTGAAGTTATTATTCATCTTTAATACATTTGTTTTTACGATTGGAGGTTTAATCATTTGGGCCTTTGAAACCTCAACCATAATATCTGATTTTAAGAATATTACTACTAATCTTTCAATATCTTCTATTCTTCTAATTAAATCACTAGATTCATTATCATCTATGGCATATGGATTATCTGATCTATCCTCATTAAATATAAATTCTGATGTATAATTTCTAGTTTTAGAGGAATAAGCATTTTTAAATTTAAAATTACAAATATATCTTTTTCTTATCTTAATGATTTTATCCAATCTCATTGAAATAAATTCTTTTAACTGGATTAAAAGCATATATAAGAATCTATTCTCATATACCGCATAATCAGAAAGCTTTTCTACCATATAAAGTGAATCAGGAATTACAGGCTTAGATTCATCATCTGGTACATGAGTAATTAAATTAGAATGCTTAGCAAGGTGAACTACTGATTCTCTACTAACCTTCTTTACCTTTTCAATTGGAATTGTATTACCTTCACTTGTAATAAATTGTCTTTCTTCAGCTAAGGCCTTTTCTACATATACTAATCCCTTTTCAATGGCAATAATCCAGTCATCCTCGATATAGCATTTATATTTTTTAATTTCTAAAATATCTTCATCACTAGGCTTAGAAATAATTCTAATTTCTCTTTGACAAGTATTATCCTTAGTTACTTCACGATATTTTTTATATGCTCTATAGACATAATCAGCTTGACTCTTCACTTTGCTTCACCTCCAATCTATAAATTTCTAATTATACATTCTGTTCAATATGATGAATTGTCTCTATACATAAAGGTAATTTATTAACTCCAAATAAATCCTCAATAAATGTACATAAGCCTTCTGCTTGTGCTCTTACACTTACTGGGTTTTTACTTTCTAGCTTTCTTAATACCTTTCTTGCTAAAATATCATCTATTGCCTCTAATTCATCTCC
>JAILPD010000049.1 GCA_024690445.1 Acholeplasmatales bacterium
TTTTTAAATGCTTTATAAAAAAGAAAAAGAGGTTCATAACCTCAGAGAAAAAATGTTTTTAGTCCACAATCATTGGACAACGTAATTATATGCTTAAAAAAATATTTTTACAAAATGAAAAGGCTTACTATTTTTGTGAAAACGTTATTCATGAAAAATAAAAAGAAAAAGCCCATTTTTTAGGCTTAGGAGAAAAAAATAATATGCTCGAAATCAAGACAAAACGTTGGTTTTGGTATGAGAAGGGAAAGGTTACACTTTGCCTTGATCTCGATACACCTATAGTATAATAAATGAATGTATTTAAAATTCGTTAAAATTGTGGTAAAAAATGTGTTTTCCAAATAAATATATTATTAATATAAAGAATTAATTATGTTAAAATGTTATTAGAAGTTTTCTTTTTCAATAAAAATGTCGGAGGTAAAAAATGAAAACAGTCAATTATAGTATGGCAGTAAATTTAAAGCATATGACTTTGGATGATTTATATAATAATTTTCCAGCAGTAGAAGCTAGTCTTGCAAGTAATATTAAAAATGTTGTTGAGACTGAAGCTCCAGTTACTTTAAATACATTAAAGGCAAGAATGAGAGAATGCTTTGATGTAGCTAAAATAAGTGGAAAAGCATTAGATTATATTATGGAAGAAATTGTTAAGGCTGGTTATGTATTAAAGGATGAAATATATGATACTGTCATTTGGCCTAAGAGTGGTGTTTTCAAGGTTGATTATTTAAGAATTAATTCTAATAGATTAATCTATGATATTCCTCCTCAAGAAATGAAAAACTTAGTATATGAATTAAATCTTGAAGGTGAAGAGCTATATCGTGCTATTTTAAAATATTTTAATTTAGAGGTATTAACTCAAAAGGCTAGAGATTATTTAGAATATGTAGAGAAGATGAGTAAATAATGAAAAAATTGTTTTTAATTTTTTCCTTTTTAGTATTCGCTTTGTGCTCATGTGATTTTGTTCAATCAAATGATTCAAATAAAGCAGATGATGAGACAAAGGAAGATAATAAAACGGATGATGAATCTAAGAAGGAGGAAGAGGTAGAACCGCCACTTCCAAATTTAGATTCTACCAAATCAAATACTATGAATAGCTATATTGATAGCTTAATGAGTAATACAGATTCATATATTCCATCTTGGAATCAAGAAGGATTTAAAGGAAGATGGAATTATATAGATGGTGTATTCTTAAAATCAATTGTTGATTTATATAAAAAAACAAATGATACTAAATATATTAATTTTGTTAAAACATTTGTTGATTATTATATTGATGAATCAGGTAATTTCTTGAATTTAAGAACTGATGTTACTCAGCCTGGCTATAATTTGGGTGAGCTTGATAGCGTATGTGAATCAAAGGTATTATTTGATTTATATAGTTATACAAATGAAGAAAGATATAAGACTGCTATTGATTATACATATAACGCATTATCTAACCAGCTAAAGCTAGATGATGGCATTTGCTATGCCCATAAGACATCATATTCAAATCAGGTATGGTTAGATGGTTTTTATATGTATGCCCCATTTGTAGCTAGATATGCAAAGGTATTTAATCATAATGAGATATTTGATAGCTTATATAATCAATATAAATATGTAAGAAATCATATGTATGATGAAACAAAAAAGCTATATTATCATGGATATTCATATACTAATATATTCTGGGCAAATGATAATAAGTGCTCATCATCATTTTGGACAAGAAGCATAGGTTGGTTTGTTTCTTCACTTGCGGATACTATTGAATATTATCCAGATGGAGACAAAAAGACCGAACTTATAAAAATATATCAAGAAGCTCTTGATGGTGTATTGAATTATTTGGACAAGAGTAGTAATATGTTTTATCAGGTGACTGATAAAGGCAACCAATCAAAAACTGTATCTTATTCTAAGTATTTGAAATACTTGAATAAAAATTATAGTAGTGATACTGTTCTAAGTAATTATTTAGAATCAAGTGGTTCGTCTTTGATAGCTTATAGTTTATTAAAGGGATATAATTCAAAAGTGTTAAAAAGAAGTTATTATGATAATGGATTTAATATATTTAATGGTGTATATGATAAATCATTTAAAAATAATGAACTAGGAGATATATGTATTACTGCAGGCCTTGGTCCTAGTGATAAAACATATAGAGATGGTTCATTTGATTATTATTTAGCTGAACCTGTTGGCAAAAATGATGCCAAAGGAGTTGGGCCATTTATTATGGCCTTCATTGAAATACAATAATTAATTTAGAATACGCCTTAGAGCGTATTTTAAAAGTAAGTAGGTTTTTATGTTAAAGGTAATTCTAAACAAAAATGAAGAATTAAATATTTTAGATGGCTATCCTTGGGTTTTCAATAATGAAGTTAAAAACCTAATTGGCAATATTGAATCTGGAAAGGTATGTAGTGTATATACAATAGACAATAGATTTATTGGTTATGGATTCTTTAATGCCAATTCAAAGATAATGGTAAGAATATTATCATTAGATGAGAACGAGGTAATAGATAAGGAATTCTTCAAGAAAAGAATTGCTTATGCTATAGAACATAGAAATCATTTAGGATGGAACGCTACTAGATTAGTATTTAGTGAGGCTGATTTTTTACCTGGTCTTGTTGTCGATAAATATGGAGATTATTTATCTGTTCAGTTTATGTCATTAGGCATGGATATGATAAAGCAAGATATTGTTGATATTTTAGTTGAATTAACTGGTTGTAAAGGTATTTATGAAAGAAGTGATATGCCAGTTAGAGAAAAAGAAGGTCTTGAACAGGTAAAGGGTTTCTTATATGGCAAATTTGACCCTAGAGTTGAGATTGAAGAGGATGGAATAAGATTTATCGTCGATATCGAAAATGGTCAAAAAACAGGATATTTTTTAGATCAGAAATTAAATAGAGATATCTTAAGATTATATGCTAAAGATCAGGTAGTATTAGATGCATTTTCTAATGTTGGTGGTTTTGCATTACATGCATGTAAATATGGTGCTAAGCATGTAGATGCTTGTGATATTTCCCAAAGAGCATGTGATGAAATTACTAATAATGCAAAGATGAATGGATATAGTCAATTAGAGGCTAAATGTGTTGATGTATTTGATTATTTACATTCTCCTGATATTAAGGACAAGTACTCAGTCATTATTTTAGATCCGCCTGCCTTTTCTAAGAGTAAGGATTCATTAAAGAAGGCTTATAGAGGATATAAGGAAATAAATATGACTGCCATGAAGATTATTAAATCTGGTGGTTATTTATTAACATTTAGTTGTAGCCAGCACATGACTCCTGAATTATTTATGCAAATGATTAATGAGGCAGCTCATGATGCTAAAAGAACTGTTCAATTTTTAGATTTTAAGATTCAAGCTCCAGATCATCCAGCTTTATTAAAGTCTGAGGAACAGTTATATTTGAAATGTATGATTTTAAGAGTTAAGTAAGGAGATGAGTATTATGTCAAAGAATAAGGTTGATAAGAAGATGACATTAGAAGAATATGAAAAGAAATATTCTAGGCCAGAAAATATTAAAGCAGCAAAAACATTCTTATTTATATTTGCCGCTTCAATAGGTATTATCATATTTGTTTGTCTTTTCTTTTTAGTATTAAGATTATTTGATATCCATAAAATTGCTGGATATGTAGGTATAGGTGTAGCAACTATTATTTATATTTTTGTTTATATTATTCCAATTATTAAGATATCTAATACTAAATCATTTATTACTAATGTAGATGCATCAAATGCAAGTAAAGCTCAAAAATATAATAGAGAATTAAGAAACTCAATTGCCGATAAAATGATTGATTTAAAGGCTAATACTGAAGGTGTTAGCTGGTATAGTGATGAGCTAATTGGTAAGCTTGCAATTGCACGTCAAACAAAGAATGATAAGGAAACTAAAAATGTATTAACTCAAATATATGATAAGGATGTAAGAAGTGCATCTAATAAAATGATTAGAGATCATGCTTTAAAGGTTGGTATTACAACAGCACTATCTCAATCAGAAAAGGTTGATACATTATTTGTTGCTGCATATAATTTAAGCTTAATTAAGGATATTGTATTCTTATATGGATATAGACCATCTGATGCTAAGCTTGCAAAGATTTATCAATCTGTTATAGTTGATGCTTTAATTGCCTATGGTGTTGGTAATGCAACTGGTAGTATGGCAACAACAGCCGTAACAAAGTTTGGTGGAAAGGCAGTAGAAGGTATTCCTTTCTTAGGTTCTGCCTTAGGAACTATTATTGATTCTGTTGCTCAAGGTATTATTAATTCATCATTAACTGTATTAATTGGATTCCAAACAAAGAAGTATTTAAAGAAGGAATATCATTTACAGGATATTTTAGATGAGATTGAATTAGATGAAGAAAAAGAACAAGAATCTGAAAAAGAAATGGTTGAATCATTAAAGGAAGATATTACTAATAAGGCGAAGAAAAAAGATTTAGTCACAGCTTAGGAAGTGTTTTTTATGAAAAGTGAATTATTTTGTTTTAATAGAGAGAAATTATTAGATCAAATGGAAGAAGGTTCTATATTATTAGCATTTTCAAGACCTAATAATATTGAGACTCATAATGTAAGATATGACATTAATAGAAATTATTATTATCTATGTGGTGTTGTTGAATACAATAATATTGTTATGCTTGTAAAAGGTAAGGGAAAGAGTAATGAAATTATCTTCATTAATCCATATGATGAATTTAAAGCCAAATGGGTAGGCGCTCCTTTATCTAAGGAAGAAGTAGCTAATATATCTGGTATTAAAGATATTAGATATTTAGATTCTTTTGATCAAGTATTAAAGAATACATTACAAACATTCAATAAATTATATTTAGATATTGAAGATAGTGGTAACAATGAGCCATTATCTTATGAGGCATATTTTGCTAAAGAATTAGTAAGTAGAATTCCTTATGTTCAAATTAAAAATGGAAGAATATTATTCCAACATGCAAGAACAGTTAAGCATGAGCTTGAAATTGAAGAATTTACAAAAGCTATTGAAATAACTAATGCAGGAATAAAGAATATATTATCTCATATCGGTGAAATGTATGAATATCAGCTTGAATCATATTTTGATCAAGCTATTAAAGCTAATGGTGCCACAGGCTATTCATTCCCAACAATCGCTGCTAGTGGAGCTAATTCATGTTGCTTACATTATAGTAATAATGATTCATTTGCAAAAAATGGAGATTTAATATTATTTGATTTAGGTGCTAGCTATCATTGTTATTGTGCAGATATTTCAAGAACTTTCCCTATTTCTGGTAAATATACTGAAAGACAAAAACAAATTTATAATATAGTTTTAAATGGTCAAAAGCTTGTATTTAAGAATGCTAAGCCAGGTATTACAACTAGGGAATTAAATCAAATATTAAGAGACTATTTTAAAGAAGAATTATATAAGATAGGCTTAATTAAGGAAAAGACTGAAGAGGAAGTATCAAAGTATTATTATCATGGTGTATCACATCATATTGGAATTGATTGTCATGATTTATGTGATTATACTCCTTTAAAGGCTGGTTCAATTATTTCTAATGAGCCTGGTCTTTATATAAAAGAAGAATCTATTGGTATTAGAATTGAAGATGATGTCTTAATCACTGAAAATGGAGCTATTTGGTTATCACCTCAAATTATTAAAGAGGTTGACGATATTGAAAAGTTTATAGAGGAGAATAGAAAATAATGAAGAAGTCAGTTTTAAAATCATATGCAAAGCTTGCAATTAGAATGGGTGTAAACATTCAAAAGGGACAGGATTTAATTATTACTGCCAATGTTAATGATAATTATTTTGTTAAATATCTAGTTGAAGAGGCATATAAGGCTAAGGCTAGATTAGTCACTGTTGAATGGGTATCTGATGAGGTAGATTTCTTAACATATAAGAATGCGAAGCTTGAGGCATTATCAGATTTTCCTTTATGGAAGGAAGAAAAATTAAAGTATCAGGTAGAAACATTACCTGCAAGATTATATATTGATTCATCAAATCCAGATGCTTTAGCTGGAGTTGATCAAGAAAAGGTAACTGCAGTTAGAAAGATTACTGGTCCTAAGATTATGAAGTATCGTGATCAAATGGAAAATAAGTATCAATGGTGTATCATTGGTATTCCTGGGGAGGCATGGGCAAAGAAGGTATTTCCTGAATTATCTTCAAAGAAGGCAATTGAAAAGTTATGGGATGCCATTTTAGAAGTAACAAGAGTTAATGGGGACCCTATTGCTAACTGGAATGCTCATAATGCATTCTTACAGGAAAAGACTGATAAGCTTAATGCATTAAATATTAAGAAATTTATTTATAAGTCAGAAAAGACTGGTACTAATTTTACAATCGAAAAGCCAGAAGTATTAATGTTTGAATCAGGAAATGAAAAGACTATATCAGGCGTTGTATATAATCCTAATATGCCAACTGAGGAATGCTTTACATCACCAGATCCTAATACTGCAAATGGTGTTGTTTATTCAACAAAGCCTCTATCTGTAATGGGTTCTGTAGTATCTGATTTTGGATTCCGTTTTGAAAATGGTAAGATTGTTGAAGTATTATCAGATAAGCCTGAAGAAAAGAAGTTATTAGAAAAGCTAATCTCTATTGATGAGGGTGCTTCAAGATTAGGTGAGATAGCATTAGTACCATTCTCATCTCCAATTAATAAGACTGGTATTTTATTCTATTCAACATTATATGATGAGAATGCATGTTGCCACCT
Organism: Acholeplasmatales bacterium; assembly: GCA_024690445.1. The sequence continues at coordinate 6,811 of JAILPD010000049.1, forward strand.
TGCTATTGGTAGAGCATTTGAGGATTGTATTAAGGATTTTGCTAATTTAAGTGAAGAAGAGATTAAGAAGGTTGGATTAAATAATTCAGTAATCCATGTTGATTTTATGATTGGTTCTAGCGATTTAGATATCGTTGGTGAAACATTTGATGGCAAAAAGGTTCAAATCTTTAAGGATGGAGAATTTGCAATTTAGATTAAAGAGAGATTTCTCTCTTTTTTCTTTTTTAAAGACTCAAATATGATACAATATAAGTATGTTAAATGGATTTTAAATAGGTATAGAAGAAGTGAGTGAGATTAATGGATAAGGAACAATTAAAAAAGGATATTAGAAGTTATTTAGGAAGTATAGTTATTCCTGATATTCCTTGTTGTGAAGATTCAATAGTTAATTATGATGCATATAATCAAATTGATTCTATGTATCAACATAATAATGTCGATTCAACAAGCATTAGAATATTTTTAAATTATAATGTAGATATCGATGATTTAGCTAATAGATTAGGTGTTGATAGTATTAAATTAAATGACATGTTTAGATTTAGTGCTATTCCATCAAAGGGCTTAACATCAGCTATTTGTTTATTATTAAATTTATCATTAGATGATACTATTAGTATTTTGGGTAAAATGTCATATAAATTAGGAAATGATGATTTTGATAAAATAATTAGATATTTCTTTATTAAGGATATAAGAGATGTTGAATTATTAAATGAAATATTAGTATCATTTGGATGTATGTATTTATATTCAAAAAAGAAGTTGAGGTAGTAATATGATAAAAAATAATTATCATACTCACACTAGATATTGCGGTCACGCAAAAGGTGAAGTAGAAGATTACGTAAAACAAGCAGTAAAACTAAATATGCAAGAGCTTGGCTTTAGTGATCATGCCCCTATTCCTTTAAATCATGGAATGACTGATTCGGAGTGGGAAGAAAATTATTGTTATGAAAATATGGATATGGCTACATTTGATAAGTATTTAGATGATGTTGAAAAGCTAAAGAATAAATATAATATTAAATTATATAAGGCATGTGAATCTGAATATTTAATTAATAATGATGATTGGTATAAGGAGTTAAGAAAAAAATTAGATTATATGATTTTAGGAATTCATTTCTTTAATGGGGATGGAAGAGTATTAGATACATATAAAGATATTTCTTATGAAAATGTCGATTATTATTATAAATGTGCTAAGAAAGCTATTGAAACAGGTTTATTTGATTATTTAGCTCATCCAGATTTATATTTATTTGATTATAAATCTATAAATGGAAAGAATGAATTTGATGATAAAGCTAAAGAAATATGTCTTAAGTTAATAGATTTATGTGTTAAGCATGATATTTATTTTGAGATAAATACTAATGGATTAAAGTATTCAAAGGATAAAACGAAAAGAGAATTGTGGTTATATCCTAATATTGAATTCTTTAAAGTAGTTAAAGATTATATGGATAGGAATCCAGGTAAATTAAAATTGGTTTTAGGAGCGGATGCTCATGATCCTATAGCTTTAGGAAATGATAATGTAGAAGCAGTATTAAAAATGGTTTCTGATTTAAAGTTAGATGTATTAGAAAAAATAGAAATTAAGTGATGAAATATGAAATATAGAATATTAGAAGTGTTATCTGAAGGATATGTAATGGGTGAGGCTTTAAAATTAGTGAATAAATCTGATGAAGTAAAGTATGTTTCAAAAGATTTTGAGCTTGTAAAGCTAAACCATTCTATTCAAAGAACAGTTCATGAATTAAATGAAATTATTAATAATAATCCTGATTTGGAAGATTTCTTAGAAACAGAAAGATTGATAGCGGCAGACCCGATATTAAAAAAGGGAGTTGTTTCTAAAATCGAACAAGGCTTTAGTGCTGAGGTTTCAGTTGAAACTATCATGAATGAATACATTCATAATTTATTAAGCTCAAAATCAGAATATTTAAGAGAACGAGCTAATGATATTAATGATGTAACAGATAGATTAATTAGAAACATGAGTCAAGGCCATAATTTTTCTGATGATGATAAATATATATTAGTTATTGATAATTTATATCCATCACTATTAATCCAAAGAAGGAAGAGTATTGTAGGTGTAATTGCTAGTAATGGTGGTTATACATCTCATTCAGCTATCTTATGCCGTTCCTTTGAAATCCCATTTGTTGTTGCTAATATCGATTGTGAATCTGACGATACAATAATTATTGATACAAGATATGGTGAAATTGATGTAAATCCTACTAAGAGTGAAGAACAAGAATTTAAAGGTAAGAATAATAAAGTTGAAATTCCTACTAAAACAGCTATTTCTCATTCTCATGAATTTGAATTCTTAGCTAATGTATCGAATACATTTGAGGTATTAAAGGCTGAAGAATATAATTTTGATGGTATTGGACTATATCGAACTGAAATGCTTTTTATGAATTCAGAAATGCCATGCACATTGCTAGAACAATATTCAGTTTATAATGAAGCTGTAAAGATAATGAAGGATAAGCCAATTACATTTAGAACATTTGATATTGGTGATGATAAGATAATAAAATATTTAGCGGCAGATTCAAAAGGAATCACTAATTATATTACTAATCCGGAAATATTTGAAGCACAGGTATCTGCCATTATGAAGGCAAATAAGAATAATAATATTAGATTGATGTTTCCAATGATTTATTCTAATTCTGAATTTGAGTATTTAAGAGACTGGGTTATTAAAATTGCCAGAAGAAATGATTATAAAGCTCCATTAATTGGTATGATGCTTGAAACTAAGGAAGCACTAGAAAATATAACAGACTTTGTTAAGACAGATTTTATTTCTATTGGTACTAATGATTTAACTAAGGAATTATATGGTATAAGTAGAGAAGATTATGTAGATGTTAATAAATATATTGATCAATTAATAGAAGCTTTAAAGCCAGTTGTAGAATTTGCAAGTAAAACCGGAAAGCCACTTTCTGTTTGTGGAGAGGTTGCGTCTATTCAAGAGGTTGCGGTTAAATTCTATGAAATTGGCATTAGAAAGCTTTCTATATCACCATCATTAGTCAATGTATTAAATGCTAGTTATACAGAATTTAAGAATAAATAATTTTATCAAATACGCCTAGTTTAAGGCGTATTTTTTAACTAATAATTAAGATTTTTATAAAAATACGTTCAATGCGTAGTATAGTACGTGGTAGTTTTTTACCCACTGAAAGATAATAAATTTCAGAGGTGTATCAAATGGAACTTTCTCGAATAATAGGTAGTAGAATAATTGAATTGAGAAATGAAAAGCGTTTATCACAAGAGGATTTATGTAATGCCGCTGGCATTTCTAGAAAAGCGATGCACAACATAGAATGTGGAAAGTGCTATGTTAGAATTAACACATTATATAAGATAATTAATACACTTGGTGTTAGCATTAATGAATTTTTCGCTCCGTTTGGAAGTGATTACGAAATAACTAACTAGAAGGGACTTGCGTGCTGCATATTAACTATTATGAATAAAAGAAAAGTAAATGTTATTGATAATTTAATTAAGAAGAATACAGATCATAGTAAATTGATATTAAATATGACCTGTATTTTTTTAAATGTTTTTTCTAATCTTTTTGGGCATGATTGCGCAAAGATATTAAACGAGTTTTTAGTTGATAATGATAAGACTGTTGATGAGATTGTTTATAATTGTTCGATTAGTCATTCTGGATATTATAGAAAGATTAAACAAATATATGTTGTTATAGCTACATTAGAAGAGTTTGTGAATAAGACGTATATTAAAATAGAAATTGATAATTGTTTTATCAATGCTATATTGAATGGGTATTCAAATTAGTAAAAAAAGTTATTTTTTTTAATTGGCATTAGTATTATAATGTAATAGTACAAGAAATGAATGGAGAGATGTTATGAGTACTTTAGTAGTTGTTGGTAGCCAATGGGGCGACGAAGGAAAAGGAAAAATCACTGACTATTTAGCACAAGAGGCTGACGTAGTAGTAAGAAGCCAAGGTGGTAATAATGCAGGTCATACTATTACATTTGATGGTGAGAAATTTGCTTTAAGAAGTATCCCTTCTGGAATTTTTAGTCCACATATTAAAAATGTAATGGCTAATGGTATGGTTATTAATCCTAAGCAAATGCTAGAGGAATTAGCTGGCTTAGAGGCTAGAGGAATTAAGAACTATCAATTATTTGTTTCAAATAGAGCTCACATTGTTTTACCTTATCATGAAATGTTAGATGGTGCATATGAGCAATTTAAGGGAGATAAGAAGATTGGTACTACAAAGCGTGGTATTGGTCCTTGTTATACAGATAAGGCTTCAAGAGTTGGTATTAGAATTGCTGATTTAATTGAGCCAGAATTATTTAAAGTAGCTTTAAGAGATGCTTTAAATATTAAGAATATGGAATTAAAGATGTTAGGTTTAGATACATTAGATTTCGATACTGTATACAACGAATATGTTGAATATGGTCAAAAGATTAAGCCTTTCGTTTGTGATACATCTGAATTATTAGAACAAGAAATCGAAAAGAATTCAAAGATTTTGTTTGAAGGTGCTCAAGGCGTAATGCTTTGTATTGACCATGGTACATATCCATATGTTACATCATCTTCACCTACAGCCGCTTCAGTTCCACTAAATGCTGGTATTGCCCCAAGATATATTAATAATGTATTAGGTATTTGTAAGGCATATACTACAAGAGTTGGTGAAGGTCCATTCCCAACTGAGATTGAAGGCGATTTAGCACATTATATTCGTGAGCGTGGTCATGAATATGGTACAGTAACTAAGCGTCCAAGAAGAGTAGGCTGGTTAGATGCGGTAGCTTTAAATTATGCAAGAAGAGTATCTGGTATTAATTATTTATCATTAATGCTATTTGATGTATTATCAGGTCTTGATGAGGTTAAGATTTGTTATGCTTATGAAATTGATGGTAAGAAGGTAACAACAGTTCCTGCAACATTAGCTGAATTTGAAAAATGTAAGCCATTATATGTTACATTACCAGGCTGGAAGGAAGATATTACAAATGTAACATCTTTTGATGAATTACCTGAGGCAGCTAAGAACTATATTAGAAAGGTTGAGGAATTAACTCATTCTGAGGTAGTAATCTTCTCTGTTGGTCCAGATCGTAAGCAAACTATTAGATTAAAAGAAATATTCTAATATGGAAAAGCTTTTAATATCTGCTTGTCTTTTAGGAGTGAATTGTAAATATAATGGAAAGAATAATTATAATCCACTTATAGAAGAATTAAAAAAGAAATATGAGCTTATACCTATATGTCCTGAGGTTATGGGTGGATTATCAATTCCTAGAGACCCATCTGAAATAAAGGGAGATTTAGTAATATCTAATAAAGGTAATGATGTAACATCTAATTTTTTAAGTGGTGCTTATCAAGCATTACAGCTTGTTGGAATATCTAATATAACAAAGGCTGTATTAAAGGATGGCTCTCCATCTTGTGGTTTAACTTATATTTATGATGGTACATTTACTAAGAATAAAATTAATGGCATGGGTATTACAGCTAAGCTATTAAAAGAAAATAATATAATTATCTATAATGAAAATGAGATAGAAGAATTATTATGACCGTGGTCAATTGACTATGGTCATTTTTCTTTTTATAAAAAATTTAAAAAAATTAGCACTTTGGTGTTGACAGTGCTAAAATATGTGCTATACTATAAGTGTAATTAGCACTAAGGTGTGTAGAGTGCTAACGAATAAATCATAAAAAAGGACGGTAACAAATTATGTTTGAATTATTATATGACTTAGCAAATCAAATGAATTGCAATTTATTTACAGAAGGAGATAAGAGATCATTCCCTATTAATGTAACATTAGAGGATGGTAATTATCATGTTTACGCAGCTATTCCAGGAGTTAAGAAAGAAAATATCACTGTAGATTTCAATGATTCTGTATTAACTATTAAGGCTGCCTTTGATGAAAAGAAGGAAGATACTAAGAAGTATCTAGTTAAGGAAAGAAGTGAATGCGCATATGAGCGTAGTATTGCATTTGAGGAATTTGAGGATGAATCAATTTCCGCTAAATACGAAAATGGTATCTTAGAAGTTATTCTTTGCCCTAAGAAGCCAGAAGTAAAGGAAAAAAAGAAAATTGTTATTGAATAATTTAAATTTAAGGAGGTAACTATTATGTTTGAATTAGGAAATTTAAATTATGATTTAAATGATTTATTTGGTTTTAATGGATTTAATGGTAATGCTGATTTAGAGGAAACTAATGATGGCTATGTTCTATCAATGGAAGTCCCAGGTATTGCTAAAGAGAATATTAATATCGAGCTTGAGGATGATGTATTAACAATTTCTGTAAAGCAAGATAATGAGGAAAAAGCTGATAATAAGTATTTGAGACACGAAATTGTATCTTCATATAATTTCTCACGTGGATTCCAAGTAACTGACGCTGACATGGATAATGTTACAGCTAAGTTAGAAAATGGTATTCTAACAGTAATGGTTAAAAAGAAAATTACTGAAAAGGCTGAGAAGAAAATAATTTCAATTGAATAACCATTCTCCTTCCCCCAGGCTGACTTATGTCAGCCCTCTTTTTTTATAAGAATTCGAATATTAAAAAAATGTTTATTTATGAATATTTTAGTGATACAATATTTACGAATTGAGGTGCTAAAATGACATTATTAGCTAAAAGAAGTGTTATTAAAGAGGATAAAAGTAATATCATTACTTTAGGAGCAATCGCAAAGGAAGAGAAAAAGAAAGATAATTCAGTTGTAAATGCGACTATTGGAATGCTATATGATGAAGATGGAAAGTTATTTGCATTTAAGTCAGTTGATAAGGCATTAAGCTTATTATCAACAGATGAAAAGTATGCATATGCATCTACACCAGGATCTAAGGATTATCATGATGCATTGAAGCACTGGGTATTCAGACAATATTATGATGAATTTAAGGATAAGACATCTGTAATGGCAACTCCAGGTGGAACAGGTGCTTTATCATCAACATTTGCAAATTACGCAAATGAGGGGGATAAGATTTTAGTTCCTTCGTATATGTGGGGCAATTATAAGCAAGTTGCTTATGAGAATCATCAAGATTTCCAAACATATTCTTTATTTAATAAGGATGGCGGATTCAATATTGATGATTTAAAAGAAAAGTGTGCAAATTTAAAGAAGACTCAAGGCAGAGTATTATTTGTAATTAACGACCCATGCCATAATCCAACAGGATATACAATGAAGGATAGTGAATGGGATCAAGTAATAGATATGATGAATGAATTATCAAGTGATGGTACACCAATTGTATTATTACATGATATGGCTTATTTAGATTTTGATTCTAGAGGCTTTGACGCAACAAGAGGAAATATTAGAAAATATAAGAAGTTAAATGATTCTGCCATTGTTGTTATGGCATTCTCTGGTTCTAAGACATTTGCTTTATATGGTGTTAGAATTGGTGCTCAAATCATTGTATCTAATAATAAGGATAATTTAGTAGACTTTGATAAAGCTAATAAGTTTTCAGCAAGAGCTAAGTGGAGTAATACTACAAATTTAGGTATTAACTTAGTAACAAAGATTTTAAGTGATAAGGGATTAGTTAAATCATTTGAGGATGAGCTTGAGGTTTCAAGAGCTACATTAGCAAATAGAGCTAATACATTTATTGAAGAATCTAAGAAGGCAGGTCTTGAAACATTACCATTTGTTTGTGGTTTCTTCATTACAATTCCTGCAAAGAATCCTGATAAGGCTTATGAATATTTAGTAAAGAAGAAGATACATATTATCCCTATGGGTAATGTACTTCGTGTAACAATCTCTGCTATTTCATTAGATGAATGCAAGATGTTACCTAAATTAATTAAAGAAGCAATTGACGCTACAAATTAATAAACAAGATTTAGGACCTTTTTAGGTCCTATTTCCTGTCTAGGAAGGGTGATTAAATGAACATTTATCAGTACTTTGCTAATATGAAAAGACAAGCAAATATATTAGAGTACGATAAGATAAAATTAGGTCAAGCCACTGATGGCTATAACCAAATGCTAATTCTTTCAGACTTTTACTCTGGTAGTAAAAGTATTTTTGTCGTTTTACCGACATTATATTCAGCTCAAAAATATTATGATGTTATTTCTCAGGCTGTAGCTGATTTTGATGATGTATTATTTTTCCCAGCAGATGAGCTTGTATCAAGTGAAATGATATCAGCAACAGGTGATTTCTTATTTGAAAGAATTAATACATTGTGCTCATTAGTAAACGAAAAGAAAAGAATAGTTATTACTAATTTCCATGGTGCTATTAAATATGAAATGAAAAAGGAAACGTGGATTAATAGTAGCTTTAAATTAGAAGTTGATAAGGAATATAATATTTCAGATATTTGTAATTCATTATTAAAGATTGGTTATATTAATTCTTTTACAGTAACAAATACTGGTGAATTTTCTAGAAGAGGATCTATTTTAGATATATTTCCACTAGGATATGAAAAGCCAGTTAGAATAGATTTTTTTGATGATCAAATTGAAACTATTAAGCATTTTGATTCAGAATCACAAAGAAGTATCGCAGTATTAGATTATGTTAATATATTACCTGTTTCTGAATTTATATATGATGATAAGGAATTTGAAATAGCTAAGAGTAAGATTTATTCATTCTTGGATAATTATGAATTATCTCCTATTGAGGATGATATGTATAAAAGAGATATTGAATCTTTGACATTCCATAAAAACTTAGGTGTATTATCTAGATATTTATGTTTCTTTGATGAATCTAATACGTCTTTATTTGATTTTTGTGATAATAAAAAAGTTTATTTAATAGATCCTAAGAAGTGCGAAGAAACATATCAAAGATTGGTTTTAGATTTAAATGAAGCATGTGGTAGAATGAGTGGATATTCTATGACTGGTTTAAAGATATTTAAAGATTATAAATATTTAGAGTCTAATGCTAATGTATTAATTGAGGGAGTAAGAGATATCGGTGGAGTTGATATTAAGATAAACTCAAAGGATATAGTTTCATATAATGCTAATCGTAAGCTAATAGCTCAAGATTTAATAACATTAAAGAATCGAAAAAGACTAATTGTATCTATTGATAATGAGGATAGAAGAGAAAAGCTTTCTGAGTTATTAGAAGAAAATGATTGTTTAATGGTTAAGATTAATGATGCAAGTAAAATATCAGTAGGTCAAATTAATTATGTTAAGGGTATTACGCCAGCATTCGAATTAGTTGATGATGATTTTATCATTATTAATCAGGCAGCTATTTTTGATAGGGATGAAAAAACACATAATAAAGCAAAATATAAATCTATTTATAAGAATGCTCAAAAGATTTCAAGATATGATGAGCTTTCAATAGGAGATTATGTTGTTCATTATGATTATGGTGTTGGTGAATATTTAGGTATTATTACATCTGATTTAGGTGGAATTAAAAGAGATATGTTACATATTATGTATGGTGGTAAATCTGCTTTATATGTTCCTCTTGAACAAATTAGTCAAATAATGAAATATGCCTCAGCTGGTACTGAGGGTGTTTCAATAAATACTATTGGTGATTCAGCATGGGCTAAGGCTAAGGCACGTGCCCGAAAAAAGGTACATGATATTTCAGATAAGCTTATTGCTTTATATGCATCTAGAATGAACGCATCTGGTTTTGCATTCCCTAAGGATAGTGAGGAACAAGAACAATTTGAAAATGATTTTGATTATGAATTAACTATTGATCAGCAAAAGGCTGTAAATGATGTTAAAAGAGATATGGAAAGTAACCGTCCAATGGATAGATTAATTTGTGGTGATGTTGGATATGGTAAAACAGAGGTTGCATTAAGAGCAGCATTTAAAGCAGTCTTTGGTGGTAAACAGGTTGCAGTACTTGCCCCTACAACTATTCTAGTTAGACAGCATTACAATACATTTAAATCTAGAATGGAAGAATATGGTGTTAAGGTTGCGATGCTTTCTAGATTTGTATCTAAAAAGGATCAAACTAAAATTATTGAAGATTTAAAGAGTGGATACATTGATGTTGTTGTAGGCACTCATAGATTATTATCTAAAGAAATTGAATATAAGGATTTAGGATTATTAATCATTGATGAGGAACAAAGATTTGGTGTAACTCATAAGGAAAAGATAAAAGAATTAAAGGTTAATATTGATTGTATTACCTTATCAGCAACCCCTATTCCTAGAACATTGCAAATGTCTATGATGGGTATTAAGGACTTATCTATGATTGAAACACCACCAAAGAATCGTTATCCAATTCAAACTTATGTAGTTGAAAGAAATGATAGAATCATTACTGATGCTATCGAAAGAGAACTTGCGCGTGGTGGACAGGTCTTTTATCTATATAATAGAGTTGAGGATATTGAGGATGTAGCAAGTCATATTAAGGACTTGGTTCCTGAGGCTAGAATTTGTATTGGTCATGGTAAATTAACAAAAGAAAAGCTTGAGGATATTATTAGTGGTTATATTGATAAGGAATATGACGTATTAATTTGTACTACTATTATTGAAACAGGTATTGATATGCCTGATACTAATACATTGATTATTCATGATGCAGATAGATTAGGTTTATCTCAAATGTATCAAATTAGAGGTAGAGTTGGTAGATCATCTAAGATTGCTTATGCATATTTAATGTATGAACCTAGAAAGATGCTTACTCCAGAGGCAGAAAAGAGATTAGCGACAATTAAAGAATTTAATGAATTAGGTTCTGGTCTTAAAATAGCAATGAGAGATTTATCTATTAGAGGCTCTGGTGATATTTTAGGTGAAGAACAATCTGGTTTTATTGATACTATTGGTATAGATATGTATTTAAAAATCTTACAAGAGGAAATCGATAAGATTAAAGAAGGCGAAGGAGAAGTAAAAGAAGAGGTTAAACCAAATAGACAATATATCGCTATTGTTAATAGAACAATTCCTAAGAGCTATATTGATAATGACGATACTAGAATTAAGATTCATAAGAAGATTGATTTAATAAAGAGTGAAGAAGATATGAATTCTTTAATTGATGAATTAGTTGATAGATTTGGTTCTCCAGATAATGATTTACTTCTTTATATGAAAGAAAAGCTAATGAAGGCTTATGCAGATAGATTAGGAATTGAGGCAATTACTAAGATTGATGGATTTAAGATTAAATTTACATTCGACTTAGATAGCACAAAGAAACAGGATGGATTATTTATCTTTAAGGAGGCCCCTCATTACAATAGATTAAAGCTAGAGTATAAGGATAAAGTAATTAGCTTTATATTTGATGTTAAGGGTAATAAGGATGAAGCATTTGATCAAATTATCAGCTTTATTAAATTATTAATTTCTCATAATGAAGAGCCAAGGGAAAATTAAATAAAATTAGATTTTAAAATGTTTACTTTTTGTGATTATGAAAGTATAATATTTTTATAAACAATTGTGGAGGTTTGAAATTATGGCTACTAAATCAACAACAGCTGCAAAGAAGGATACTACAGCTCCAGTAAAAAAATCACCAAGTGCAAAGGCAGCTCCTAAGGCTGAACCTGCAAAGACTGCAAAGGCAGCACCAGCTAAGGCTACTGTTAAAACTGCACCTAAGGCTGAACCAAAGGCACCAGCTAAGGCAGCACCAGCTAAGGCAGCGCCAAAGCCAAAGAAGGCAGTTGATATGTCTAAGATGACTGTTAAGACTCCTACTCAAGAAAGAAGCGGTGCTCAAAAGACTGCAACAGGAAAGACTGCATATCATGTATCTAAGAGAGATAATGATGGTAGAGAGTGGAAGGTATTCATTCAAGGTTCTGATAAAGTAATTAAGTTATTTAAGACTCAAGCAGAAGCATTAGATTATGCAAAAGACTTAGCTAAGAATAAGGATGACGGAAGCTACGTTATTCTTCATGGCTTAGATGGAAAAATTAGAAAGTACTAATCTAACCTAATTAATATAATATATAAGACGAATTCAATTAATTTTGGATTCGTTTTTTTTGTTAAAAAAATAAAAAAATTTGTTGTTGCAAATGGTAATTTTCTTTGATATAATGGAAAAGGCTCTATATCGAGCATGAATGGCTGTGAAGTGGAAGGTTGCTGACACACCGAAGAGCGTTGTCATTAACAGTGTGTTAGGTTTTTCCATGGAGCAAGTCTATACGACGATTATAG
>JAILPD010000079.1 GCA_024690445.1 Acholeplasmatales bacterium
GAATTAGATTTAGATTATTTTGATGAAATAAAAAGTGATATAGATGATAATCTAATATATTTTGATTATTAAGATTTATAATCTTAAAAAATATTTTTTAAATAGGGTTTTATTCTTGATTATCTTATTATCTTATGATAAGATAATGGGGATGAAGCTTTAAGATAGTCCAGAGAGGCTAACAAGACTAACATTTATGTAATTTTAAGTTATTTTTTATTATGTATTTACTAGTTTTCTAGTCTTTTTGATTAGGAAACTATTTTTTTTGAGCAAAAATTAAAAAGAGGTAGAGTATGAGAGGTTTATTAACATTAAAAGATTTATCAACAGAAAAGATTTTAGAATTAATTAAGTACGCTGAAAAATTGAAAAGAGGATTTAGAATTCAATACCCTGATAAAAAAATCGCAACTTTATTTTTTGAAAATTCGACAAGAACTCAATATTCATTCCAATGTGCTTTAATGAATCTAGGTATTAAGGTTGTAGATTTCGATACACAATTATCTTCAATAGCTAAAGGTGAATCATTATATGATACAGTTAGAACATTTGAAGCATTAGGTGTTGATGGTGTTGTAATAAGACATTCTAAAGATGAATATTTTAAAGAATTAGAAACTATTAAAATTCCTATTTTCAATGGTGGAGATGGTAAAGCAAATCACCCAACTCAATCATTACTTGATTTAATGACTATTCATGAGGAATTCCAAAAATTTGAAGGATTAAAATGTTGTATTGTTGGTGATATATCTCATTCAAGAGTTGCTCATACAAATATTGAAATAATGGAACGTTTAGGTATGGAAGTATATATTTCTGGACCAGAAGAATTCAATGATCATAGTGCTCCATATCTACCACTTGATGAAGCTATTGAAAAAATGGATATCATTATGTTATTAAGAGTTCAATTTGAACGTCATCAAGAGAAGATGAAAATATCAGTTGAAGAATACCATGAGCGTTATGGTATGACAGTTGAAAGAATGGAAAGAATGAAAGAACATGCAATCATTATGCACCCAGCCCCAATTAATCGTGGTGTTGAAATTGCAAGCGAGGTTGCTGAATGTCCTAAGAGTAGAATATATAAACAAATGACTAATGGTGTTTATATTAGAATGGCTGTTATATCAGATAGTTTGGATGGTAATCTATAATGATTTTAATTAAAAATGGAAGAGTAATTGAAAATAATCAATTAGTTTATAAAGATATTTTAATTGATGGAAATATTATAAAAAAGATGGATTCTAACATTAAATGTAATGAGGCTAAGGTAATTGATGTCAAAGGAATGCTAGTTGTTCCCGGCGGAGTTGATCCTCATGTTCATTTTAGAGAACCTGGATTTGAAAAAAAGGAAACAATTAAAACAGGAACTTTGGCATCTGCTAAAGGTGGTATTACAACTTGTATGCCAATGCCTAATTTAAATCCAGCACCTGACTGTAGAGATAATGTTATTAATGAACTTAACATAATAAAAAAGGATGCATTAATTAATTGTTATCCTTATGGAACAATAACTATTGGTGAATTAGGTAAAGAACCTTCTAAGGTTGATGAATTTTATGATTTAGTTAAAGCTATATCAGATGATGGTAATGGTGTTAATAATTTAGATATTTTAGAAATACAAATGAAAAAAGCTAAACAATATGATTTAGTTATAGCTTCTCATTCGGAAGATTTTAAATATTTAAAAACTAAAGAACCTGAAGGAGAAATAATAGCTGTTGAACGTGAAATTGAATTAGCTAAAAAAATAGGTTGTAGATATCATTTTTGTCACTTATCTACAAAAAAATCAATTGATTTAGTTAGACAAGCAAAAAAAGAAGGATATACAAATATTACATGTGAGATAGCACCTCACCATTTAGTATTAAATAAAAATATAGTTAATTTAAATCCTAATTTTAAAATGAATCCTCCACTTAGAAGTGAAGAGGATAGATTAGCTTGTATAGAAGCTATTAAAGATGGAACTTGTGATTTAATAGCTACAGACCACGCTCCTCATACAGAAGAAGAAAAAGCATTAGAATTTTTAAAAGCTCCAAATGGAATAATTGGTATTGAAACATCATTCCCACTTATTTATACAGAGTTTGTAAAAACTAATGTAATATCATTAGATAGATTTTTAGATTTAATGTGTTTTAATGCAATAAAGATATTTGATTTACCAAAAAGAGATTTCAAGGAAGGAAGTATCGCTGATATTGCAATATTAGATATTGATAATAGACATACATATTCTTATGGTGAAATTAAATCAAAGAGTAAAAATAGTCCATTTATTGGAAGAAATTTATATGGATTTAATAAGTTAACCATAGTTGATGGAACAATAGTTTATAATGATTTAGGAGAATAATATGAATAATAAAAAGCTTGTATTAGAAAATGGTAAAGTATTTTTAGGTGAAGGCTTTGGTTCAGATACCGAAAGAGTCGCAGAAATAATTTATAATACATCAGTTGTTGGATACCAAGAAACTTTCTCTGATCCTTCAAATCTTGAATATATTATGGTTATGTCATATCCAGTTATTGGAAGCTATGGCTTAACTGATGAAGATTATGAATCTAATCAATTAACCATTTCAGGTTTAGTTGTAAGAGAATATAGTAAATATCCATCTAATTTTAGATATACACACGAATTATATGAAAAGATGGATGAAAATGGTGTTCCAGGTATTATGGGACTAGATACTAGAGAAATAGTTAGAATCATTAAAAACGAAGGTTCTATGAGAGCTATGATTGCTAATATCGATACACCTCTAGAAGAATGTTTAAAGAAAATAAAAGAATTTAGCGTACCAAAAGATGTAGTTGCGAAAATATCAACTAAGAAGGTTTGGTATTCTAGAACAATTAATTATAAATATACAGTATGTGTTATTGATTTAGGTTTAAAGAGAAGCCAAATTAAGATGCTAAAGGATTTAGGATGCAATGTTGTAGTTTTACCTTATAATGCATCAATCGATTTAATTATGAAATATAAACCTAATGGATTATTTATTTCTGATGGTCCATCTAATCCATATGATATTGAAAATATTATTGAAACAATCAATACATTAAAAGGTAAGATGCCTATTTTAGGTGTTGGCTTAGGTCAAGAAATAATTGAGCTTGCTTATGGAGCTAAATTATTTAAACAAAAGGTTGGACATAACGGCTGTAATATTCCTGTAAGAAACTTAAAAACTAATAAGATAGAAATAACTAGTCAAAATGATCAATATGCAGTAGATGTTGAATCATTAAGTAAGACTTCTTTGAAGCCTACTCATCAGAATGTAATTGATAATATTATTGTTGGTGTTGAAGATTTAAAGAATAAGGTTATTGCTATTCAATATAATCCAATTCCATCTAACGATGAGGATTATGTATTCAAAAGATTTATTAGTTTATTAGGAGGAAAATAAAATGCCTAAGCGTACAGATATAAAGAAAATAATGGTAATTGGTTCTGGCCCTATTGTTATTGGTCAAGCAGCTGAATTCGATTATGCAGGTACTCAAGCTTGTTTAGCTTTAAAAGAAGAAGGTTATGAAGTAATTTTAGTTAACTCAAACCCTGCGACAATTATGACTGACCCAAATATCGCTGATAAGATTTATATGGAGCCACTTGATCTAGAAAATGTTGCTAAAATAATTAGATATGAACGTCCTGATGGATTAATCGCATCAATGGGTGGTCAAACTGGTTTAAATTTAGGTATGCAATTAGCTAGAAAAGGTGTATTGGCTGAGTGTGGTGTTGAATTATTAGGTATTAAAGCTGACACAATTGATAAGGCTGAGGATAGAGAATTATTCAAAGAATTATGTATTAGTGTTGGTGAACCAGTAATTGAATCTGAAATTGCTAATAACTTAGATGAAATAATTAAGGCTGCTCATGATATTGGATTCCCAGTAATTTTAAGACCAGCATTCACATTAGGTGGTACTGGTGGTGGATTCGCTGATAATGATGAAGAATTAATTCCACTTGCTAAAAATGCTTTAAAATTATCTCCAGTTTCACAAGTATTAGTTGAAAAATCAATCAAAGGCTATAAAGAAATAGAATTTGAAATGATGAGAGATAAAAACGATACAGTAATCACAATTTGTTCAATGGAAAATGTAGACCCAGTTGGTGTACATACAGGTGATTCAATCGTTTTAGCTCCTGTACAAACATTAACTGCTAAAGAATATTCTATGCTAAAAGAATCTGCAGTTAAACTAATGCGTGCACTTGATCTTGAAGGTGGATGTAATATTCAATTCGCATTAGATCCATATTCATTTAAATATTATTTAATTGAAGTTAACCCAAGAGTTTCAAGATCTTCAGCTTTAGCTTCTAAAGCGTCAGGCTTCCCTATTGCGAGAGTATCATCTAAGATTGCGGTAGGTTTGACACTTGATGAAATTAGAATTGCTGCGACTGTTGCTTCATTCGAACCAACAATCGATTATGTTGTATGCAAATTCCCAAGATTCCCATTTGATAAATTCCAAGATGCTAACCGTAAGCTTTCTACTCAAATGAAGGCTACTGGTGAAGTAATGAGTATTGGTAGAACAATTGAAGAATCTTTATTAAAATCAATTAGATCATTAGAAAACAAGGTAGATCATTTAGAATTAGCTACATTAAAGGATAAAACATTAGATGAATTATTCGATTTCATTAAATTAGAAAATGATGAAAGAATCTATGCTATATGTGAAGCCATAAGAAAAGATGCTGATATCGATGATTTATATGATATGACTAAGATTGATAGATTGTTCTTAAGAAATCTATATAACATTGTAGAAATGGAAAAGAAGATTAAGAATAATCCAAAGAATATCGATGTTTTATATGAAGCTAAGAGAATGGGATTCTCTGATTCGTATATTGCTAGAAGCTGGAATATGTCTTATGTAGATGTTTATAAGATAAGAAAAGAAAATAATATGTATCCAGTTTATAAAAAGGTTGATACATGCGCTGCTGAATATGATAGTGATGTTCCATATCTATATTCAACTTATGAACATGAAGAAGAATCAATTGTTTCAGATAGAAAGAAGATTGTAGTATTAGGTTCTGGTCCTATTAGAATTGGTCAAGGTGTAGAATTTGACTACACAACAGTTCACGCTATTTGGGGTATTCAAGAAGCAGGATATGAAGCTATAATCATTAACTGTAACCCTGAAACAGTATCTACAGACTATACAGTTTCAGATAAATTATATTTTGAACCATTAACATTCGAAGACGTTATGAATGTTATCGATCATGAAAAGCCAGAAGGTGTAGTTGTTGCCTTAGGTGGTCAAACAGCTATCAATTTAGCTGATAAATTAGCTAAACAAAATATTAAGATTTTCGGTACTCAAGCAAAAGATATTGATGTTGCAGAAGACAGAAAATTATTTGAAGAAGCAATGAATGAAATAAATATACCAATGCCAAAAGGCTATGGTGTATATACACTTGATGAAGCAATCAAGGCAGCAAATGAAATAGGATATCCAGTACTAGTAAGACCATCATTCGTATTAGGTGGAA
>JAILPD010000080.1 GCA_024690445.1 Acholeplasmatales bacterium
GAAAATGGAATGGAGTTTTATGGTGTTGGTTTTGGTAGTAAGAACGATGTTATTGCAGAATTAGTATTCAATACATCTATGGTAGGCTACCAAGAAATATTATCTGATTCATCATATTGTGGACAGATAGTATGTATGACATATCCACTAATCGGTAATTATGGAATTACTGATGATGATTATGAATCAAAATCAATAAAGATGAGTGGATTTGTTGTAAGAGAATATAATGATTCTCCATCAAACTTTAGAGCAACTAAAACTTTAGGTGATGTAATGGATGAAAACAATGCTGCTGGTATTAGTAATATTGATACTAGAATGCTTGCTAGAATCATTAGAGATGAAGGATCACAACTTGTTATGATTTGTGATATTAATAAACCTAAGGAAGAAGCTTTAAAAGAAATCAAAGCTAGAGGTTTTGAACATAATCAATTAGAAAGAGTATCAACTAAAAAAGTATGGTATTCAAGAACTGCCAATCCTAATTACACAATTTGTGCAATAGATTGTGGTATTAAAATGAATATAGTTAGAAAATTTAATCAATTTGGTTGTAATGTAGTTGTACTACCTTATACATCTACATTTGAAGATGTTATGAAACATCAACCAGATGGATTATTTATATCAAATGGTCCTGGTGATCCAGAAGATGCTAAACCAGTAATTGAACTAGTTAAAAGATGTAAAGGTGTATTACCAATATTTGGTATTTGCTTAGGACATCAAATAATAGGTTTAGCTTATGGTGCTAAGACATATAAAATGAAATTTGGTCATAGAGGAGCCAATCACCCAGTTAAAAACTTATTAAATGGTAAAGTAGAAATAACAAGCCAAAATCACTCATTCGCTATAGATAAAGATTCATTAGAAGGTACAGGATTAGAATTAACACATGTTAATGTAATAGATGGTGAACTTGAAGGAATTAGAGATGTTAAAAATCATGTAATCTCAATTCAATATCACCCAGAAAGTGCAGCTGGTCCTGAAGATTCAGAATATTTATTTAAGCAATTTATTGATATATTACATGATTTTGGAGGTAACAAAAATGCCTAAACGTAAAGATATAAAAAAGATAATGGTAATCGGTTCTGGCCCTATTGTTATTGGTCAAGCAGCTGAATTTGATTATGCAGGTACTCAAGCTTGTTTAGCTTTAAAAGAAGAAGGCTATGAAGTTATATTAATTAACTCAAACCCTGCGACAATCATGACAGATACTAAGATTGCTGACAAGGTATATATGGAACCTCTAGATCTAGAACATGTTGCTAAAATAATTAGATATGAGCGTCCTGATGGATTATTATGTTCTATTGGTGGACAAACAGGATTAAATCTAGGTATGAAATTAGCTAGAAAAGGAATCCTAGAAGAATGTGATGTTGAATTATTAGGAACAGACGCTGATGCGATTGAAAAGGCAGAAGATAGAGAATTATTTAGAAATTTATGTTTAGAGATTGGTGAACCAGTTTGTAAATCAACAATCGCTACAACAATAGATGAAGCAGTTAAAGCTGCTAATGAAATTGGTTATCCAATTATTATTAGACCTGCATTCACATTAGGTGGTACTGGTGGTGGATTCGCTGATAATGATGAAGAATTAATTTCACTTGTTAAAAATGCTTTAAAATTATCACCTGTTACTCAAGTATTAGTAGAAAAATCAATTAAAGGATTTAAAGAAATAGAACTTGAAGTAATGAGAGATAAGAATAATACAGCTATTATTGTATGTTCTATGGAAAACTTAGATCCAGTTGGTGTACATACAGGAGATTCTATCGTAGTAGCCCCTGTACAAACATTAACTAATAAAGAATACCAAATGCTAAGAAATAGTGCATTAAAGATTATTAGAGCCTTAGGTATTGAAGGTGGATGTAATGTTCAATTCGCACTAGATCCATATTCATTTAATTATTTTGTTATTGAAGTTAACCCAAGAGTTTCAAGATCTTCAGCTTTAGCATCTAAAGCATCAGGATTCCCTATTGCGAGAGTATCTGCGAAGATTGCTTGTGGTTTAACATTAGATGAAATTGAAATTTCTTCTACAATAGCTTCATTTGAACCAACACTTGATTATGTTGTATGTAAATTCCCAAGATTCCCATTTGATAAATTCCAAGATGCTAATCGTCAATTATCAACTCAAATGAAGGCTACTGGTGAAGTAATGAGTATTGGTAGAACATTTGAAGAATCATTACTAAAAGCTATTAGATCACTAGAAAATAAAGTAGATCATATTGAGCTTGCTAAATTCAATGATTTTAATGATGAAGAATTAATTAAGTTTATTGACGATAATACAGATGAAAGAATTTACGCAATCGCTGAAGCTTTCAGAAGAGGAATTACAATTGAAAAGATTTATAAGATTACTAAAATAGATAGATTCTTCTTGGATAAGATTATGCATATAATCGAAATGGAAAAAGAATTAAAGGATTCTAAATTAGATGAAGAAACATTAAGATATGCTAAAAAATGGGGATTCTCTGATTCTTATTTAGGAAAAATATATAATAAAACACCATATGAAATATATGATATAAGAAAAAAATATAATATTTTCCCAGTATATAAAATGATAGATACATGTGCTTCAGAATTTAAAGCATATGTCCCATATTTTTATTCAACATATGAAATAGAAAATGAATCAATTAGATCAGATAGAAAGAAGATTGTTGTATTAGGTTCAGGTCCTATTAGAATTGGTCAAGGTGTTGAATTTGACTATACAACAGTTCATGCTATCTGGGGTATCCAAGAAGCTGGATATGAGGCAATCATTATTAACTGTAACCCTGAAACAGTTTCTACAGATTATACAGTTTCAGATAAATTATATTTTGAACCATTAACATTTGAAGATGTTATGAATGTTATTGATCATGAAAAGCCTGAAGGGGTAGTTGTTGCTTTAGGTGGACAAACAGCTATTAATTTAGCTGATAAGCTAGATAAGGTTGGAGTTAGAATCTTTGGTTCATCAAGTCATTCAATTGATTTAGCAGAAGATAGAGAATTATTTGAAGAAGCAATGAATGAAATAAATATACCAATGCCAAAAGGCTATGGTGTATATACACTTGATGAAGCAATCAAGGCAGCAAATGAAATAGGATATCCAGTACTAGTAAGACCATCATTCGTATTAGGTGGAA
>JAILPD010000015.1 GCA_024690445.1 Acholeplasmatales bacterium
TATGACTCCTGTAGGTGATATAAATGTAACAGACTACAGCGCTTATAAGAATTATAACATCTAAATGATGATATAAAAGTTATGTTGTACTCATAACTATAAACAATATCTCTAAAGAAAGAGAATGTATAATCTTAAGTACAATTTGATTATACTAGGTGATTGCATGGCTAAAAATCAAAAAAAATTAGACGCTCCTATAAAATTAAAAGTGCTATTCACTATTGTTAATAGAAATAAGGCTGACTTTTATATGGATGCATTGGAGACATTTGATGTTAATTTTCAGGCACTTATTTATGGTACAAATTTTTTGTTCGATTCAATAGGTGAAAAGAAAATTGATCATGATAGTGCAGTAATAATTAGTATTGTTCAAGAAGAAAAGATCCCTGAAATTCTTGCAAGTTATGAAGACAAGTATTTTAAAACAAGAAATGGTAAGGGGTATGGCTTTGTTGTTCCAATGGATTCAATCATTGGTGTATTAGCCTATAAATATTTAGCGAATATAGGAGTTGAATAATATGAAGCAAGAATTAATTTTTTGTATAGTAAACAATGGTTTTTCAGATATGGTAATGGACGCTGCTAGAGAAGGTGGAGCTAAGGGTGGTACTATAATTAATGCCCGTGGTTCTGCAAGAGCTGAAGCTGAAAAGAAATATAAAGTTAGTATTCATGATGATAAAGATATTATATTAATAGTAGCTGATGAGGATTGTAAGGAAAAAATATTACATTCTTTATATCAAAAGGCCGGATTAAATACTGCAGCCCATGGCTTAACATTCACAATGCCTATTGATGATTCAGTTGGATTTAATAATAACATCATGGCGCATCAGGATTTAACTGACCAAGATTAATATTTAAAAAAGTCTTTGCAAAGTATAATTTAATGTTATAATTATAGTGTACCTATTATTTTACTAGGAAAAGAGGGTTATTATGATTTCAACTAAAGGTAGATATGCATTAAGACTTATGATTAATCTAGCAGTTTATTCAAATGGAGATTATATTAGACTAAAGGATATTTCTGAAAAGGAAGATATCTCTATTAAATATTTAGAACAGGTTGTTTCTTTATTATATAAATCAAATTTAGTATTAAGCTTAAGAGGTAACAATGGTGGATATAAGTTAGCTAGGGATCCAAAAGAATATACAGCTGGCGAAATATTAAGAGCTGCTGAGGGTACATTATCTCCCGTTCAATGCTTATCATGCCCTGTCAATAACTGCAAAAGACAGTCAGTATGTTCAACACTTGATTTTTGGAAGGGATTCAACGATGTTGTTAATAATTATATAGATTCAATTACTTTAGCTGATTTAGCTGACAATTATAAAGCAAAATTTGAATCTGATTATTCAATCTAAGAAGATGGCTTAAATGTCATCTTTTTATTTTTTTAAATTTTTTATACTTTTCCTGTTGACTTAGTAGGAAAACAAGGTATAATAGAAGCATAACCTAGTAAACAACTAGGAAATAAAGGAAAAGAGATGATGCTGATGACAGACATGTGTGGTTGTGATTGTTGTAGCGATATGGAGGCTACTATTTAATCATTATTCTCCATAACAAAAAATTTAGAAAAAAAGAAGAGGAAAAGGAAAATGGGAAGAAATTATAAATTTGAAACAAAACAATTACATGTAGGACAGGAAACAGCAGATAGCGCAACAGGAGCAAGAGCTGTACCAATCTATTTAACATCATCTTATGTATTTAATAACGCAAAACATGCAGAAGACAGATTCGGTCTTAGAGATGCTGGTAATATTTATGGTAGATTAACAAATCCGACTCAGGATGTATTTGAACAAAGAATTGCAAGCCTTGAAGGTGGTGTAGCTGCATTAGCTGTTGCATCAGGTGCTGCAGCTATTACATATGCAATTTTAGCTTTAGCAAGAAATGGTGAACATGTTGTAGCAGCTAATAATGTATATGGTGGTACATATAATTTATTAGAGCATACTTTAAGAGATTATGGTATTGACACAACATTTGTTGATCCAAGTGATGTAAAAAATTTTGAAAAAGCAATTAAG
>JAILPD010000117.1 GCA_024690445.1 Acholeplasmatales bacterium
TTATATTTATCATTCTTAAACTTTTCCTTAGCCTCAGCCTTAGTTAAAGTGTAATGATTGATTGAAATGTTTTCTTTTACAATCTTCTTCATTTCATTTTCAATCTTTGGTAAATCATCAATTGTGATTTGAGCATCAACAACAAAATCATAATAGAATCCTTCTTCAATTGCAGGTCCTACACCAAATTTAGTATTTGGATATAATCTCTTCATAGCTTGAGCTAAAAGGTGAGCACATGAATGGTTAATAACCTCAAATGCTTCTTCCTTATTTTCAGGTGTAATTAATTCCAACTTGCAGTCAGATACGATTGGAGTCTTTAAATCGACTAATACTCCATCAATCTTACCAACAATAGCCTTCTTAGCAAGGCTTGGTGATAATTCCTTAGCTACACTAATAACAAGTGTATCCTTTTCAATTTCCTTAATACTTCCATCAGGTAATGTAACTTTAATCATATTATCCTTCCTCCTATAAAATAAAAAGTCCTTAAAGTTTTTAAACTCTAAGGACGAATTGTCGCGGTACCACCTTAGTTCTGTATAAATAATATACAGCACCTCAATTATCTCTTAACGCGAGAAACGGAATCTCATTTCCTAGATTCATCTCCTTGGGTAGTAACAATATAACATCGATGAATACTTTCACCAACCGTATTCTCTCTAAAATCTATTTATATTATCTTGTCCCAAATCATAGACAAAATTATTATATCAAAATATGCACTTAAATTCAATTCAAAATTATCTTAAATACTTATCAGTATCATCCATTGAAATACCATCAACAAGTGATATTAATCTAGAAGCAATTCTTCCAGCCTTAACCTTTTCTTCTTGTGTGCTATTCATCATAAAATGCTTAGCTAAATCACCAGGGGCTATATTTGATGAAATAAACATAGGCTTTTTTAAATTCATTCTATAATTTACAATTGGACCTAATACTTCATCTCTTAACCAAGGAGTCATATTTTCAGCTCCTAAGTCATCTAATAATAAGACATCAGTTTCTTTTAAAAGCTCAATAATTTGGTCATATTTACCATTTTCCATTGAAGCCTTAAGTTCGATAACCAAATCTGGAAAATAAGCAAATATATGGTCTATTCCATACGCAGATAAGGCTTTAGCAGTTAACATTAATGAATAAGTCTTACCAACTGAAAAAGTTCCAAATATATATAAGCCTTTAACATTCTTTTTTCCATAGTTATTAGTAAACTGCTTAATTATTTCTAATATCTTTTTTCTACTTTCTGTATTTAAATCATAATTCTTAGTTGATGCGTCAGATTGAGCTTCATTATATTCACTCTTTAATAAATTTGGATGTGAGCTTTTTTGAAGTTCTTCTAAAAATTTACATCTTACCTGAACAAAGCCATCCTTTGCTTTAGATAAATAAAAACCTTTATTACTATTTTGACAATTATCTAATCCTTTACATTTAGAGCAATTTTCTTTATCACAAAGGATAATATAAAAGTCACTTACATTATTTAGATTTACATTTTCGTTAGGAAATGCACGTTGTACTTCCTTTATAAAATCCTCTGTTTCCTTTCTCATAGGATATTGAAGCCTCCATTTTCTTCATCAATTGGGTTATTCTTTAATTTTGATTTACTATTATAGCTATTTTTGCTTTCTTTTAATGTAGTTACATATTTAATAGCATCTTTAGTAGTTAATACATTATCAGCTATCCAAGATTCAGCTACCTTTTCAAAATATTTAATGCCTGGTAATTCACCATTCTTATCCCTTAATACCTTACAAATCATACAATTAATAACGCCACGTTCTAAATCAATCTTACTGTAGATTTCATTAATAGTAGCTAAATATGATGCTGGATAATTAGGAGATAATACTTCTAACAATTGAGCTGGTGTAACCTTATCTAAATATTCGATTTGATCAATATTAGTATTATCGTTCTCAGTCTTTTCTTTTAGCTTAGGAGAGTTTAAATTTCTTCTAGCTTGGAAATATACACCAATCTTCTTCTTTAGATTATTTGCGCTAAATTTATTATTTCTATCTAACGACTCACTAAATACATAAGCCATTTCATTTTCATCAAACTGATATACATAAGCATATTGAATAATCATATCCTTAAATTCTTTTGTAATACCAGCTGGTAAATAGCTTAAATCAATATTCTTAACGAATTTATCAAAATCAAATGTATTTTCACTTATCTTTAGTTTATTAGCATTCTTACCAATAATATAGCCAAATTTTTTTACAGTTTCATCGGCGTAAACTTCAGATGAGAAAACCTCATCAAATGATTTTGTGATATTAGTCAATTCACTCTTATCAACTACATCTATTACAAAACGATCATAAATTCTTTTAAATGAATCCTCAGATAGTTTTGATTTTAAATAATAAACAAGTGGAGAATCTAAAATAAAATTCTTGGCAGTATATGGTGGATTTAGCATATATGTAAATTCACCATCAACACCAACATACGTTAATAACAAGCCCGCTCCCTCAAGCTTAACTCTTGCTTTATTAAAGCTAGTTAGAGTGAAAGAAAAAGCATCAAATAAATCCTGATGCTTCAAACCCTTGCAGGCAAGAGTTGACTTATCTAGCAAGGATGTTAGCCCCATATAAAGTAAAAAAGCATCACTCCCAATGAGTGGTGCGTATAGTAAAGATAGGGTATTAACATCATCGGCTGAGAGATTAAAGCTCGAATAAATATTAAATTTAGAATTTGAATTTATTGCCTTTGATGTCATATGAATACTTCCTACTTATGAAGGGATACTCCCTTAAATTCATATTGCTCCTCAAGCTTCTTATAAACGGTATTAATAAAGTTTAATGCCTTTTTATTATTGCCTACTAAATATTCAGCATTAATATAGAAGTCAATTGAAGTCTCAATAGGAGTTTGTTCAATAATTTTAGCAATTACTGTAAAATGAGGAACCTCAGAATAAATCTCATGGTAATCATCATTTTCACTAACGATAGTATGCTTTAAAGATTCTACTACTCCTAAATAAACCTTCTTAATCTGATCATAGCTTGCCTTATAATAATGAGTTTGATAAGCTAAGTCCTTCGCGTTTTCGCTTGTTTCAATTACTGCCATAATTACAACACTCCTTTAATTTCATTTATTACACTTAATACTAGCTTCTTAGTTTCTTCAAAAGTTCCTCTTGAATCAATAACGTAATCAGCTAATGATTTTTTTAAATATAAATCCATTTGAGAATGAATTTTAGCTAATGCATAATCTTCATCAATACCTTCTCTATCCATCAAGCGCTGAACCTGGAGCTTCTTTTGAAGAAATACACATATAACCTTATCACACATGTCATTGAATTTTGACTCATATAATAAAGGTGCTTCAAGGAAGACTATACCATCCTTGATTTCACTGATTTGTCTATCAACCTCATCTTTAATGATTGGATGAGTAATAGAATCTAAAATCTGCTTTGAAGCAGCGTTATTAAAAATTTGTTTAGCTAATTTTTTCCTATCTAATTCACCATCATCTAGTAAAAAATCCTCACCAAATTTTTCAACTATTACATTATAAAGTGGACCACCCTTAACTGATAATTGTGCAGTTATCTTATCACAATCAATTACAGGATAACCCTCTTGGGATATGATATTACAAACATTTGATTTGCCACTAGCAATACCACCTGTGACGCCGATAATCAACTTCATAATTTATCTTACCTCTGACAGCTTTTACAAAAATATGTTGTCCTTCCATTTATTTTAACACGATTTAAGATGTTTTTGCAATGAGGACATTCCTTTTTTGTATGAACATTCAAAAAATTTTGAAATTGTCCTTCAACTCCAAGACTTGAGGTATAACTTCTAATAGTGGTTCCCTTAAATTCGATAGCCTTAGATAAGATAGAAATAGATGAATTTACTATTCTTTCTACCTCTTCTTTTTTAATCGTATTTGAAGGACGTGTAGGATCTATTTTTGATAAAAACAATACTTCATCAACATAAATATTTCCTAAACCAGCAATAATTGACTGATCTAGTAGAGTTGTTTTTATCGCCACACTCCTTGATATTATTTTATCATAAATATTTTCAATATCAATTTTTTTATTTAAAATTGGGTCAATTCCTACTTCACTTAAGGGTTTTGTTGAAAATAATTCATTATTTTCCCTATAAGTCATACGTCCAAATTTTCTAACATCCTGATAAATTAAGCTATATCCATTGTCAAAATAATACACAACATGAACATGCTTGTTATCAAATGTATCTTTGGGCAAATAAAAATATTTGCCTTCCATTCTAAGATGGGAAATGATATTGCCATCATTTAAGTTAAATATCAAATATTTACCTAATCTATCAGTACCAGTGATTTTTTTATTAATGATTTTCTTTTTAAAATCATCAATATCATAATCAATGATATTATCATATTTAATTTTAATATCAGTAATAGTTAGGCCTACTATTTCTTTATCTAATACTTTTCTTACGGTTTCAACCTCTGGTAATTCTGGCATATATATACCTCTATCTGTTGTAATTAATTACAACATTCTTTTCTCTTTCAATAAAACAATCCATATCAATTGGGTATCCTAGACAAATGAATGTAAATACAAATCTACCATCATTTATTCCTAATACTTTATTGGCATTTTCGATTCTTTCTTTAATTGGATATGTACCAATCATTACAGAACCAATACCCTTATCAACTGCCTCAATCATAATATTTTCTGTTGCACATGATAAATCAATTCCTTGAAATTCTTTACAAGGTAAATCATCTGGCTTTTTACCAATAACAGCAATCATAGTATTACATTCTTCAATAATCATAGAACATTTATATAATTTAGCAATCTCATTAATTATTTCTTGCTTATTAATAATAATGTATTCTCTTGAATCTTGACGTCTAGCAGTTGGAGCTTGTTCTCCTGCCCTACATAATTCTTCTAATACATTATCTGGTATTTTCTTTGTCAAATCGAATTTTCTAACACTTCGTCTTTTTGTTACAATACTCATTATTTCACCTCATACCAGTTCTTTCCAAATGAATCATCAACAATTAGAGGAACCCTTAATGTTACTGCGTTTTCCATAGCATTCTTTACTAATTTTTGTAATACTTCCTCTTCGCCTTTTTCAACCTCAAACACAAGTTCATCGTGAACCTGAACTAATAGTTTTGATTTTAAATTATTCTTTTCTAATTCTCTATCAACATTTACCATAGCTATTTTAATAATGTCTGCGGCACTACCTTGAATAGGTGTATTCATTGCTGTTCTTTTTGCAAATTCTCTTTGCATAAAAATCTTTGAATTAATATCTGGTATATATCTAATACGATTCTTCATAGTAGATACATATCCATCTCTTTGGCAATCCTCAATTGTCTTATTCATAAATTCTTTTATTTCAGGATAAGCATCATAGTATTTCTTAATAAATTCAGCTGCTTGCGAATTAGTAATACCAATATCTTGTCCTAAGCCAAAGGCTGAAATACCATAAACTATACCAAAGTTTACAGCCTTTGCCCTTCTTCTATCATCAGGTGTTATTTCAGTCTTACCAAAAACTTCCATTGCGGTCTTAGTATGAATATCCATACCAGACTTAAAAGCATCTATTAGTTTAGATACATTTGCCATATGTGCTAATACTCTAAGTTCAACCTGAGAATAGTCAGCTGAATAAAATGAATTATCCTTCTTTTCAGGAATAAACATTTTTCTAATTTTATGTCCAAGTGGAGTTCTAATTGGAATATTTTGTAAATTAGGTTCAATTGAAGACAATCTACCTGTTGATGTTAAAGCCTGTTGATAAATTGTATGTACCTTACCATCTGGATAAATTACATCTCTTATTCCTTGGATATATGTTGAATATAATTTTGATTTTGCTCTATATTCCATAATTAGTGGAACGATTGGATGAGCATTTTTAATAGCCTCTAATATAGATTGATCTGTTGAATAGGTATTTCCCTTTTTCTTAGGATATGGAATTTGTAATTCATCAAATAAGACACTTCCTAATTGCTTAGGAGAATTTACATTAAACTCTCTCTTAGCTAAATTATGGATTTCTTTTTCAGTTTCACCTATAACAGCGACTAATTCCTCTTCTTGTCTATTTAATTCATCAATATCAACTAACATTCCATTAAACTCCATTTTACCTAATACTTTAGATAATGGAATTTCAATATCAGTTAATAATGACATTTGATTATGTTCACTAATCTTTTCAATAGCTTTAGTTTTTAAATTATATAAGGCATTTACTTTCTTTAAAATATGACCATAGATGATATTTCTTTCTGGAATAGCCTTCTTAGCTCCCTTTCCATAAATTTGTTCATCATATAATACATCATCATATTCATAAAATTCTGCAATACCTTTAAATTCATCCTTAGCTACACTTGGATTAATAATATATGTAGCTAATAATAAATCAAATGAAATACCATTTAATTCAAAGCCATAGCGCTTTGAAATTACATATGCTCTTTTATAATCAAAGATATTTTTATTATTATTTGTATCTGCTAAATAATCCTTTAACATTTGATTATTAGAATTTAAGAATTCAGGTTCAATAATAAATGAACCCTTGCTATTCTTAATACCTATACCTAAAAGTGGAGAATTATGATAATTATAATCAAATGTTTCAAAAACAAATGATGAATCAGGAATTAAGATATCCTTTAATTCATTATCATTTGTAATAATTTTATATTCCGAATCTGAAACAATTGGTTTATTATCATTACTTAAATCTAATTCTTTTATTAATGATTTAAATTCTAATTCTTTATAAAATCCTAATAATTTTTCTGTATTAGCTTCTTTTTTCTCTAAATCATCAATTGTAATTTTAATATCAAAATCTCTAAAGATAGTTGCCATCTTTTGACAAAGCTTAGCAGAATCCTTACCAGCTTCAACTTTAGCACCTAAGGCACCCTTTATTTCAGCTCTATGCTCAATGATACCATCTAATGTTTGATATTGATTTAAAAGCTTTACACCAGTTTTTTCACCAACACCAGGAATACCAGGTAGGTTATCCGATGGGTCTCCCATTAAAGCCTTTAAATCAACCCATTGAGTATATTCGATACCATATTTTTCCTTAAAATATTTTGCATCAAAATCTTCAAGCTCGGTCATTCCTTTTTTTGTCAAATGGACAGTTGTATTATCAGAGATTAATTGTAATAAATCCTTATCAGATGAATAAATATCTACATGATATCCTAAATCTTCGGCCTTTTTAGCCATTGTTCCAATGATATCATCAGCCTCGTATAATTCTTGTTCATATCTTCTAATTCTAGCTAAATCTAAATATTCCTTAATATAGGCTATTTGCATTCTAAATTCATCAGGCATTGGACTTCTTCCGCCCTTATAGTCTTCCATCCAATCATGTCTTACTGTCTTTTTACCAGCATCAAAAGCTACTAATATAGCATCATAATTTGATTTACATAAATTGTTAACCATCTTTACAAAGCCATAAATAGCATTAGTATATAAACCTTTTGAATTTTGCATTAAATTACCCATCGCAGCTGTGCCATAATAAGCACGATACATTAAGGAATTTCCATCTACTAAAATTAATCTTTTCATCTTTTTCACTATCCTCAACAATTTGATATTATTATATCAAAAATATGATAACATTTAAAGTTAGAAAAAAGAAAGAGCCATGCATAAAATGCAAGGCTCAACCTTTTATTATCTTCTTGGTAATTCTATTGGATTTTTAGCATCATCTGATTGCATATAGAAAATGAATTGTCTACCAATTTTTTGGATGAATTCCATTCCATAAGATTCAAAGAATTCGATTACAACTTCGTCTTCTTCTTCACAATTTTGTAAAATTGATATTTTAATTAATTCATGCTTATTTAAATAATTAACAACATCATTTGCCATATTGTCGTTTAAGCCACCCTTACCAATTTGGAATGTTGGCTTTATTTTTTGTGCTAAACTTCTTAGATATACCTTTTGCTTTGTAGATAACATAATTATTTCTCTTCTTTTTCTATAAATTCTTGAGTGTCATAAGTCTTTCTAATGATTTCTTGAATTGCATCAATCATAGGAACTCTAGGGTTGGCAGGTGAACACTGATCTTCATAAGCTAAATAACTTAATCGTTCAACCTGTGCCATATAGTTTTCTCTATCTAGGCCTTGAGATTGGAAGTTCATCTTTATACCAACTCTCTTACCTAATTCACCGACTGCCTTAGCGTATGCTTCAACACCCTCTTCTATTGTATCATACTTTAAACCAATTGCAGAAGCAAGTTCAGCATATCTTTCATCAGCTCTATAATAATTATATTTTGGCCAAGTAGAAAGTTTTTGAGGCTTTTGACCATTATATCTAATTACATATGGTAATAGAATAGCATTAGCACGTCCATGAGGAACATGGAATTCAGCACCCATCTTGTGAGCGATAGAGTGATTTAATCCTAAGAATGCATTAGCAAATGCCATACCAGCTAGTGTAGATGCATTATGCATCTTTTCTCTAGCCTCAGGGTCATTCTTACCATTAATTACTGAACGCTCTAAATACTTAAATACTAATTTAACAGCTTGAATTGCTAAACCATCTGTGTAATCTGAAGCTAATGTAGATACGAACGCTTCTGTTGCGTGTGTTAATACGTCCATACCTGTATCTGCAGCAATTGATTTAGGTAAGTTAGTAACAAACTCTGGATCAACAATCGCTACAGTTGGGGTCAATGAATAATCTGTTAATGGATACTTCTTATGTTCAACCTTATCTGTGATAACGGCAAATGGAGTAACCTCACTACCAGTACCTGAAGTTGTAGGAATACATACAAGCTTTGCTTTATGTCCTAATTCAGGATATTGGAAGGCTCTCTTTCTAATATCCATAAACTTCTGTTTTAAATCATTGAAGTTAACTTCTGGGTGCTCATAGAATAACCAAATACCCTTAGCACAGTCCATTGCAGAACCACCACCCAATGCGATGATTGTGTCTGGCTCAAATGATCTCATTAATTCAACACCCTTCATTACTGTTTGAATTGATGGATCTGGTTCAACATCACAGAATAATTGATATGGGACCTCAGGAGATCTTTGTTCTAATTGAGCAATAACTTTATTTACATATCCAAGTTCAACTAAAGAACGGTCAGTAACGATTAAAGCCTTCTTCATTTCCTTCATTTGATGTAGATATTCAATTGAATTTCTTTCGAAATAAATCTTTGATGGAATCTTAAACCACTGCATATTGTTTCTTCTACGTCCTACTTTCTTAACATTAATCAAATTAACTGGACCAACATTACCAGCTACTGAGTTATGTCCATAAGAACCACAACCTAAAGTTAATGATGGAATGAACGAATTATAAACATTTCCAATTCCACCAAATGTTGAAGGCGAATTACAAATGATTCTAATTGCAGGAACTAAATCACCAAATTTTACCTCAAGCTCATGAGATGCAGTATGAATAGCGGCTGAATGTCCTAAACCATTAAATTCAACCATTTGCTTAGACATCATTAAACCTTCATCAGTTGAATTAGATTTTAAGATAGCTAGTACAGGTGATAGTTTTTCTCTAGTTAATGGTTCATCAACACCGACATTAGCGCATTCTGCAGCTAAAATTACAGTTTCATTTGGAACATCAAAGCCAGCCTCATTAGCAATCCATTTAGCTGATTGACCAACTACAGGAGCGTATAGCTTAGCGTTTGGCTTATCTTCTTTAGTCTTAACGCCAAACATAAATGCTTCAAGTTTCTTCTTTTCTTCCTTATTTACAAAGTAAACACCATACTTCTTAAATTCAGCAATTGCCTCATCATAAATTTCTTTATCAATTATTGCCGCTTGTTCAGAAGCACATACCATACCATTATCAAATGCCTTTGACATAACAATGTCATTAACAGCTTGACGTAAATTACAAGTTTTTTCCATATATGCAGGTACATTACCAGCACCAACACCTAAAGCAGGTTTGCCACAAGAATAAGCAGCCTTAACCATTGCATTACCACCAGTTGCTAAAATAGTAGCAACTCCTGGATGATTCATTAATGCAGATGTTGCTTCCATTGAAGGATGCTCAATCCACTGAATACAGTTTTCAGGAGCACCTGCTTGAATGGCTGCCTCATAAACAACTCTTGCAGCTGCCGCAGATGAATTCTGAGCATTTGGATGAAATCCAAAGATAATTGGATTTCTTGTCTTTATACAAATTAATGATTTAAAGATTGCAGTTGAAGTAGGATTTGTAACTGGAGTAATACCTGCAACAACACCAACTGGTTCTGCTAATTCAGTAATACCTGTAACCGGATCTTCTGAAACAACACCAACTGTCTTTAATCTCTTCATATTATGAGTTACATATTCACATGCAAACAAATTCTTTGTTGCCTTGTCTTCAAATACACCACGTTTTGTTTCATCAATTGCAAGCTTTGCTAGTTCACCATGCTTATCTAAAGCGGCTACGCTACACTTAGCAACGATATAATCAATCTTTTCTTGATCATATGATGCATAATCGTCTAATGCCTTTAATGCCTTTTTTACAAGACCATCAACCTCTTCGGCTGGAGTTAATACTTTCTCTTCTATCATATATTTACCTCCCAATGTGTTAATCCAATTTCATTATAGCCCAATAAACCTTTGAAAAAATTAAGTAAACGTTTTTCGAAAATACGAAAAAATGGGGATAATAAGCCACCTTTTTTGGTTGCGTCCGACATTACACATTTTTTAAAACAATAAAAAAAGTAGGGTATCAAAACCCTACTAATTAATTGTGACTTACGTTTTGTAAATTACCTTCGTTAGATTCAGTATTTTCTTCTTTTATTTCTGATTCAACAGCTTCATTTTCACCTTCAATTAAATCAACTGTATCATCTTTAAATACTGTTAAATTCTTAACTCCTCTATAAATTGGTTCATAGATTAATACTGCTAAGAATACACTTAAGAAGCCAGTAATTAATGAACCAGGAATCTTAGATGTAGCTGTTGCTAAAGAAACTGTAAAACCATCATTTAAGTCAGATACTAATACATTGAATGTTCCTTCTAATAACCATCTTAAAATGAATTCACCAATGATATTTAATAATACTGCTGATAAAATAGCAAATAATGCAGCCTTAGATCTAGTAGATAATTTTCTTTCAAATACTATTGATAATACAGTACCAATCGCAAATATTAATGAGAAGATTGGAATATATAATGAAATCTTAACTGTTTTACCACTTCCTAAGAAATTAGCAAAATTTGAAGATAAGCCATTAGAGAATGAAAAATCTGCAAAATCACCATTTAAGAATAATCCTAATGAAACACCAAATACTAACAAGAAGAATGATGTTGCACCAATTAATAAATACTTTGTATTTAACTTTTTCTTTAAAATTAATCTAAATAGATAACCAACTAAGAAACCAATTAAGAACTTTAAAACAAATGTTCTAATAATTGTTGATGGCTTAGATGTATAGTAGATTAAATCATATAAACCCATACCTAGGCTTCCTACTAGGCCTCCTTCTAATCCTCCTAATAGTAAAGCCGCTAATATCATAACGAAATTACCTAAATGAACCATATCACCTGTTGGCATTTTAATTTGAATAAATACACCTACAAATGCTAACGCAGTAAATAAAGCGATTATTGTTATTTTACTTAATATCTTTCTTGAATCACTCATAATTTCACCCCTAATTCAAAATACAATATCCATTATAAACACATTTGAAACTATTAGAATATTCAATTTTGTTATTTTTTATGGTACCAGATTGGACAAAAATAAAATGCGCCATTTAGCGCATTATTACTTATACCACTTTATTGGTTCTAATCCCTTAGATATTAAATAATTATTAGTTTTAGAAAAAGGTTTTGAACCAAAGAATCCTCTATATGCGGAAAGTGGAGATGGATGCTCACTTTCAACTATAAAATGATTTTGATTTTTAATATACTTCTTCTTAGCTATTGCCTTTGAACCCCATAATATAAATACAATAGGTTGATTTAATTTATCTATTTCTTGAATTAAATTATCAGTAAATATTTCCCAACCCTGATTCTTATGTGAATTAGCTTCTCCATTTCTAACTGTTAATACAGTATTTAATAATAAAACACCTTGATTAGCTAGATATTCTAAATTACCATCTTGATTCACAGTAACGCCTAAATCATCACTCATTTCCTTATATATATTTTTAAGTGATGGTGGTAACTTATCACATAAAACTGAAAAAGCTAAACCATGAGCTTGATTAATCTCATGATATGGGTCTTGTCCAAATATAACAACCTTTATATTATTAAATGGTGTTAGCTTAAAAGCTCTAAATATTAATTCCTTCGCCGGATGACATAAATTCTTTGAATATTCATCATCAACAAATGACATTAATTTATTAAAATAATCCTTCTTTTCTTCATTAATAACGAATTCTTCAAAAGTCATTAGATCCTCCATCTAAAAAATAAAGGCTAAGCAGTGCCTAGCCTTTATAAATTTTTTACTTTAATTCAGCGAAATACTTAATAGTACGAACCATTTGGCTTGTATATGAATTTTCATTATCATACCAAGAAACAACTTGTACTTGATAAGTATCTTCATCAATCTTAGTTACCATTGTTTGAGTTGCATCAAATAATGAACCATATCTCATA
>JAILPD010000024.1 GCA_024690445.1 Acholeplasmatales bacterium
TAGAGTATTGTGATATAACGGTTAATTCAGGTCTTGAAACAGATGAGTTTGAGTGTCAAACATATACTGTATTAAAGGGTACAACTATAAATATACCTGGACTTATTTATGATTATGATGAGAAGGCTAATAGTAATTATTTAATTAAATGGAAAATGAATGATACTTTCTATTATGAGGGTGATTCAGTTTTAGTTGATGATTCATTAACATTTACAGGTTTCTGGTCAAGTGAGCCTAATTATGAAGAAAAAGTAAAAAATGTTATTGATAATATAGATAAAATAGGTACTGTTGAATATAGCAAAGAATCATACGATAAAATAAGTAATGCAAGAAATTTATATGATGCATTAACTGATGAGCTAAAGGAAGGTGTTACAAATTATGAAACACTTTCAAATGCTGAAGAAACTTATTATAATTTAGCAAATACAGCTAAATCAAATGAAATAATAGCTTTAATTGATTCTATTGGTGAGGTAAAATATCCAGATAGCTATCAAGCAATTATTAATGCAAGATTTTCATATACTGTATTAAATAGTGTACAAAAAGAGCTTGTAACAAATTATGAAACGTTACTAGCTGCAGAAGAAGCTTATGCGAATTTAGAAAATACATATAAAGCAAATACAGTAATTGATTTAATAGATCAAATTGGAGAGCTTACTGCAACTACTGAGTGCTTAGTAAAGATAGAATCTGCCTATGAAGCATATTATGATTTAACTTCTGCTCAAAGAAAGCTTGTAACAAATTATGAAACATTAATTAATGCTATAGATGGTTATTATAATTTAGTTAATCAATCTATGGCTAATGTAACAATAGGCTTAATTGAATCAATTGGTGAGGTAAAATATCCAGATAGCTATCAAGCAATAACAAGTGCTAGAAGCTCATATAATTCATTAAATAATGTCCAAAAGCAGCTTGTTACAAATTATGATGTGCTTAAAAATGCAGAAGCTACATATAAGACCTTATTAAATGATTATAATCTTGCAATCAATGCTATTACTTTGATTGATAATATAGGTGAAGTATCATATCCTTCAAGCCTTAAGCCTATTATGGATGCTACTATGGCTTATAATTCATTAACAGATTCTCAAAAGAATCTTGTAACAAATCATGATGAGCTAGTAGCTAAGCAAGAACAATTTAATCAATTATTAAGTGAAGATATTTCTCTTATAGAAAATACAATTTATTTTATTGATTCAATTAAAACTGTAGTATATCCATCAAGTCTTTCAAGTATTAAGTCTGCAAGAAAGCTATATGACTCATTAAATGATAGTCAAAAGGAAAGAGTAACTAATTATGATGTACTCGTTCAAGCAGAACAAGCATATGATTATTTAGAAAAAGAATATTTAAAGGCTAAAGATGTAATGGATAAAATATCAGCTCTTAGTGATATTTCATATACAACTGAATATGAAGCAAAGCTAGCTGATGCAAGACAATCTTATGATAATCTAACAGATGGTGAAAAGAGTCTTGTTACAAATTATGATTTATTAGAATCAAGCGAAAAGAATTATTTAAAATTAGATAATGTTTATAATAAAATTGAGCTTATAGGTGAGGTTAGCTATACAGATGAATCATATAAATTAATAGATGATGCATATGATGCATATTTCTATTTAAATGATGAGCTTCAAAATCTAATACCTAATAAAGATAAGCTAGAAGCTGCAATTAATAAATATGCTATATTAAAGGTAACAGCATTAATAAATAATATTGGTGAGGTTAAATACCCAGATAGTAAATCATTAATTAGTGATGCAAGAACTGCATATGATTTACTTTCAAGTGGTTTAAAAACGTCAGTAGAAAACTATGATACACTTTTAAATGCAGAATCAAAATATTCAGAGCTTCTACATGAATATTATAAGCAGGCAACTGATGTCATAGATTTAATAAATAATATTGGTGAAGTAAAATATCCTACTAGCTATAATCAAATTGAAGATGCAAGGAATGCATATGATGGTCTTTCAATTGATCAAAAATCATTAGTTACAAATTATGAAACACTTACATCTGCAGAAGAAGCATATGATGAATTAGAAAAAAATTATAAAGAGGATTCTCATATAGCAGGAACTGTTACTGAAAAGATTTATAATATTTTAAAAGAAGAATATGGAGTAGAAAGAGAAATCGCAATTAAAGATGCTGAAGAATCTTATAATGAATTAACAGATACTCAAAAGCCTCTTGTTACTAATTATTATCTATTAATAATTAATAAAAACACATATAACACATATAAAGATGTATCAAGTGCTCAAAAGGTAATAGATAGAATTGATTTAATTGGAACAGTAGTATATAGTCAAAGCTCATTAGACCTAATTGAAAATGCGAGATTTTCATATGATACAATTACTGATATTCAAAAGACTTTAGTTAGTAATTATAGTGCATTAGAAGCTGCAGAAGCCACTTATGCAAAGCTAAAGGTAGATTATGAAAATGCATTAAATGTTGAAGCATCAATAAATGGAATAGGTGATATTTCATATACAGCTGAAACAAAAGAGAAAATTGATGCTGCAAGAAGCGGATATAATAATCTAACAGATGATCAAAAAGCACTTGTTACTAATTATAAAGTATTAGAAACAAGTGAAAATACATATTCTAGTTTAGAAGTTGTATATAATAAGATTGAAGAAATAGGTGAGGTTACATATCAAAAAGAAACAAAAGATAAAATTGATGCTGCAAGAAATGCATATGATTCTTTAGAAGATGGATTAAAAGAAAAAATCACAAATTATGCTAAATTACTTAGTGCTGAAGAAGCATATAATAAATTAGATTCTGAACATACATTTAGAACTATAT
>JAILPD010000043.1 GCA_024690445.1 Acholeplasmatales bacterium
GGTGTTGTAGCTGTTGTTCGTGCTAAGTCTGAAGAAGAAGCTATCAATATTGGTAAGGCTTGTACTGATGGTGGCGTAAAGGGTATTGAAGTAACATTTACTGTACCTGGTGCAGATAATGTAATTAAGGCTTTAAAGAAGGCTATTCCTGCTGACAAGTTAATTGTTGGTGCTGGTTCAGTATTAGATTCTGAAACTGCGAGAGTTGCAATCTTAGCTGGTGCTGAGTTCATTGTTGCTCCTTCATTTAGTGCTGAAGTAGCAAAGTTATGTAATAGATATCAGGTACCTTATATTCCTGGTACACAAACAATTAAGGAAATTGTTACAGCAATGGAATCTGGCTGTGATGTAATTAAGGTATTCCCTGGCGATATGTTAGGACCTAACTTCATCAAGGACGTAAAGGGACCTATCCCTTATGCTAATTTAATGCCATCTGGTGGTGTTAACTTAGAGAATGCTGGTGAATGGATTGAGAAGGGTGCTTTATTAATTTCTTCTGGTTCACATTTAACAGCTCCAGCTACTAAGGGTGATATGGCTGAAACTACTGCTAGAGCTAAGCAATATGTTGAAGCTGTTCAAAATGCTAGAGCTAAATTAGCAAAGAAGTAAAAAAATATTTAAGAAAAAGAGCTGATAATCGATGGAAGAAAAAATTATTACTTTTGGAGAGATAATGCTAAGACTTTCTACTCCAGATTATTCTACAATTAATCAGACTCAATCATTTCTAGTTAATTATGGTGGTGGTGAAGCTAATGTTGCTGTTGCCCTATCTCATATGGGACACAAAACATATTTCATGTCTAAGCTTCCACCAAATCAATTAGGTGATGGTGCATTATCTCATTTAAAAATGCATGGTGTTAATACTGATTATGTTGTTAGAGGTTCTACAACGATTGGTATTTATTTCTTGGAAACTGGTTTTGGTGGTAGACCATCAAAGGTTATTTATAACCGTAAGCATTCAGCTATCACAAGAATTCAAGAAGATGAGTTTGATTGGGATGAAATCTTTAATGGTGCTACATGGTTCCATTTATCTGGTATTACATTAGCATTAGGAGAGAGAGTAAGAAAAGTTGCTTTTAGAGCGGTTAAGGAAGCTAAAAAGCATAATGTTCCTGTAAGTTTCGACTTCAATTATCGTTCAAAGCTATGGACTGTTGAAGAGGCTAAGCCTGTTTATAAGAAAATAATGGAATATGTTAATATTGTATTTGCAAGCTTCTATGATGCTAATACAATTCTTGAAATACCATTAGATCCTGGTTTTGAAAATAAGACATTATCAGAAAAGAGAAGAAATGTATTTCCTAAGATGATTAAGAAATACAATCTTCATTATATCTTTGGAACTGATAGAGTTGTTTATACTGCTACAGATAATTCATTAGCTGGATATTATTTCAGGTTAAATGATAATGAATTAAGTTGGGAATTAACTGAACCAATTAGATTCAATATCTATGATAGAATCGGTGGTGGTGATGCGTTCGCATCTGGTGTTATTCATGGATTATTATTGAATTATTATGATCCTGCTTATGCAGTTAGATATGGTCTAAATACTTCAGTATTAAAGCACACTATTTATGGTGATGCATCTACAATGAGCTGTGAAGACATCGAAACATTTATGGCTGCAAACGGTACTGCAGAAGTCGTAAGATAAAATAGGAGAAGGAAAAATGATAGTAGGAAAGTTAGTAGATTTATACCGCTATAAAGGTATTGCAAAGAATATTGATACAGCAATCAATTGGATTGAATCATTAGGTATGGATGGCTTATTAGCATTACCTAAGGGAAAAACTGTTGTTGATGGAACAAATGTATATGTTAATAGAGATACATATGTTGCTAGACCTCTAGAAGAATGTTTCTTCGAAAATCATGAAAATTATATCGATATTCAGATTGTTTTAAAGGGTAAGGAAGTTATTGGTTATACACATATTTCTAATCCTGATTTAAAAGTAACAGTTCCTTACAATGCTGATAAGGATGTTACAAAATATAATTATGATCCAAAGGGTGCAGTATTCTTCACATTAGAAGAAGGATTCGCATTGGTATATACTGAGGATGCTCACCTTGCTAAGTGCAAGGCAGACGACAATATAACTGAGAAGTTAGTTGTTAAAATTAAAATTGAAAAATAATTAAACAAAAACAAGGAGAAGAGAATGAAAAATTTAAAGTTTAATTCAAAAAAAGTAGTTACTATGGGCGAAATTATGCTTCGTCTTTCAACACCTGCGAACACTCGTTTTGTACAAGCTAACCAATTCGATATTATCTTCGGTGGTGGTGAGGCTAACGTTGCTGTATCATGTGCTAATTATGGTTTAGATGCTTATTTCGTATCTAAGTTACCAGAAAACCAAATTGGTCAAGCAGCTATTAACTCATTAAGAAGATATGGTGTTAATACTGAATATGTTGCTCGTGGTGGTGACAGAGTTGGTATTTA
>JAILPD010000084.1 GCA_024690445.1 Acholeplasmatales bacterium
GAAGTATCTTTATTATTAACTATGACTAAGATAAACGAAATATTAGCAAATCTTGATTCATTAGGTCTTAAGGTTATTACTGATAATACTATTAATAATAGAATTAATATTGAAGAATTAGATTCAATTTATAATAAGAGCTTATCTGATGGTTATATTAGAATCTATTTTATGGATGATGATATTAATTATTTTAATCCTCAAATATTTGATGCTGAAATTGCTAAATATCGTAAGCTTATTAATGATTATAATAATTATGCAATTGAAGAAGTATCCGCAAGAATCTCAAATAAGCTAATTCATGATTCTATTAAATATATGGATTCATCTCCAATAGGAAGATTAAAGAAGGCCATTCAATCTCAAGGAAGAGGCACTACTATAAGAGAGACATTAAGAGAATTTGATGATGTAATAAAGAGTTATTTCCCAGTATTTTTAATGTCACCATTATCAGTTGCTCAATATCTTGCAATTGATGATGAATTTAAGAAGGGTGTATCTAAATTTGATATTGTCATTTTTGATGAGGCATCTCAAATTCCAACTCATGAGGCAATTGGTTCAATCGCTCGTGGTAATAGCTTAGTTGTTGCTGGTGACCCTAATCAGATGCCACCGTCATCATATTTCCAAACTGGTATTACTATTTCAGATGATGATATTGAATTTATAGATGCTGATTCATTATTAAATGAATGTTTAGCTATTGGTCTTCCACGTCACAGATTAAAATTCCATTATAGAAGTCATCATGAATCATTAATTAAATTCTCTAATGATAATTTCTATGATTCATCTTTATATACATTCCCAAGTGTTGATTCAAAGGATTTTAAGGTTCATTTTGATTATGTAAAGCCAAAAGAGGAAAAGAAGAATTCTAATATTTCTAAGGATGAGACAAATGCTATTATAAATAAAATTGAAGAGATTTATTCTAATCCAATAAACCATGGTAAATCATTAGGTATTATTGTGTTTAATATCACTCAAGAAGAAACATTAGAAAATAGATTGCAAAGCTATTTATTATCTAATCCAAAGATTAGAGAAGAATTAGCTTATAGTGAAGAAAAGACTAGTGAACCTTATTTCATTAAATCATTAGAAAATGTTCAAGGCGATGAAAGAGATATTATAATAATTTCAATTGGCTTTAGAAAGAATGCCTTAGGACGTCCTTATATTAATGGTCCATTAGTAAGAGCTAATGGAGAAAAGAGATTAAATGTTGCCGTATCAAGATCTAAAGAAGAAATGTATATTATTTCTACAATTAGATTTTCAGATTTTGAATCTGATGAAAGAATTCAATCTCAGGGTGCTAAGCTATTAAAGAAATTCTTAGGATACGCAGAATTTAATTCATTTAATGCAACTTTAAATGAGGATAATAAAGAAAGATTAGCTGATTTAATTAAGGCTGATTTAGCTAAATTTGATATCGATGCTGAATGTGGTATTGGTAGTGGTTCTGTAAAGATTGATTTAGCTATTAAGAAAAAGAATGATTTAAATTATTCTCTTGGTGTAATAATTGATAATTCAATCGCATTTAGTGATTTATCTTTAAGAGATAGATTATATGTTAATGAATATGTTTTAAATAATCTTAAGTGGAAGATTTTAAATGTATATTCAGTTGAATATTTTAAAAATAAAAAGGCTGTAATTGATAAGATAATTAAAGCCTTAGATGATCCTTATGTTAAAAAGAATATTGAATTAAATCCTAATATTAGAAAAGAAAAGAAGGAAGTAATTAATCTAAAGCCTTTAGATTATATGGATGCTATTTTAGTTAGATGTAAATATTCTAAAGAAAAAGGATTTAATAATTTAGATATCAATTTAGATTCAATTGTTAAGACAGAAGGCCCTGTATCTTTTTCTAGAATTAAAAAGATAATTAGAGATAATTATGATTTAAAATCTATTACTAAATCAATTAGTGATCATTTAGAAGAAGAATTAATTAAGAAATATTTATATACTATTGATCAAAATGGAGAAAAATTCTTCTTTGTTGAGCAAAACTCTTATATGCCTAATTTTAGACTTGCAGGCGGAAGAGATATTTATGATGTATCTAAAGAAGAGATTGCTTGCGCAATGAGAGAAATATTAAAACTTCAAGGTGATTTAGATATTGATGATTTATATAAAGCTGTTTTAGATGCCTTTAAATTTGATACTAAGGTATTAAATAAGAGAATTAAAGAGCGTCTAGATTATGTATATGAATATGGTCAAAAGGAAAGAATCATAAATTAAAAAGAAAATCGGACACATTGTGTCCGTCTTTTTGTTAATTAAAGGTTCTTTAAAAAAACGGAGTAGGTATCTATTCCTGACTATAAAAGAATCGGGGTACAAGCTTTAAACTAGTTGGAGTATAAACTATAAACCAACTGGAGTAAAACTATAAAAAAATCGGAGTATGATGAAAAAATCATACTCCTTTTCTTCTGGTTAAAGGTTTTAAATATACATTGTTAATTAATACATAAAAATGGAACTTAATACATTGTTATACAATGATTAGGTAATCTGACTAGCTATGTTTATAAACATGGTAAAACGTCTTAATAATCTCGTTTTGTAGTTTGACCTGACGAAATAAAGGAATCTACAAATAAATCTTTTATATAACCAAAATTTATAATTTTAGCAATCATTTAAGTATTAGTTTTTTGATCATAAAAGAGGTCCTTTTGATATTGTCAAAAATACTCCAGTAAGTTTAAAGCTTAATTACTCCAATAACTTTATAGCTTATACTCCAATAAACTTTATAGTTAGTATTTAAGCATCGATTATTTTAAATATTCTAATTAAATAGCTTATGAATTTCTTCAAAGTTATAGAAGTTATTTCTTGATACTTCAGTATCAACCTCTACTCCAGCTTCTAAGAATTTAAATGTATTATTTTCATTTTTACTAACAAATGCTAAATTACCAGAAATATATACTG
This sequence comes from Acholeplasmatales bacterium, assembly GCA_024690445.1. The sequence goes on from JAILPD010000084.1 coordinate 2,983, forward strand.
TTGAGCAATCACCAAGTACAATAGGAGTAACAGCACACATTCCTCCACCTGTCTTTTCACCATATAATTTACATATTGATTGTTTTTTGATTGTTGCTGCGAATAAGTTAGCGGCAGAATATGTGGCATTAGATGTTAAAACACCCCAGTTATAATCAATATATGCGTCATTATCAGTAAAGCTACCATTTAAGTTAGTGTCACATCTCATTGAGGCAGTCGCGGCTAAATTTCCGATAGTATTTAATTGAGTAAATGTTAAATCTTGATTTGTTAAGAAGCCTAATACTCTAAACATAGCTGCGATATTACCACCAGGAGAAGTAGATAAATCTAGCATAACATTTTTAATTCCGCCATGAGCTTCAATTTTTTTCATACAATCTAACATGAAATAATATGAATCATAATTTTTAGCTGTTTCTTTTACGTTTTTATTTTCATCAAATACTTGATTTTTAGTACCTGTTTTAAATTCATTAAAATGAATTATCGCAGTTGATTCATAATAATCAATATCATTTGTTATATCATTATCTGTTTTAAGCTGTTTTAATTGCTTACTAGTATCAATTTGGATTCTCATAAATCCATCTTCTTTAAATGGATAATCAGTATAACGCTCTCTTTGGAAATTAGAATTAATATAATAAGTTGTATGAGGATCATCTAAATAATACATAAAGAAATCTTTATAAGCTTTTGAATATGTATCAAAATCTGATGATATCATTTCATCCTTATGGTTCTTTAAGATAGTAGAATAATCTTCTATTTTTTTATAATCCTTTAATCCATATAAATTATTCATTACAAATGTAATTAAATTATAATTTGCTAATCTATGCTCACTATCTAATAATGTAGTAGGCTTTATATCAGTTACTGTCTCATCAACTGAATTATAATAACCATAATAAGCCTCACCATTATAATAAACATTATAGTAATTATTAGAACAGAATAATGTATTAGCTAAGATAAATGGAATATATAAAGAACCATTCTTATAATGGAAATCAAATAATCCACTTAATTCCCATGTTGTCTCTCCACCACCATTTATTACTGTATTGGCAGTTTGTTCTTCTAAACCATATAAATAATCAGTATCCTGAGTAGTAATAATATTACCTAGGGCTTGAGAATTATTTAGTGAGATTGTGTCATTTACATAATCAAAATACATTCTAAATCTATAAGACTCAGTTTTATAATAAACTGTATATACTGAATCAAATGGGACCTTACTAAAATTATATGTATCATAATTTAAGAATCCATTTAATGATTTAATGAATTCTTTTACATCTACATATTCAAGTGTGGAATCACCTAGATAATATGTATTTATTTTATTTGAAGTTATATTATATTCTGTTGTTTTGTTGTAGAAGTCTTTTTCCTCACTCTTAATGCTTATATCCTCACCTGCACTACAGCCAGTAAGGCCTAACATTAGAATTGGAAGAAATAACATTAGTTTTCTTTTTTTCATAACTCTTTTCCTCGAACAATAAAATTATATCATAGTTAAAAAAATATTCCAATAAAAGTGAAATTCTTATATTATTAATGTATAATAATATAAAGAGGTGATTCTAATGATAAAACTTTATATTATTGATTATCATGAAACAATTCCTTATAAGGATAAGGCCTTAGAACAAATCTCAGGAGAAAGAGTATATAAGGCATTAAAATATGTAAAGGAAGAGGATACTTTAAGAAGTATTACAGGTTCTTTATTAATAAAAAAATATACAGGTGGTTTAGATGGAATAAAATATGATTTTTATGGCAAACCATGTAAGGATAATTATTTTTTTAGTTTATCACATTCTAATAGCTATGTTGTATTAGGAGTTGCAGACTCTGAAATAGGTGTAGATATTGAAATGAATAGAAGTAGAAATCCTAAATTAGCTGATTATGTATTATCTGATGAAGAAAAGAAATGTTTACATGAAGAGATGGATTTTTATAGATTTTGGACATCTAAGGAAAGCCTTGTTAAATATGTAGGATTTGGTATTGATAGAGATTTAAAATTGATACCTGCTTTACCACTTAATGGTCCAAAAGAATATGTAGGTAAAAAAGCATATGCTATTAATTTTGATTATGATAAAAATTATACTATTTCAGTTACTACTGAAAATAAGCAAGATTATGAATTAATAGTAGAACATATTGAAGGATTATTAGAATAGAGTTAAGAAATGGTCAACCGACCATTTTTTAATTATTATATATCATCTGACCGTTTTTCTATATTTTTAAGAATGATTAATTTTTAGACTATTTTTTAAGTTATAATTATAATGAAGGGGTGTGGTGGTATGAGAAAAATGATTAAGCTTTCAATATTTGCTATTATGTTTATTTTTAGTGCTGCCACAATCGCAATTTCTGCCTCTGCTTGGTATGTTTCATTAATAATTGTATTTTACCAATATGAGGATGGAAGTGAGGCTGCCCCAACATATAGAGTACAAGAGCCTGAATATGGCATAACATATCATATTGATAGTCCTTATATTGAAGGATATACTCCAGATCAAGAATATATTGAATGTACTTATAATGGGACAGAAGCTTTCTATGTTAAATATTATGAGAATGGGTACAAGCTAACAATTAATTATATAGATGAAGATGGTAATATATTAGCTGATCCATATTCTAAGGTTTATTCTGAAATTAGTGAATATGAAATTGAATCTCCTATAATTGATGGTTATATTCCAGATAAAGAAGTAGTAAGTGGTAATATAGATTCTAATACTGAAATTAATGTCATTTATAGTAAGACTAAATATTCACTTATTATTAATTATTTAGATGAAGATAATAATCAATTATTTGATTCATATGATGAAGAATTAATAAAGAATACTGAATATAATGTTGTATCCCCTACTAAGGAGGGATTTACACCTAATTTAGAGACTGTTAGTGGCACATTAGATTCAAACAAGGAAATTAATGTTATTTATTCTAAAAATAGTTATAACTTAACAATTAATTATTTAGATGAATTAAATAATGTAATAAAGAATCCATCTATAATTAGTTATAAATATGGTGATGAATATAATATATTAGTACCTAGTATTAATGGCTATAGTATTGATAATGATAAAATAAGTGGAACTATTTATTCTAATACTAGTGTTGATTTAATATATAAGGCAGATATTTTAACATTAACAATTAATTATTTAGATGAAAATAATAATGTTATTAGCAAGCAATATCAAAATAGTTATACATATGGTAGTGAATATGATGTTAAATCACCTGAAGTTTATGGATATAATCCAAATATAGAATACGTTACAGGCACAATATATAGTGATAAAGTAGTTGATGTTATTTATAAAAAGAATGATTATAGATTAATCATTAATTATGTAGATGAAGAAGGTAATTCTATGTCAGATAGATATTTTTCATCTATGCAATATGGTTTATCATTTGATGTTCCATCTCCTATAATTTATGGATATACTCCAAGTGAATCACATATTAGTGGAGTATTAGATAAGGATTATGAATATACTGTTATCTATTCTAAAAATGATTATGTATTAAAAATTAATTATGTTGATAGTAATGGTAATAAAATAATTGATAGCTATACTGCTACATTAAAATATAACACTCCATACAGCATTGATACACCTATAGTAGAAGGATATAGTGTTAATTTAAATAATGTATCCGGTGTATTAACTTCAGATACTGAGATTAATGTTTTATTCCAGGCTAAAAGCTATAATTTAATTATTCATTGTATTGATATAAAAAATAATAAATTAATTAATACATACACTTATACATTAAAATATTATGAGGATTATGAAATAGTAACACCAGAAATAGATGGATATTATACTAATGAAAGATCTATTAGTGGCGTTATGTCAAATGGAACATTAGAAGTTAATGTATATTATCATGAAGGTGAAAAAGCATTTGATGGAGTTCAAGTTGTAGTAAATGTATCAACCATTCTTTCAAGCTTCTTTACGATATTAATTGTTTCATTTGGAGTAATTAAGAAGATTATATTTAAATAAGAATTAGGCTAGGTTATCCTAGCCTTTTAAATATAAAAAAGCATGATTCAAATGAACCATGCTTGATAGATTAATTCATAGCAGCGAATGCTTGTTTTAAATCATTAATTAAATCTTCTTTATCTTCAAGACCACAAGATAATCTAATTAAGCCTGCTGGAATACCAGCTTCCTCTAATTGCTTATCTGTTAATTGTCTATGAGTAGAAGTAGCAGGATTTAAGCAGCAGCTTCTAGCATCAGCAACGTGTGTTTCAATAGCGATAAGCTTTAATGCTTTCATGAATTTTTCAGCCTGTGCTCTACCACCCTTAATGCAGAATGATACAACACCACATCCACCATTTGGTAGATATTTTTCTGCAAGCTTATGATATTTATCATTTTTAAGGCCTGAATAATTAACTGATATAACATTTGGATTTGATTCTAAGAATTCCGCAACTGCTTGTCCATTTTCTACATGTTTAGGCATACGGACATGTAATGATTCTAATCCTAAATTTAAAATGAATGCATTTTGAGGAGATTGGATTGAACCAAAGTCTCTCATTAATTGAGCTGTAGCCTTAGTAATGAAGGCACCTTCCTTACCAAACTTTTCAGCATATGTAATTCCATGGTAAGACTCATCTGGTGTACAAAGACCCGGGAACTTATCCTTATGAGCCATCCAGTCAAATTTACCTGAATCAACGATTACACCACCAACGGCGGCACCATGACCATCCATATACTTAGTAGTAGAATGAGTAACGATATCAGCGCCCCATTCAATTGGACGACAATTTACAGGTGTTGGGAATGTATTATCAACAATTAGTGGAACTCCATGAGCATGTGCAGCCTTAGCAAACTTTTCAATATCTAAAACTGTTAATGCAGGGTTTGCGATAGTCTCACCAAATACAGCTTTTGTATTTTCTTTAAAAGCAGCATTTAATTCAGCCTCACTACAATCAGGTGAAACAAATGTAGTTGTAATTCCCATCTTAGCCATTGTTACAGCGATTAAATTAAATGTACCACCATAGATTGATGAAGAACAAACAATGTGAGAACCACATTCACAAATATTAAATAATGCGAAGAAGTTAGCTGCTTGGCCAGATGATGTAAGCATAGCAGAAGTACCACCTTCTAGTGCGGCAATCTTAGCGGCAACATAATCATTTGTTGGGTTTTGTAATCTTGTATAGAAATAGCCAGATGCCTCTAGGTCAAAAAGCTTTCCCATATCCTCACTTGTATCATATTTAAATGTTGTAGACTGAATAACAGGAACCTGTCTTGGTTCACCATTTTTTGGTCTATATCCAGCTTGAACACATTTAGTATTTATTTTATAGTTATCCATATAAATTCTCCTTTTTAAAAAACTATCATTAGTATATCACATATTTCATAATTTTACCTAGGAAAATAGGAAATGATTATAAAAAATAACTATGGTTATTTAAATGTTGAATTTATGATGGTAATACACATTTTTATTTAAAGCTGTTGAATAGTATGGTATAAAGAAAATAAAGAAGCGTGATTAATATGATAAAAACAAAAGAAGATTTAAAATACTATTTAGAACAAGATAGGCTAAATCTAAAACAAAAGAAAAAGAAACCTGATTCATGGGACATAATCTGGAAATATGAAATAGCTTTGCGTAAGCATGAATATTATCATAATAAAGAAAAGAAATCTTTATTAGATAAAGTTATGTTAAGGCATTATGCTAAGAAGCATAAAAAAATGACTTTTATGTATACTACTAGTATTCCAATTAATGTTTGTGGACCTGGTCTTTCAATTGGACATTTAGGCACTATCTATGTTAATTCAAAATCTAAGATTGGAAAGAATTTAAGAATTCAATCTGGTGTAACTATTGGCGGGGCAGCCGGAAAAGATGGTCTTCCTATTTTAGGAGATAATGTCTATGTTGGAGCAGGTGCTAAAGTAATTGGACCAATTAGAGTTGCCGATAATGTCGCTATTGGTTCTAACGCAGTAGTTGTAAAAACTATAGATGAGGCAAGCACTACTTGGGGTGGTGTACCTGCCAAGAAGATATCAAATAATAATTCATGGGCATATATCGCAGATGAAGTATTAGTTAAAAAAGAGGCTACAGATTAAACTGTAGCCTTTTCATCTTTTAAATCATATAAATAATCTAATAAATCATCTTCATACATTTTAAGAAGAATCATATCATCACTTATTTCGAAATAATTAGTCAATATTTGATTTCCACCTAGTTCATTAACTAATTCATTTATTTCATTTACAGTATCATCACTTGATACTTCATCCTTTTTATAAAATGATTTAAACCATTCTTTATTGCTGGCTTTTTCTAAAGCCTCATCATATTTTAATATCATTTATTATCACCAAATTTATTATATCATTATTTTCTATGAAATGGTTAATTAATGTTGTTTATTCTATTTATTAAAAGAATTATAATTTTTATGGGTGATGCATTTCTATGTTTAATAAGCAAAATTATAAAAAGAATGGTTTTATGCTAAAGGGTAAATTTGCTAAAAAAGGATATGATTGGTGGTGGCATTCATTCACTGGTATTGATTCAGAAACCGGATTAGAAAAACCATTTTTTATTGAGTATTATTTTACTAATCCTAAGATTTCAAAAGATGAAGTTAAATATGGAAGATTAGGTGATATACCATCATATTGTATGATTAAATGTGGTGCTTGGGGAGAGGATCACGCTCAGCTTCATAATTTTTATCCTTGGAAGGATGTAAAAATTTCTAAAAAAGGACCTATTCAAATAACAGTTGGTAATTGTTATTTAGATGAGCATACCATAAGAGGTGAGGTTGAAGTATCTAAAGAAGATTCAATTGCTCATCCTGAATATATGTGTGATTATGGTTCTATGTCATTTGATTTAAAAATAGATAAGAAGATTGCTTTTAATGTTGGATATGGAACAAGCTCTATTTTAAGAAGAATACATGCCTTTGAAATGTATTGGCACGCAGAAGGTATGAAGTCTGAATATGAAGGTACAGTCTATTATAATGGTAGAAAATATATTGTAAAAAAGAATAGATCATATGGCTATGCAGATAAAAACTGGGGCTCTAATTTTACATCTCCTTGGATTTGGCTTTCATCAAATTGCTTATATAGTAAAATAAAAAGAACTAGCTTAAAGAATTCAGTATTTGATATTGGAGGCGGAAGACCAAAGGCTTTTGGTATTCCATTTAATGCTAAATTATTAGGTGCTTTTTATTATGAAGGAAAGGAATACCAATATAATTTTTCTAAATTTTGGCATCCATCTAAAACAGAATTTGATTGTAAGGTATTAGATGATTTAGTCATTTGGGATATTAAGCAAAGTGATAAGCATTCAATTATGGAAACTCATATTGAATGTAAGATTAAAGATATGTTACTTGTAAATTATGAAGAGCCAACTGGTTTAAAGCTTCATAATAATCTATATAATGGCGGAAATGGCTATGGGAATATTAAGCTTTATTCTAAACATGGTAAGAAGATTGAATTAATAGATGATATAGAAGTTACACGTGTTGGATGTGAATATGGAGAATTCGATAAAAACTAAATTGTAAAATGAGTCATTTTAATTTATAATTAAAGCATATTTTGATTGAGGTGCTATTATGACATTAAAAATGGCTGTAATTGGAAAGGATGTATCAGAATCATTATCTCCTAAGATGCATACCTTTATTATGAGAAAATTAGGTGTAGATATTAATTATGATAAGGTATCTATTCCTGTAGAAGAATTTGAAAAGGGATTTCCTAAGGTATTAAAGGAATATGACACATTAAATGTAACTATTCCATATAAATTAGATGTTATTCCTTATTTAAAGGAGCTTAAGGATGATGGTTTAATCTTTAAGTCTATTAATACTATTGATTGTAGAAGTGGCTTTGGCTATAACACTGATGGTGTTGGCTTTATGCTAATGATAGAAAATGCTGGTATTAATGCTAAAGGTAAGACTGTATTAGTATTAGGTACTGGTGGAGTTGGTAGAACTGTAATTAAGAAGCTTGTTACAAGTGGCGCTACAGTTAGAGCATTTGATTTAAATCAAGATGGCTTAAAGGAATTACATGATGAATTCCCTCATTTTGAAGCTTTATCAAGTATCGAGAATAAGCCATATGATATTATCATTAATTGTACTGGCGTTGGTATGCATAAGAGTGTTGGTAAATCTCCTGTTGGTGAGGATTTATTAAAGTTATGTAATGCCGCTGTAGATTTAATTTATGTGCCTGAAAAGAGTGAGTTCTTACGACTTGCAGAAATTAATGGTAAGAAGATTTGTAATGGTGAATCTATGCTATTTTATCAAGCATATTATGCTGATTGCATTTTCTTAAATAAGAAGTGCGATAATGAAGAGGCAAAAAGGTTATTCTTAGAATATAGAAATAATTAAAAATAGACCACTTTGGTGGTCTTTTTAAGATTAAGAATACTCATTTATTGATATAATCAAAATTAAAAGATATAATTATTTTTGATTGGAAGTGATTTCGTTGGTTAGAATTGGTCGTCTAGATGATTTAAGCGATATTATGGAAATGCTTAATTTATGTAAAGCTGACATGAAAAAAAGAAAATTAAATATCTGGAATGATGATTATCCTAATCAAAGAATCATTGAAGATGACTTAAAATCTAATGGAGCGGTAGTTTATGAGGATAATGGAAAGGTTGTTGCCTTTTTAGTTATGTATCCTAAGCATCCAGATGCTTGTGAGGAAATATTTAGAGATCATACTAATTATTGCTTAATACAAAGAGTAATGGTTCATCCTAAGTATAGAAGACACGGCTATGCTCAAAAGATTTTAGCTTTTGTTGAAGAACAAGGCTTTTCAAGCATAAGATTATTAACAAGAAATACAAATACATATTCTGTAAATTTATATACTAAATTAGGATATCGTGTTGTTAAATCTCAAACTAGAGGAAATGAGATTATGCAAACCTGCGAAAAGGTATTAAAGGGTGATTTTTAGTGAAGAAAATATTATCAATCATCGCCACATTTGCATTTGTTCTAGTTTTAAGCTCATGTTGGCTATTAGAAAAAACAATTGTTGGAGATGGAGACATTTCGAAAAATGAATATTTGGTAAGCTCAGCTTCAGAGTTAGAGATTGATCATATAAACCTTCAAGACCATGGAAATCCAATATATACTCATCTTTACGCTTTTGAAAATGACAAAAGTGATGAATTTAGGATAGTTATTGAAGGTCAAAGGAATATTTTAGATTCTATTAAGGTTAAGTGCAAATCAGATAAGCTTGCAATTACAGGTAACTTTTATGAAAAATATGATACTGAATCATTAACAATTAAGTTATATGGCTTTTCATTTGAAAAGATAGATTTAACTGATGTTAGAGGAAGTATGGTATCTAAAATGGTAGGAGATGATGTTAATATCAATTTAGTTGGTACAGCATTCTTATCATGTCCATCTTTTTCAACAAAAAAGTTTACTGCAAATTTGAAAGATGCATCTTCACTTGCTGTTGGAGTTGTTGAAGCAGAAGAAACAACAATTAAGATGGCTGATTCTACAAACTTTTCAGCGACAAGCTTAGATTCAAAAAAGTGTACTATAAATGTTGAGAATTCATCTATTATTGAAACTTCATTCAATTCAAAAGAATTAAAATTAGATGTTTCAGGTACTTCAAGAGGAACTATTCAAGGTAATGTTAATAAAGCAGAAATAGAAGTATCAGGCTCATCAAAAATTGAAGGTATAGATTGTTCATTTGATACTGTAGATGCAAGTATATTAGGTGCTTCATCATTATCATTCCATGTTGTTAGTGAACTAAAAGCCTTTATTAATGGTGATAGTATATTAACATATAGTGGTGATTGTAAAGAGAAGATAGATGCTTCAGGTGAAGCAATTATCAATCACATTAGTTAAGAGGTTTTTATGATAAAATTTACTTTAAAAGCATTTTTACTATCATTAAAATATTTCTTCATTCCAATTTTGGTATTAGCTATTTGCTTAGTACCAGCTGTTATTTATTTCTATTTCTTTATTCAAAGTCAAATGGATGGTTTAACAACATCATTATCAAGTGAGTTAAATACTTTATCATATGATATTAATGGATTAATTAATTATACATTTGAGGAAGCTAAAGCACTTCCTTGGACAACTCCAATTAAAGTTATTCAGATGATTTTTGAAGAGAATTGGTTAAGTGATACTATTAATAATTATTTAGAGTCTGCAAATGCCGGTATTTATACAGCTGCGATGACTGGTGATGTTAAAGAAACTGCTAATAATATTAGAGGCGGTCTTAGTGTATTTCCGATAGCTATTATTGCAGGTATGATACTTTCATATTTTATTACATCTTCAGTATTAAGAAAAAAATTATGTCCAAGAAGCTTCTGGAAGATGTTATTAAATATTGTTATTGATTTTATTAT
>JAILPD010000125.1 GCA_024690445.1 Acholeplasmatales bacterium
AATTTTCAAAGAAATAGTCTGGTGGCGATAGCAAGATGGTCACACCTGTTCCCATCCCGAACACAGAAGTTAAGCATCTTTACGCCGATGGTAGTAAGTTAAATCTTGCGAGAGTAGGTAGTTGCCAGGCTTTCTCTTTGATATAATGCCTTCTTAGCTCAGTTGGTTAGAGCACCTGACTGTTAATCAGGGTGTCGTAGGTTCAAGTCCTATAGAGGGCGCCATTAGATGGCCCGTTGGTGAAACGGTTAACACACATGCCTTTCACGCATGCATTTATGGGTTCGAACCCCGTACGGGTCACCATCTTAATAATTCAAGTCTCAGAATAATCTGAGGCTTTTATTTTTTATATATTTTTATAATGTGGCACATTTCTCTAATATATGTTAAAATGAACATAAGAAATAAACGATTTATTTATAAAATTTTAAATATATTATGAAAGGTTAGTGTTATGCATGAAAAAAGTAAGTACTATACTTGCCTCTACAACGATGCTTTTCTTAGGGGCTGTAGCTTTAACTTCATGTGGAGATGATTTACCATCTTCAAACTATGAAAAGGTACAATTCGCCTTTAATGGTGTTGAGAAGAGCTTAAAGAGTATTAAGTTAAGTTCAAATGAAATTGATTTTAATAAATCTAATTATAGTAAATCTAATATTGGATTAATGGCTGCGAAGGTTAATGCTGATGCTTATTCAGTAATTGAAAATTTATATGAGGATTCAGATAGTCAAGGTGATAAAATTGATGAATTAGAATATAATCAGCCACCAATGATACAATTCCAATATTTAAAGGCAATATTAGATGATACTGGTAGTGATTTTGAATTTGGAACCAAATATTATTCTAATATCACTAATTCAATTTATTATGATATTGAAACAGGTGAGAAGAAAGCTGATACAGAACCAAATTATAAATGGGATTATGATTTTAAATTAGCATTAGAAATCAATATTGATAGTAATGATTTAATTACTTGTGATGTGTCATTTGACGTAAAGCTTACAAAAGGCTCAACTGAATATAACATGGTTTGGTATGTTGGCATGGAGCTTGATTATGATATGAATAATGAAAATCCTAATTATAAGCTTAACATGATGACAGATGATAAAAATATAATGGGTAATTATACCTTAGAAAATGATTATGTTGAGGTTAAGGATAGTAAGATTACTGAATGGAGAAAATTTGTTTTAGAATCTGATAGAAAAGTAGTAAAGGATAGTTCTCATCCTAATTTTGATTCATACATAAATGAAGGAATAGAATATACTGTTGGTCATCCAAAGTGGTATAAGAATTCTAATCTAAGAAAGCTTATGAACAATAAGGGTGAAAATAAGAAGACGGTAGCTAATGCTTTATTTAATGCAGGCTTAAATGTTACTGATATTAATGGAGCGGCATTCCAAAATAAGAACGGAACTGTTAATGATAAGATTCAAAAATTCTACAATGAATTCTCAAGAATAAACGGTAATGATATATTATATTCGTTACTTCCAGATGATGATAAAGACCCAGAAAAGGATAAAACAAGATCAGCTGGTATTATTGTAATGCTTGATGAAAATACTGCCTTCCAAACTGGTAATTATATTGTTAAGGATGTAACAATGAATGAATTATTTACTGATACTGAAGCTTGGAAGAATCAAACTCAGGATACATACATACTTCCAATGATATATTTTACTAATGCTGATGGAGAAATTCTTGATAAAATTACTGATTTAACACCATTTAGATACAATATTGTTACAACAAGTTCTGATGAAACAGTATCTAATGGTTCAAAGATTTCAGATATTTATGATTACTTTGGAAGGCCTGAGAAGGTTGATATTAAAATAACTCATGGTGATTTTACAACACTTATTAAGGATGTAAGATTTGCTGAATCTGCATATACTAAGGAAGATACATCAGCCGCGACTATGAAAGAATTAGTAGAAGCTGGCTTCCCAGCATTTATTGGTGATAATATAACTATCACAAAGAATAATGATGGAAGTTTCACAATAGCTGATTCAACAGAAAAGGAAAGAGGATTATATTATGATTCTCTTAAATATAATGAATTCTTCCTTAATAATTCAAATGAAGATAGTTTTGTAAAAGAAGATGGAAGTAAACTTCTTGAAGTAAGATATAATAATGTTAATCATAATGTGGAAATTAAGATTTTAAATGAGAATCCTTATGAAAAATGGAATAGTACAAAAACTACTGAATTTTTAGATGGTATTGAAATACCACAAATTACCGGAGAAAAAATACATATTGAATATAGAGAAAATCAAGATAATACAAAAGAGATTCAAATATGGAATATTCAATATTACGAAAAACAAAATTATTTAGAATCTATTATAAATAATAATGATGGTTATGTTTATGGTGATGGATACCAATATGTTAAGTTAAGAATTCCTGATGAAACTAATAATATCTATAGAGAAGTAGTATTTGAACCTGTTGACAATGATGGATTAATTATAAAATGTACTTCTAATAGTATTTTAAAATCAAAAATTACAATTAATGGAACTGATTATCCAGTTAATATTGATTATACAGATTATGAACCACTATATTTTTTTGAGACACCATATATAGCTAAGAATACAACTATTACATTTACTCCGATTAATTTTAATATCACAAGTGTAAAGCCTAATAGTACATCAGATATTGCTACATTTAGTGGATTAACTATAACTCCTACAAATTATGAAATTGCAAAATATAAATTTACATATAGTGATTATAATAGTGATGAAATGTCTGTTACTTTAGGATTCTATTGTGAAGGTGAATATAGTAGTAATAATTTCTTGTTGTGTATAGATGATAAGAATAATCCAGGACAATATATGCCGATTGGAAATTTCCATTATGACTCTCAATATAAATGCTTCATTTCAGAAGAAATTTATTTAGATGTTGGAACTAAGCTTTATGTTAAGAATGGAAAGGGTGAAAACGAGAATATTACTTTCGATGTAGAAGGTATTGAAAATGATATTGTAAAGACATATGGAAATTATAGATTTGCAATGTATGCATCTAATCCAAATGTTGTAGTATTATTTTCTTAAGAACAAAGATTTTATAATATAGTATATAGAGATGAATCATTAATTTTGGTTCATCTTTATTTTAT
>JAILPD010000042.1 GCA_024690445.1 Acholeplasmatales bacterium
CATGAAAAACGGAATTCATCCAAATTACAAGACTGTAAAGGTTACTTGTACTACATGCGGTAACGTATTCGAATCAGGTTCAGTATTAGACGAGATTCGTGTTGATACTTGTTCAAATTGTCATCCATTCTTCACTGGTAAGCAAGTGTTTACTCAAGCAGATGGACGTGTTGAAAAGTTCAATAAGCGTTACGGTTTAAAGAAGTAATATTTAAAATAAATAAGAGTCTTCGGACTCTTTTTTATTTTTAGCAAAATATATTGTTGATATCTTTTACTAAAAAAAATACTATGATATAATTATCTTATATTAAATATAAGATAGGGGAAAGAAATATGAACTATTTTGAGAATGAAAAAGGTTGGATTGAATGTATTTGTGGTCCTATGTTTTCTGGTAAGACAGAGGAATTATTAAAAAGAATAAAGAGAATGGATTATAGTAAGAAGAAATATATGGTATTTAAGCCTCAAATGGATTCAAGATATTCTATAAATGAGATTGTATCCCATAATCAAAAGAAGGTGCCTGCCATTTCTATATCTCATGGTAGTGATATTAAAAGACATTTAAAGTCTGATACACAAGCTATTGTAATAGATGAGGTTCAATTCTGTGATAAATCATTAGTTAAGTATTTAAAGGATTTAGCAGATTCTGGTTATAGAGTTATCGTTGCCGGATTAGATAGAGACTTTAGAGGTGAACCATTTGGAGTTACAGGTGATGTAATGGCTGTATCTGATGTAGTAGTTAAGCTTACTGCAGTTTGTGCATGTTGTGGAAGAGATGCTACATTAACTCAAAGAATTATTGATGGTGTTCCTGCATATTATGATGATCCTCAGGTAGTAATTGGTGATGAGGATAAATATGAGCCTAGATGTAGAAATTGTCATAAAGTATTAAAAGATGAACAATAATATTAAATATATGAAAGCTGCTTTAATTGAAGCAAAGAAGGCAGCGAAAATAAAAGAGGTTCCTGTTGGATGTGTTATCGTCTATAACGATAAGATAATCGCAAGAGCCTACAATAAAAGAGAAACATTAAATAAAGCTACTGCCCACGCAGAGGTATTAGCTATTGAAAAAGCATCTAAAAAGCTTAATTCATGGAGATTAGAGGATTGTACTATGTATATTACTTTAGAACCATGTGTTATGTGTTCTGGTGCTATCATTCAATCTAGAATACCTAAAGTAATCTATGGAGCTTTAGATCCTAGATTTGGTACTCATGTAAGTAAGATTAATTTATTTGATGTTAAATTTAACCATAATGTAGATATTAGTGGTGGAGTATTAGAAGAAGAATGCACAAATATAATTAAAGATTTTTTTAAGGAATTAAGAGACCAAAAATAATCTTGAAATGAATATTTCAATATGATAGAATAAAGGAGTCCTTAGTCAACTTAGCGCGGCGAACCAGGTCAGGACCGGAAGGTAGCAGCCTTAAACAAGCGGAGGTGTGGCTGAGGCGCTTTTTTTTGAAAAAAAATAAGGAGTCTTTGTTATAAAAGACTCCTTTTTAATATGCAAGCTTAGTTAATATGAAACGAGAATAATTATTTACTACGAATGTTGTCATGATACCATCAGTAACATAAACATCTTCAACTTGTAAATTATTAATTGTTGCTAACTTATCTAAATACTTCATTGCCTTTCTTGCGTTTCTAAAATACTTATCTTTGATTGGATATGCATTAATACTTCCAGATATTTTGTATGAATAACTCATAATTTATACCTCCTACTTTTCATAAGCACCTTTATCTTACACCTAAAAATGTTTGTGTAAATATGAAAAACGCTATCAATGAAAACAGAAAATGTTTACATTGTTAAACAAAAAGATAAAAAAATGGGTATTTTTGGATTGTGGTCCATTTTGCTAGTTTTTTGATATAAAAACAAAAGGCCTGCATGGCCTTTTAAATTTTTCTAGTATAGATTTTTAACCAATCTTTTTCTTGCTTAGTTAAATATTTATTTATTTTCTTATATACCATTTCATGATATTCATTTAACCAAGCCTTTTCTTCCTTAGTAAGAAGAGCAACCTTGATACAATCTAAGTCGATTGGGGCAAATGTTATAGTTTCAAAAGATAAGAATTCGCCAAATTCAGTTTGACCCTTTAGAACACATAACATTTCATTTTCAATTCTAATACCATATTTATTCTCTAAATAGATACCTGGTTCATTTGTAGTAATCATACCTGGAACAAATACTGCAGAATCATTTCTTTCAGCAACTCTTTGCCATCTAAATCCATTTGGAGCTTCATGAACTGAAAGAAGATAGCCAACACCATGTCCTGTGCCACACTTATAATCCATTAGCTTATTCCAAATTGGACCTCTAGCAAGAATATCTAGGTTTTGTCCATTACAGCCCTTTAGGAATACTGCTCTACTTAGGTTAATCATAGATTTTAATACGATAGTGAAATTAGTTTTCATTTCATCATTGATTTTACCTACACCAAATGTTCTTGTTATATCAGTTGTTCCTTCAAGATAATGTCCTCCTGAATCAACTAATAAGAATCCTGGCTTATCAATTTTATAATCAGATTCGGGGGTAGCAGAATAATGCATCATAGCACCATGATCTAAGAAACCTGAAATAGTAGTAAATGATAAATCAACAAAGCCACTTAATTCACTTCTTAAATTATCAATATATTGAGCTGCAGATATTTCTGATATATCTGCCTTATTATCATATGAATTCTTAACATAATACATTAGCTTAGCTACTTGAGCACCATCTCTACAATGAATAGCCTTAGTATTTTTTATTTCTGTTTCATTTTTAATTGCCTTCATTAGTGTAGTAGGATTTTGTTTATTAACTATTACATTCTTAGCATTTAAAATAGAATAGATTTTATAATTTGCTTTATTTAAATCCATTAAGACATCTTTTCCATCATATGTCTTTAAATGTTCATAGAAATCATTATAATCTTTAACCTTAATACCATTTTCTTTTAAGTATGCCTTAATCTCACTATTTAGTTTCTTTTTATCAATAAATAGGATAGCTTCATTCTTACTTAATATAAAGTATGATAAGAATACTGGTGTATGAGTAATATCATTAGCTCTTAAATTTAATAGCCATGCAATATCCTCTAAAGCTGTTAATACAAATAGGTTAGTATTGTTCTTTTCTAATTCAGCTCTTAATTCAGTTATTTTATCCTTACATTCCTTACCTGCAAAAATAATATCTAGTTTATATAATAATGAAAATGGAAGACTTGGTCTATCAGGCCATACTACATTAACTAAATCAGTTTCATCCTTAATAGTTATTTTAGATCTAACTGTATTAATGATTGATTTAACTAAATTAGTATTCATCAATCTACCATCAAATCCTAAGACATCACCATCATTTAAATAATTATCTAGGAATTCTTCGATAGTAGGAGTATTTAAAGTACCAATCTTCATTATTTTAATAAGTTTATCATTCACTTGCTTTTCTGCTTGGATAAAGTATCTACCATCTACCCATAAATAGGCAAAATCTAAAGTAATTAATAAAGTACCTTGTGATCCTGTAAAGCCAGATAAAAATTGTCTTGATTTAAAGTAATCACTAATATATTCACTATTATGATAATCAGATGTTGGAATAATATATGCTTTAATGCCACTATTTTCCATTTTATTTCTAAATATTTCAATTAGTTCCATAAAATCACCAGCTTTATTATACTATTGTTATAATAAAAAAACTAGATGATGTATTTTTAATAATATTAATAATTATTGGAAAATGGTCTTCGTTTTCTTGTATTTTTTATAAATATAATTTATAATATTAAATGATTTTGGAAGGAGATGGATAGAATATGGATTTAGGTATTTTTGGTATAATTGACATAGTTGTTATTCTATTTGGAATAATGTTCTTATTCATCGGCTTCAAAAAGGGATTTATGAATAAAATGATAGGCTTATTAGGCGTATTAGTTATGTTTGCTTTATCTATAGTATTAGCATCAAACTTCGCTGAATTCCTAAAGAATAGAGAATTAATTTATCCTTCTATTTATGATTCTATTTATGAAAAGATGCAGGCAGCCGCAATAGAAGCAGGAGAAGGAGCTTCAAATGCTGATATTATTGCAAATGCATTAAATATTCCAAATCTATTTGCTTCATTCATAGCAGGTAAAATTGAAGCTACACCAGCTGAATTACCAGCATTAGTAGCTGAAAAGCTTGGTACATATGCAATGAAGGGTATTGCATTCTTAATTCTAGCTTTTACATTCACATTAGTATTTATTATTTTAAAGATTTTAGCAAATACAATAAGACAAAATGCAATAATAAAAACTATAGATGGGCTTTTAGGTATGGCACTATATTTATTGATTTATGTAGTTATTATTTCATTGTTATTCTTTATTTTAAATATTTTAGTAACAAAAGAGGTAATAACTGGTTCGACTCTAGAATTTATAAATACAGATTTACAGTTGAATACTGATGCTTTCAGAATTTCTAAATTTTTATATAATGGCAATTTATTTAACTCAATAAAAGAATTGTTCAGTTAATAAGAAAAAGTAGTAAATTTAAAAACTACTTTTTTTTAATTGTAAATATGATATAATAAAATGAATTTGTTTTTTTGAAAGGATATAGGTGATTAAATATGAAGATTAATCCAAAACTTTACAATATTGCGGATACTGTTACTCCAGTTGATGTAAATGAATTCGATAATCATAAAGTTGAAGTATACAAGATGAGCGATTTTTCCGGTTTAAAGGAAGAATTTGTTAATGCAAAGGGTCAATTTGCAGTATGGTCTTCAATTGATGGAGTAAATTATCGTTTATTTGTTGAGGATGGATATTATGAGGAAGTTGGAGAATTATATTCTGGCTTCGTTAATCAACAATGGGTACAATTCTGGGATAAGACAGAGGTTATTTCTAAGAAGTTCTCTATGTTTGTAATTTATCCATTAATGATTTTAGCTGTAGTATTATGTGTTGTTGCATTAGTGTTCTCATCACAAATGCCACAATGGGGTTCATACTTAATTATTGGTGTTTTAGTAGCAATGTTCATTTTCATGCTTGGTGCTAATACATTTGTTAAGAAAAAGATGGCAGCTGCTAATTCAGAAAGCCGTCAAGTTATTGAAGACCATATTGGTACTGGTAAGTTTGATAAGTTATTAGCTAAGCAAAAAGAGTACATGGATGATTACTTTGATAATTTATATCCTGCAGAAAATGATGAAGAATCTGAGGCTAAAGATGATAAGGCGATTGATGCAGAAGTAAAGGAGATTGAAGCTCCTGAAACCGCTGAGGCTACTGAAGAAGTTAAGGAAGAGGTAGTAGAAGCTGAAGTTAAAGAGGAAGCTACTGAAGAGGTTAAGGGAGAAGATATTGCACCTAAGGAAGTAGAGGCTACAGAAGTAGTTGTTGAAGAGTCTGATGCTAATGAAGTTAAAGAAGTAGAAAAAGAGGAAGAACCTAAATCTACTGACGCTGAATAATAATTTTGGGGAGTTTATTTTTATATGAGTTCAATTGATTTAAAATGTATTAATTCATTGAGAGTTGTTGGTGCAGAAGCTATTACAAAGGCTAAGAGTGGTCACCCTGGTATCGTACTAGGTGCTGCTCCTATTTTACATACATTATTTACAAGACAGATGAGAATTAATTCATCTGATGAAAAGTGGTTTGATCGTGATAGATTTGTTTTATCTGCTGGTCATGGTTCAACACTTTTATATATGCTATTACACTTAAGTGGATATGGCATTACAATGGATGATTTAAAGAATTTACGTCAAAAGGGTTCTATGACTCCAGGTCATCCTGAGTATGGTCATGTTCCAGGAGTTGAAATTACAACTGGACCTTTAGGACAAGGTATTTCAAGTGCTGTTGGTATGGCAATTGCTGAAAATCATTTAGAGGCTGTTTTCAATAAGCCTGATTTTCCAGTAGTAAATCACTTTACATATGTAATGTGTGGTGATGGTGATTTACAAGAAGGTATTGCTATGGAGGCAGTAAGTCTTGCTGGTCACTTAGGATTATCTAAGTTAATTATTTTATATGATTCTAACGATATTCAATTAGATGGTGAGGTATCATTAGCTAATACTGAAGATACTAAGACTAAGTTTGAGTCTATGGGTTGGGATTATCAATTAGTTAAAGATGGTAATGTTTGTGATGATATTAATAAGGCTATCAATATTGCTAAGCAATCTGGTAAGCCATCAATTATTGAAATTAAGACAGTAATTGGTTATGGTGCTCCAAATTCAGGTGAGTCATCAATTCATGGTAAGCCAATGGCTGCAGAAGATATTAAGGTATTACGTAAGAATTTAGGATATAATGAGCCTGAATTTACTTTCGCTACTGATGTTTTAGATTTCTATAACAAGAATGTAATTGAAAGAGGTCAACAGGCTGAGGATGACTGGGATATGTTACTTCGTTCATATCAAAAGTTATATCCAGAAGAATATGATGATTTAATGAGATATGTATCAGATGATTTCGAATTAACTGATACTGATGGTATTCCTACATATCCAGATGGTTCAGAAGAATCAACTAGAAAGGTAATGGGAAAGGTATTAGATTGGATTTCATCTAAGCTTCCTAATTTTATGGGTGGTTCAGCTGACTTAACAGCATCTACAATGGTTAAGGGTGCTGATGGTATTTATGGTGAATCAAATCCTCGTGGTAGAAATATTAAGTTTGGTGTAAGAGAACATGCAATGGCTGCCATCACTAATGGTATTACATTACATGGTGGTATGAGAGGATTCTGTGCTGGATTCTTTGTATTCTCAGATTACTTAAAGCCAGCTGTAAGACAAGCTGCTATTATGAAAATTCCTTCACTATTCTTTTTCTCACATGATACAGTATGCGTAGGAGAAGATGGTCCTACACATCAACCAATTGAGCATTTAACTATGTTTAGAGCAATGCCAAATGTTAACTTATTCCGTCCTGCAGATGCAAGAGAAATGACAGCTGCATTATTAGAAGGAATTAAGAATAATCCATATCCAACTGTAATTACATCATCTAGACAAGCATTACCTAACCTTTCATCTACTAAAGCTGAAGGTGTAAAAAAGGGTGCTTATATAGTTAAGAAGGGTACTTCAAACTATGTATTATTATCTTGTGGTTCTGAATTATCAATTACTTTAGATGCTGCAAATATCCTTAAGGAACAAGGAATTGATGTTACAGTTGTATCTATGCCTTCAATGTTCTTATTTGATCAACAATCAAATGAATATAAAGAAGAAGTATTACCAAAGAATGCAAAGGTTATGGCAGTAGAAATGGGTGCTACATTACCTTGGTATAAATACGCTGACTATGTTAAGGGTATTGATACTTATGGTGCATCTATGCCAATTAAGTATATCTTTGATTATTATGGATTCACAGCTGAAAAGGTTGCAGAAGAATTTATTGAAAATGTAAAGTAAAATAAAAAAACAATTTGGACAAAACCAAATTGTTTTTCTTTTTTATGAAATATATTTTTTCTTAAAATCTTCTTCAGGAAGTGGTTTGTCATATAAATATCCTTGGATAATATTACAACCAATTGTTTTTAAGAATTCTGCATAATCATTTGTTTCAACACCTTCGCATAGTACAGACATATTTAAGTTTTTAATCATTGATATTAGTGATGAAACAATAGTTTGATGCTTTTTTGTGTTATTTTGAGCTAGGCTCTTATCTAACTTGATACAATCAAAATTTAGTGTAGCAAGAGAAGAAATGTTTGAATAACCAGAACCAAAGTCATCCATTAATACCTTATACCCATATTCATGTAATAAATCGATGAATTCTGCGATTATATCATCATTGTTATAAAACATTCCTTCAGTTATTTCTAATTCAATTAAATTATCAGGTATTTTATATTTTCTCTTTATTCTATTTAAAGCTCTTAAATATTCTTTAAAGTCAGATACATATCTTGATACATTTAATGAAATAGGAACAGGATTCTTTCCTTCATCAATTACTCCTCTTAAGAATTTACATGTATTCTCAAATACTGCATAATCTAATTCTTCAATAAAACCATTTTCTTCAAACATTGGAATGAAGGTATTTGGGAAGATTAGTTTTTTATGATAGAAGAACCATCTAGTTAATGCCTCAGCCCCAACTAGCTTTCCCGATCTAGAATCAATCTTTGGTTGAAGATATAATAAGAATTCATTATTTCTTAATGCATCATGCATATGAAGTTCTAGACTAGCCTTTTCTTGTTCATGCTCATGAATCTCATTTGAATAGAATGTTAATGGTTCATTTGAACTATCAATTGCCATTGCAGTTTTATCTAATGCAACATTAAGCTTATCATTACCATCATTTATATAAACTCCACCATAAAGAATAATTCTAAATCTTGTAACAGGAGAATTATTATATATGTGTCTTGCTATTTCATCAAACACATATGAAATTTCTTTTTTATTCGTATGAGGGAATAATACATAGAATTTATCATCTGTGTCATGACAATAGATATATTGTGAGTATATATATGTTCCAAGCTTATCTGCTATACTACAATATATTTTTTCACACTGCTTATTTCCAATAACAGATCTTATATTATAAAAATCAGTTATTTGAATTTGAAGTATTGAATATTCCATATCAGGATTTGATTTTAATAAGGTTTTTACATCAATTCTCCATTTTTTAAAATTAATAATACCTGTCGCTTGATCAATATATAAATCCTTGTAATGATTCTTTGTATCAATCGCTCTATTTGCTTGTACAGCGAATACTTTAGATAATAATCTTAAGGCAGATATTTCATCCTTTGACCAGAATCTATTTATCGAACACATTGAGAAATTAATTAATCCTAATGTTTTACCATTTAATTCAAGCTTAAATGATATAATTGCACTTGTATGAGAAGAATGAAATGTTTTATATAAAGGATTAGCTTTAATTGATTCAACTTGATTAACTTTAATCATACCTGTTGAATCTGAATGGTTAATAATTTCTTCATAAACTTCTTTTAATTTTCCATCAGGAAGAAGTGGAATTGAACCAGATGGGTTATGCCATATTTGGGTATCATATTCATCATTCTTTTCATCATATGTGACATATGTAATTCTATCTAATAAGAAGAAATTACCAATGATGGATAAAGCATCTATTACATTAGTTTTTATTTCAGATTCTTGATTTAATAATTCAATGATTCCTGAAGTAATATTATATGTATAGTTTTGAGCAGATACTGGTACCTTCGCATTATAAAATTCAGTTTGATAATCACTTGGTACAGGACCACTCTTTTCTAATTTATAAATGATAAAGCAATTCTTACCCTTTTTAATTCCTCTTTGATAGGCAATTTCGGCCTTTTTAAGTAGCATATCTAGGTCATTTCCATCAAATGGGAATCTAGCAAGTCCGATAGTAGAATGGACATCAATTTTTCTTACATGCTGGACATTTAAATCTTCAATTTTATGTCTCATGTCTGCTACAGTCTCATGGACTATATCATAATCATCAGTGATTTTAAGAAGAATAGAGAATTCTGATTCACCTATTCTTGAAATTATACCATTGCTACCCAATAATGATTTTATGTATGAAACTGTTTCAATTAAGACAATATCACTAAACATGTTACCAAATTTTTTAGATATAACATCAAAATCGTCAATTCCCAAACGAAGTATAGCGAAAGGCTCATTGTTTTCAATCATTAAATTAGCTTCAGATAATATTTTATTCTTTCCAATTGTTTTAGTTAATTCATCAATTTCATAATTACTTGGATTTAATGGATAATAACTAAATATTATGTCATCATTATCAAATTGATATCCTCTTAAAACAAAAGGAACTTTAGAGCCATCCTCTTTTTCATAATCTAAAGAAATATAGAAAGTGCCATCGTTATTATTTAGATTAGACATAAACCTATCGATTTTATCATAAAAAATATCTTTTAGATTATAAGTTTCAGCCATAAGATGACCTAGTTCTATAAAAGATATATTTTGGGCTATTAAATTAGTTTCATAGTAGGCTTCTTTGACAATTCCTTCTTTTGGGTTAATTAAAAAAATGCAAGAATTGTAAAGGTAAAGAAGCTTTTTACTTAAATCATCGATTTTCATACTAGCACCTTCATTTTTGTAACGCAACGTTTATTTAGTTAATTTTATCATTGATGATAGAATAAGTCAAATTACTTTCATTATCATATTTTTATTTTATTTTTTTTAAATAAGTGTATAATTTAAAAGGAACGTTTTTATTTAAGAAGAAGGAGGATTAGCATATGTTTGATTTAATTGTTGTTGGAGCTGGTCATGCTGGATGTGAGGCAGCTATTGCATCTAGTAAAATGGGATTAAAAACTCTATTAATAACTGGTAATCTAAATATGACAGGTTCAATGCCTTGTAATCCTTCAATTGGTGGTCCTGCAAAGGGTGTTGTAGTAAGAGAAATTGACGCACTTGGTGGCTACATGGGCAAGAATGCTGACTTATGTCAAATTCAAACTAAGATGCTAAATAGTTCTAAAGGACCTGCCGTAAGAGCATTAAGATTTCAAATTGATAAATTACTTTATGCAAGAGAAATGCTAAAGTATTTAAAAACAGTTGAAAATCTAACATTAAAAGAAAAGATTGTTAATGATTTAATCATTGAAAATAAAACTATTAAGGGAATTGTAACTTTAGATGGAGAAAGAATAGAATCAAAGGCTGTTGTTTTAACAACTGGTACATATCTTTCTAGCCGTATCTTAAGAGGTCACTGGACTTCACCTGAAGGACCAGATGGACAACAAACATCTTATGGTATTTCTAAGGCATTAAAGGATGCTGGCTTTACTATTTTAAGATTAAAGACAGGTACACCTGCAAGAATTAAAGCATCTACAATTGATTTTTCACAAACATCTATTGAATATGGTGATGAAAAGACATGGCATTATTCATTTGATAAGGGCTATGAGTCTATAACAAAGGTTAAAGCACCATGTTATTTAACATATACTAATGAGGCTATCCATAATATTATTAAGGAAAACCTAAAAGAATCTGCAATGTATGGTGGAGTTGTAGAAGGTGTAGGTCCTAGATACTGCCCATCTATTGAGGATAAGGTTGTTAAATTCTCTGATAAGGAAAGACATCAAATTTTTTATGAACCAGAAAGCTTAGAAATTGATCAAGAATATATTCAAGGCTTTTCTACATCTATGCCTGTAGAAATTCAGGATAGAATGATTAGAGAATTACCTGGTTTAAGAAATTGCGAAGTTATTAGATATGCATATGCAATTGAGTATGATGCAATAGACCCACTTGAATTATGGCCAAGTCTTGAAACTAAGGTTGTTAATAACTTATTTACAGCTGGTCAAATTAATGGTACATCTGGATATGAGGAAGCTGCCGGTCAAGGATTAATTGCTGGTATTAATGCCTCACTTAAGATTATGGGAAAAGACCCACTAATTTTATCAAGGGATGAAGCATATATTGGAGTTATGATTGATGACTTAGTAACTAAAGGAACTAAGGAGCCTTATAGATTATTAACTTCAAGAGCTGAATATAGATTATTATTAAGACATGATAATGCTGATCTTAGATTAAGAGAATATGGCTATAATGTTGGAACTATATCCAAAGTGCAATATGATAGATTAAATAAGAAGAAAATTTCTATTGAATCTGTTAAGGAACAATTTAAGACAAAAAAGATTCACCTAGATATTATTAATAAATTATTAGATGGAAGAATTGAAGCAGTTAGAGAAAGTCAAACATTAGAAAATCTAATTAAGCGTCCTGAGATTAATTATAATGATATTAAAGCATTATTAAATGAGGCACATACTAAATTAGATATCGATTATGATGATGTTGATGAAATATTAGAAGCTGTTGAAATCTCATATAAGTATGATGGTTATATTAAAAAGGCCAAAGATCAAGCAAATAAGATGAAGGCTTATGATGCTAAGATAATTCCTGATGATATAAATTATGATGATGTTGATAATATTGCATTAGAGGCAAGAGAAAAATTTAAAAAGATTAGACCAAAGACTATTGGTCAGGCTTCAAGAATATCAGGTGTTAATCCAGCAGATATATCAGTTTTGGTTGTATATGTTGAAAAGATGAGGAGAGAGTCAAATGAAATTTAATGATGAGCTTTCTAAATTAGGTATTACATATAATGAAGAAATTGATTTAAAATTCCAAAAGTATTACTCAAGACTAATTGAAGTAAATGAATACATGAATTTAACTGCTATAACCGAAAAGGAAGAAGTATATAATAAGCACTTTTATGATTCTTTAACTATTCTTAAAGCTTTAGGTAATTTAGATGATATTAGATTATGTGATGTTGGAAGTGGAGCTGGTTTTCCATCTATTCCACTTGCCATTGTAAAATCTAATATTGATGTTACTATTATTGATGCATTAAATAAGAGAATTAACTTTTTAAATGAGCTTGCAGGATATTTAGAATTAAATAATGTTCATGCATTTCATGCAAGAGCAGAGGAATATCAAAAGGATAATAGAGATTCATTTGATGTTGTTACTGCAAGAGCTGTTGCTAGATTAAATGTATTAGCCGAATTATGCATGCCTTTAGTTAAAATAGGTGGTCTATTCATTGCCATGAAGGGCCAAGATGGTAAGGCTGAATTAGATGAGGCTAATAATGCTATTAATATATTAGGTGGTAAAATTAAGGAAGTAATAAGTTTAGATTTACCCGATGGAGAGGGCAAAAGAGAAATCATTGTCATTGAAAAGGTAAAGGAATGTCCTAAAAAATACCCAAGAGCATTTGCTAAGATAAAGGAGAGACCTTTATAATGTATGTAATTGATCAAATTGTAGAAACTAAAAAGCCACATGTTTGTGGTTCATCATCATGGAAGGTTATTAGAACTGGTGCTAGCATTAAGCTTGAGTGTCAAGGATGCAAGAGAGTTATTATGCTAGATTCATTTGAATTAGATAAAAGAATTAAAAAAACCAAATAATTGATAATACTTTTTATGTATGATAGAATATTTTGTGTATTAAATGAGAGGTTTGAGTATGATTGGATATTGGAATTATACCGTAATACTAACATACGTTAGCGTAATTTTGGCATGTGTAGGCATTGGCTGTGCGGCAGTTGGCTCAGGATATTGTGTTGATGTAGCAATGGGATGCCTATTAACTTGTGGTCTTTTAGATATGTTTGATGGAAAGGTTGCAAGAACTAAAAAGGATAGAACAGAGATGATGAAGGATTTTGGTATTCAAATAGATTCATTATCAGATGTTATTGCTTTTGGTATATTACCAGCTATGATTGGTTTTGCATTAGTTAGAAATTATGATGCAGAATGGTATGCTAAATGGTATTTCTGGATTTATGTAATTGTTTTATTAACATATGTATTATTTGGTCTTGTAAGACTTGGTTACTTTAATGCCTTAGAAAATGATAGAATTAAGTCTGGAGATAGTGGTGTATTACATCATTACACAGGATTACCTATTACTATGGCAAGCTTAATTTTTCCAACATTTTGGATTTTAAGCAGATTAAAAGGTTTTGTATGGATTTATCTTGGAGTAGTAGCAGTAGTAATGATGCTATTTGTTCTTAGAATAAAGATTCCAAAGCCTCATAGCAAGAAGATGGCAATTATCCTTTCTTTATTTGGTACATGTCTATTAATTGCTATGATTTTAGTGGCAATATTTATGTAAATGATTAGCCTGGGTTTATAATAAAACCCGGGCTTTTTATATATGAATATATATGGTAAAAAAGAAGCAAAATATTGTCATCAAATTAGGCCAAAAAATGTATAAAAAATGATAAAATAATTGTTGACATTGAATTTGGGTATGGTATAATGAAAAAGCACTCACGCAAAAATGATGTGTAGGTTAATATTTATGGTTGGGTAGCGAAGAGGCTAAACGCGGCAGACTGTAAATCTGCTCCCTAAGGGTTCGGTGGTTCGAAACCACTCCCAACCACCACTTTACTTTAAATTGTGATTGACATTGTAATTTAAAGTGATAAAATAATTAAGGCGCTTCAAATTGCGTCGACTAAATCTTTGAAAACTATATATGACGAACAAGAATTACAAACAACAATTCTTTTAAAAGAATTAGAGCAAAAGAGAAAAAACAAACAAAAATAAATTTTTTTTGGAGAGTTTGATCCTGGCTCAGGATTAACGCTGGCGGCGTGCCTAATACATGCAAGTCGAATGGTAGCAATACCATGGCGAACGGGTGAGTAACACGTAGGTAACCTGTCTTTATGCCGAGGATAACCATTGGAAACGATGGATAATACTGGATAGGACATTTTAAGGCATCTTATAATGTTTAAAGATTTATCACATAGAGAGGGGCCTGCGGCGCATTAGCTAGTTGGTGAGGTGAAGGCTTACCAAGGCGATGATGCGTAGCCGGACTGAGAGGTTGAACGGCCACAATGGAACTGAGAACGGTCCATACTCCTACGGGAGGCAGCAGTAGGGAATTTTCGGCAATGGGCGAAAGCCTGACCGAGCAACGCCGCGTGAACG
>JAILPD010000070.1 GCA_024690445.1 Acholeplasmatales bacterium
TAACAAATGGAATTAAAACATAGATTGAGTCAGTTCACGATAAGAGATATCCAGGTGAAAATGAAACATATAAAACAGGTGCAGATGAGGTAGAAGCTGCAATTGAAGAATTTATAAAGGAGAATAAATAATATGAAAATAGTACATACAGTAAAAGAAGTTAGAGAAATAGTATCAGGGTGGAGACGCGAAGGAAAAAGTGTTGGATTTGTTCCAACAATGGGATACCTTCATGAAGGACATAAATCATTAATTGAAAAATCAGTTTCAATGAATGATAAAACAGTTGTTTCTGTATTTGTTAATCCAACTCAATTTGGACCTAATGAGGATTTAGCAAGATATCCACGTGATCTTGATAGAGATGCAAAATTAGTTGAATCTGCTAAAGCTGATTTAATTTTCAATCCAGAGCCATCTGAAATGTATGGACCTCATTTCACTACAACTGTTAATACAAGTGAGGTTACAGAGCATTTATGTGGTGCTAAAAGACCAGTTCATTTTGGTGGAGTATGCTTAGTTTTAACAAAATTATTTAATATTGTTAAACCAGATAGAGCATATTTTGGTCAAAAGGATGCACAACAGCTTGCAGTTGTAAGAAGATTTGTAAGAGATTTAAATTTTGATATTGAAATTATTGGTTGTCCAATTATTCGTGAGGATGATGGACTTGCTAAATCTTCAAGAAATACTTATTTATCTTTAGAAGAAAGAAAAGCAGCTCCTATTTTATATAAATCATTAATGGAAGGTAAAAAGCTTCTTGATAATGGTGAAAGAGATGCAAATAAGATTATTAAGGCAATTACTGATGTCCTAAATACTGAGAAGCTTGCTAAGGTTGATTATGTATCTATTGTTGATAATGAGAATATTCAACCTGTAACTACAGTTAAGGGTGAAGTATTAGTTGCAATTGCTGTATATATTGGAACAACAAGAGAAATTGACAATATTATTTATAAGGTAGAGGATTAATATGACAATTACAATGCTTAAATCGAAGATTCATCGTGCAACTGTAACTGAGGCTAGAGTTGATTATGTTGGATCAATCACAATTGATGAGGATTTAATGGATGAATCAGGAATTTTAGAATATGAAAAGGTTCAAGTTGTAGATGTAAATAATGGATCAAGATTTGAAACTTATACAATTAAAGGAAAAAGAGGAAGTGGTATTATTTGTTTAAATGGTGCAGCTGCTCATTGTTCTAAGGTTGGAAATAAAATAATTATCATGTCATATGCTGATATGACTGTAGAAGAGGCTAAAGAAAATAAGCCAACAGTTATATTTGTAAATGATGATAATAAGATTATAAGAAAAACAAATTATGAAAAATATGGTAGATTAGAAGACCAAGAATAGAGGTGTTTAACTATTAATAATCAAGAACTAAATTATAAAATTTTTAATAAGTTAATTAAATCAAGACTAAAAATCCTCAAATTAGTGATTTTTTAAAAATCTTTGAGGATAAAAGTATTTGAAAATAAATATCGCCGTATATTTATTTTACTAATGTAGAATCAAAATCTTGATTATGTTTTTCAAGATAAAATATTGTATTAATTAGTCTTCT
This sequence comes from Acholeplasmatales bacterium, assembly GCA_024690445.1. The sequence continues at coordinate 1,593 of JAILPD010000070.1, forward strand.
GGCAACATGAGATAAGGCAACTCTATGGTGTTTACCTTCATTTCTTTTCTTCCAATAGAAATCAGAAATAGAAGGATTATAAATATAGAATGTTTCTGCAGAGTTCATTAAGTATTTTCTTAAATATGATGAACCATGCTTAACCATGACGCCTAATCCATCATGTGTACCAGAATCATTCTTACTAGGTTCAAGACCAGCATAAGCCTGGAATTGAGCAGGAGTTAAGAATTTGTTAAAATTGCCAATTTCAGCTAATATTCCAGCTGAGGTTAATTTGCCTATACCTTTAATGGTATGGATATGACAATTTAGAGAATCATAAATTTCAATGATTTTAGATTCTAATTCATCAATTTGTTTATCAAGAGTTAGATAGAGAGTTAAAGATGCCTCTAAAGCATACTCTAAAGCTTTAGAAGTATGACCTATAGAATTTATAGCAGCATCTTTAATTTGGCATATCTTTTGATAAGAAATTGGATGTCTTAATTCACTTTTCATCTTACTATATTTGTTAGAATTTAGCTTGGACATTTTAGCTGGAGTCATATAGTGAGTTAAAAGATAAAATGCAGACTCATTTAAACCATTTTCGAATAATGGCTTAAATTCAGGGAATATTTGATCTAGATAGCTAGTTATTTGATTTAAGAACCTAGTTCTATCAGTTATCAATGTTTCTCTAAGTCTAGTTAATGACTTTAGATTATTT
>JAILPD010000101.1 GCA_024690445.1 Acholeplasmatales bacterium
ATAAAATTATCTGATTTTTCATCAGTTGCCTTATTAACGAATTCCTTTAAGCTATTTAATGAATCTGCCTCATTCCAAGACTTAAAATCATAGCTTGATCCACAGCTTACAGTTATTATTAGTAAACATAATAATGGTAATGCAAATAATACCTTTATTAATTTTTTCATTTTATCACCCTTCTCTTATACTTAATTATAGTCAAAAATGGAGTGGAAGCCACCCCATTTATTATTATGCTCTTAATTTAGCATTACATTCTCTTTCTAATCTCTTAACGATTCTATCTACAAGCTTATCAACTTCTTGAGTCTCTAATGTCTTTGTAGCATCTTCGAATGTAATGTTGAATGCTAATGACTTTTCATCATCAGCTACATTTTCACCTGTATAAACATCAAATATCTTAATGCTTGTTACAGCTTGCTTACCTGTTTGCTTAATTAAATTAAGAATTGTATCAGCTGCTACATCCTTCTTAACCACTAATGCTAAATCTCTTGAAATTGATGGGAACTTATTAATTGGATGATAATTTAATTCCTTCTTATCATTAATTAATGTTTTTAGATCAATTTCTAAGGCGATAGTACCTTGGCAATCATGAGCCTTAGCAAATCTTGGATGTAATTCACCAATTACACCAATTTTTTCATTGTTATGCATGATAGCGGCAGTTCTACCTGGATGGAAATTAGCATAATCCTTACAAGGTACATATGTTACATCGAAGTTTAACTTCTCACATAACGCTTCAAAAATACCCTTTAAGATAAAGAATGATGCTGGATTCTTTTGACCATTCCATAAATGTGAAGCTACTAAACCATTAATAACGATACCTAAATGTAAATCTTCACTATCTACAGTATGAACATTTGCGATTTCGAATAATGCAATATCATCATTCTTTCTTGCCTTATTATAAGCAACATTTTCAATTAAGCCATTTAATACAGATTCTCTTAATACTGCTCTATCCTCTGTTAATGGCATTAATACCTTAATAGGCTCTTTTACTTCAGCCTCAGGAATGTATAAACCTAAATCAGCTTGGCTGATTAATGAATAATTAACAGCTTCATTTAAACCCATAAATGCTAAGATTTGACGAACTAATCTAGTTCTCTTTTGAGAATATGTTAAATAACCTTTATCTCTTGTTTTAGCAATAGTTGTAGGAATACTATCATATCCATTAATTCTTGCAACATCTTCAATAATATCTTGAACTGATTCTTCTAAATCCATTCTTCTTGAAGGTAAAGTAATTTCATATTCTAAGCCATTCTTAACATAAGAATATGCTAGTCTATCAAATACATTATTTACATATTCATCAGTTAAATTAGTACCTAATACCGAATTAATTTTAGCTGTTGTAATATTTACTTTCTTCTTAGGTAATTCAACCTTAACATCCTTCGCAACACCAGCTAATACCTTAGCATCAGCATATTTAACTAATAGTTCAGTTGCGTAGTCTAATGCACGTTCAACTCTATCGTAGTCAATCTTTCTTTCAAATCTTACAGATGATTCACTCTTTAAATTTAATCTAGCTGAAGTCTTTCTTACAGCAAGTGGATCAAAATATGCAGCCTCTAATGCGATGTTCTTTGTTTCTTCTGTAACTTCAGTAGATAAACCTCCCATTACACCACCAACACATACAGCTGATTTACCATCAGTGATTACTACATCACTATTCTTTAATTCTCTTTCTTGTTCATCTAATGTTACAAGCTTTTCACCATCGTTAGCAAGTCTTACAACAACAGTATCACCTAGCTTATCAGCATCGAATGAATGAAGTGGCTGACCTAATTCCATTAATACATAATTAGTAATATCTACTACATTATTAATAGGTCTAACACCTGAAGCAACCAATCTTGCCTTCATCCACATAGGAGATTCTTTAATAGTAACATTTGATAAATATCTCATTAAGTACTTGTAACACTTGTCAGTCTTAACTTCAACCTTCATTGGATTAGCCTTAGCTTCTTCCTTAAAGCTTGGAGTCTTTTCAACAACCTTTTGAGATAATACAGCACCTAAATCATAAGCAACACCTTCAATAGATAATAAATCTGATCTATTAGATGTTAATTCTAAATCAATAATTGTATCATCAGCACCTAAAGCCTTTAATGGATCATCTCCAACTTTAACAGTGCCTTCCTTGAAATTGTAAATACCATTCTTATAAGCTTCTGGTACATACTTTTCTTCAATGCCTAATTCCTGTAAAGAACATAACATACCATTAGATTCAACGCCTCTAATCTTAGAAGCCTTAATCTTAAAATCACCAGGTAATACAGCACCAACATTAGCAACAATAACATACTCACCCTTATCAACATTAGGAGCGCCACAAACGATTTGTTGTACATCGCCTGGCTTAACCTCAACTTGGCAAACATGTAAATGATCTGAATCTGGATGTGGTACACATTCTAATACATAACCAACAGTTAAGTTAGTAGCGTTAACCATCTTTTCATATGATTCAATTTCATTAATATGAGCGTTAATTTCACTAAATAATTGCTCATCAGTATATTTAGATAAATCTAGATAATCACTTAACCAATTCTTAGAAACCTTCATTTTACTTCTCCTCCTTGAACTGATTTAGGAATCTTAAATCATTTGTATAGAAATTTCTAATATCATCAATCTTATATTTCATCATTGTGATACGCTCAACTCCAATACCAAACGCAAAGCCTTGAATTTCTTTTGGATCATATCCACACATTCTTAATACATTATCGTTAACCATACCAGCACCTAAAACTTCAATCCAACCAGTATGCTTACATGTGTTACAACCCTTACCACCACATAAACCGCAAGATACATCTACCTCAACTGATGGCTCAGTGAATGGGAAGAAGGAAGGACGAAGTCTAATATTTCTATCAGCACCTAGCATCTTTCTAAACATTTCAAGTAAAGCACCCTTTAAATCACCTAAAGTAATATCCTTACCTAAAACTAAACCTTCACATTGCATGAATTGATGAGAGTGAGTTGCGTCATCTGCATCTCTTCTATATACCTTACCAGGACAAATAATCTTAATAGGCTCACCCTTTTCAGCAAGCATTGTTCTAACCTGAACTGGTGATGTTTGGCTTCTTAATAATAATTCTGGATTAATATAGAAAGTATCCTGCATATCTCTTGCTGGATGCCCCTTTGGAAGATTTAACTTCTCAAAACAGTATTCATCAGTTTCAATTTCTGGTCCTTCAGCAACCTTATAACCCATACCAACGAATAAATCTTCTAAATCCATAATTGTTTGATTTAATGGATGAATTCCACCTGTAGGTAATTTATAACCTGGAAGTGTAACATCGATTGTTTCACTTTCTAGTTTCATATTAACAATCGCATCCTCGATTGCCTTCTTCTTTGCTTCAAACTTCTCTTCTAACATTTGTCTAATCTTAGAAGACTTCATACCTAATTCTTTCTTAGCCTCAATAGATAAATCCTTCATTGATGCAGAAATTGAAGCTAAAATACTTTTCTTACCTAAATAATTAGCTTTCTTTTGTTGAAGTTCATTTAAATCATTAATTGATTCAAGTTCACTATCAGCATTATTAACTAATTCATCAAGTTGTTCTAATTGATTCATAATATCCCCCTTATAAAAATAAAAATCCTTAAAGCTTACGCTCTAAGGACGAAATAACCGTGGTACCACCTTAATTCTGTATTAAATAAAATAATACAGCACTCATTAATCTTTTAACGCAAGAAATACGGATAGTATTAGTATCAGCTCCTTGGGTGAATTCATAGAATTTTTATTAGGAATATTTCACCATACAATTCCCTCTCTAGAATAAATTAATTCTACTACGGTCCAAATCATAACTTATTAAAAACAACATTATTATAAAACAAATTCTTGCCTTTTACAAGAAATACTTTTAAAGCC
>JAILPD010000120.1 GCA_024690445.1 Acholeplasmatales bacterium
TACAGAAGTTACTGCAGCTGAGCTTAAAGAACTTGTTAAAAAGTATAAAGCATATTATAAGAAGACTTTTGGTGAAGAATTCCCAACTGACCCATATTATCAACTTGAAGTTGCAGTAGAAGCTGTATTTAGAAGCTGGGATAACCCACGTGCTAATACATATAGAATGATGAATAATATTCCTTATTCTTGGGGTACTGCTGTAAATGTTCAATCTATGGCATTTGGTAATAAGGGTGAAACATCAGGTACTGGTGTAGCATTCTCTAGAAACCCTGGTACAGGTGAAAAGGTAGTATCTGCTGAATATTTACCTAATGCACAAGGTGAAGACGTTGTTGCAGGTATTAGAACACCTCTTAACATTACTGAACTTAAAAATAGAATGCCTGAAGTATATGCTCAATTCATTAAGACAATTGACTTAATGGAAAAGCATTATAAGGATATGCAAGATATGGAATTTACAGTTGAAGAGGGTAAATTATATTTCTTACAAACAAGAAATGGTAAGAGAACACCTCAGGCTGCATTAAAGATTGCTTGTGATTTAGTAGATGAAGGCTTAATCGATGAAAAGGAAGCAGTATTACGTATTGATCCATATTCATTTGATAAGTTATTATTACCTGGATTTAATAAGGAAGAATTAGCTAAGGCCACTCCTATTGCCAAAGGTTTAGCTGCAGGTCCTGGTGCTGGTACTGGTAAATTAGCATTTAGCGCAGAAGAGGCTGAAGCACGTAAGGTTAAGGGTGAGAAGGTTGTATTAGTTAGAGCTGAAACTTCTCCAGAGGATATCGTAGGTATGGTTGCTTCTCAAGCTATTTTAACTATGAGAGGCGGTATGACAAGTCACGCTGCTGTAGTTGCTCGTGGTATGGGTAAGTGCTGTGTTTGTGGTTGTTCAGAGGCTGTAATTGATGAGGAAGCTCGTACAGTTACAATTAATGGTAAGGTTTATACTGATAAGGATACATTCTCTATTGATGGTTCAACAGGTAATGTTTACTTAGGTGAAATTAAGTCTGAAAACCCAGATTTAACTACTGGTTATTTCGGTAGATTAATGGCTTGGATTGATAAATATAAATACTTAAAGGTTAGAACTAATGCTGATACTCCAAGAGATGCTCAAAAGGCTAAGGATTTCAAGGCTGAAGGTATTGGTCTATGCCGTACAGAGCATATGTTCTTTGATAAGGATAGAATCTTCTCTATGAGAAAGATGATTTTAGCTGATACAGTAGAAGATAGAGAAAAGGCATTAGCTGAACTTGAGCCAATGCAACAAAAGGATTTCGAAGGCTTATACGAAATCATGGATGGAATGAATGTTAATGTTCGTCTATTAGACCCACCTCTACATGAATTCTTACCACAAGAGGATTCTTTAATTGAAGAATTAGCTAACGCAATTGGTAAGACAGTTGAACAAGTTAAGGATAGAATTGCTGAGCTTCATGAATCTAATCCAATGATGGGTCATAGAGGTTGTCGTTTAGCTGTAACATATCCAGAAATTTGTCGTATGCAAACAACTGCTATTATTAAGGCAGCTATCAATGTAATGAAGAAGACTGGCAAGGCAATTGAACCAGAAATCATGGTACCACTTGTTCTTGAGGTTAAAGAATTAAAATATGTAAAGAATATCATTTGTGAAACTGCAGATAAGTTAATTAAGGATGCTAACATCAAATTAAATTATCATGTAGGTACAATGATTGAAATTCCGAGAGCTGCATTATTATCAGATGAAATTGCAGAAGAAGCTGAATTCTTCTCATTTGGTACTAATGACTTAACACAAATGACATTTGGCTTTTCAAGAGATGACGCTGCTAAATTCTTACCATCTTACTATAAGACTAATATCTTAGATGAAGATCCATTTAAGACATTAGATTATAAGGGTGTTGGTAAGCTAGTTTCTATGTCAGTTAAGCAAGGTAGAGCTACAAGACCTGATTTACATGTAGGTGTATGTGGTGAAACTGGCGGTGAGCCAAAGAGTATTGATTTCTATCATAATGCAGGACTTGATTATGTATCATGTTCTCCATTTAGAGTACCAGTTGCTCGTTTAGCGGCTGCTCAAGCTAACATTAGAAATCCAAGAAAGTAATATTAATTAGAGTCTAAGAAAGTTCTTAGGCTCTTTTTCTTTGTGGAAAAAGTAACACAATTTTTCGTATTTTGTGATTTTCACCTTGCAACTGATAAAAATAGTATTTATTATTAAAGGTGAAAGGACATGGTTTTTATTATGATTAAAGATTTAGATTATGTTTTATACAATGGTGTTAAAATTCCAGCTGTGGGCTTCGGTACTTGGCAAAGTAGTCCAGAAGATGCATATAGCTCTGTAATTGCTGCAATTAAGGCAGGATATAGACATATTGATACTGCTTTAGTTTATGAAAATGAAGAGGCAGTTGGAAAAGCAATTAAGGATTCTGGAGTTAAAAGAAGTGATATTTTCATCACTACTAAGCTTCCAGCTGACAAGAAGGGTTATGATGTTGCAATTGAATGTTTCAATAAGTCATGCAAGAATTTAGGCGTTGATTACCTTGATTTATATTTGATTCATGCACCATGGCCATGGAGCAATGTTGGCATGGATTGCAAGGAAGGTAATATTGAGTCTTGGAAGGCAATGATTGACTTATATAATGCAGGAAAGATTAAAGCAATTGGTGTATCTAATTTCCATCCTTCTGACATTAAGCCACTTATTGAGGCAACTAATGTAAAGCCAATGGTTAATCAAATTAGATTCTTCTTAGGTAATACTCAACCTAGTGTTACTAATTATTGCCAAGAAAATGATATTATAGTTGAGGCATATTCTCCTTTAGCAACTGGTAAGATGTTAGATAATCCAACATTAAATGAGATTGCTAAGAAATATAATGTTTCTCCAGCTAAGATTTGTTTAAGATATTGTCTTGAAAAGAAGACATTACCTTTACCAAAATCAACTCATGAAAATAGAATTATTGAAAATATAGCTCTTGACTTTGAACTAGCTAAAGAGGATATTATTAAATTAGATGCTATTCATGATGAGTCATTGGATAGACCTTTAAGAAGCTAGGAAGTGATTGCCTGTGTATGGTTTAAAAATGAAAAGATATTATTTAAATGAAATCATAACGGGTGTAAAATGCGATGATGCTAGATTAGAGGATACATCTATTAGAGGAAAAATTGCTTTAATTGATTCTGAAACTTATGAATTATTAGGTTACGCAGATTTAATTGATACTGTAAAAATAGATTATGAAGCATATATCAAATGGCATATTTGCCCTGAATATGATTCTATAACTGCTAAGAATTATATAGATAATCTAGATTTTACAAGACTTCATTCTAATGCTTATTTATATAAGCTATCTGATGTAGCTAAATGTGAAGTTCCATCAATTGTAAATCCAATTAGTGAAACTAAAACGTGGATTGAATTTAATGAAAGTGATAATATTAATGGATATAAGCAGGTATCTCTATTTGATTTTTAAAATGAATTAGGCCAAATTATTGGCCTAATTTTTTTGTTATTTTATTTTTCAATGGGATTTACTATTTAATATTTTAAAAAAATAAGTTATAATATTTTTAATAGTTTACGTTTTATAGAAAGGAATTTTATATATGGCAGGAAACAATATTAGAAACGTTGTTGTTTTAGGCCACCAAGGTAGTGGTAAAACAACTCTTGTAGAATCTTTATATTCTACAGCAACAGGAAAGGCAAAGGGTAGTGTTGAAAAGGGAACTACTATAAGTGATTACCTTCCTGAAGAAAAGGATAAATTATCATCAGTTAGAATGAGCATTGTCCCAGTTGAATATGATAATTATAAGATCAATTTAATTGATATTCCTGGAAATGACGATTTCATTGGTGAGGCAATCGCAACGATTGGTGTTGTTAAGGGTGCTATTTTAGTATTAGATGCAACATCAGGAGTTCAGGTTGAAACTGTGAAGCATTGGAATATGCTAAGAAAGAAAGGTATTCCTACAATTATTTATGTAAATAAGATGGACAAGGAATCTATTAATTTCGAAGTAGTCTTAGAAGAGATTAGAACAAAGCTTGGTAAGAATGCTATTCCATTCTGTTATCCAATGGGACATGATAATACATTCGATGGATATATTAATGTAGTTACTTTAAAGGCTAGAAAATATAACGGTAAGGAATGTGAGGACGCTCCTATTTATGATGATAAGAAGCAAAAGGTATTTGAGCTTCATAATACAATGGTAGAGGCAGTTGCGCAAACTAGTGAAGAATTATTAGATAAGTTCTTTAGTGGTGAGACATTAACTAATGAAGAAATTCAAGAAGGTTTAAGAAATGGTGTATTAGCTGGTGATCTTACTCCAGTATTAGTTGGTTCAGCATTGAAGAACATTACAGTTCATACAGCTTTAAGAATGTTAATTGATTATTTACCAAATCCAAGTGACTTAAAGCCAATTGTTGCAGTAAATGAACAATTAAATGAAATTGAAATGAAGACATTAGATGAAGAACCATTCTCTGCATTTGTATTTAAGACAACAGTAGATTCTTTCTCTGGTATTACATCTATTTTTAAAGTAAATTCAGGTGTATTAAAGCAGGGCGATACTGTATATGTTCCTAATTTAAAGAAGACCATTTCAATTAATCAGCTATTCACATTATGTGGTGCTAAGCAAAATCCAGTTTCTGAATTACATGCTGGTGATATTGGATGTATCAATAAGGTTGATGGATTAGAAACATCTATGACTTTATGTGATCCTAAGAATAAGATTTTATATAATGAAATCGAATTCCCAACTGCAGTTTATTATAAGGCTTTAGTTACATCTAATAAGAATGATGATGATAAGCTAGGTACAGTTCTTCAAAAGATTATGCTTGAGGATAAGTCAGTTGAGGTTAAGAGAAATCATGAAACTAACCAGTTATTAATTGGTAGCTTAGGATTAGGTCATTTAAATTTCATCTTAGAAAGAATGAAAAATTCTTATAAATTAAATGTTCAAACTGAGGATTCAAAGGTTGTATACCGTGAAACTATAAAAGGATCTGCTATTGGTGATGGTAGATATATTAAGCAATCTGGTGGTGCCGGATTCTATGGTGTAGTTCAAATGGAATTTAAACCTTCAACTGAAAACCAATTCTCTGAGGAGGTATTTGGTGGTGCAGTTCCAAAGAATTACTTCCCAGCTGTAGAAAAAGGATTCTTTGAAGCTTGTGAAAAGGGCTTATTAGCCGGCTTCCCAGTAATTGGTGTTCATGCTATATTAAAAGATGGTAAGTACCATGATGTTGATTCAAATGAATTAGCATTTAAAAACGCAGCTATTTTAGCGTTTAAAGATGCTTACATGAAGTGTAAGCCTGTCATTCTTGAACCAATCATCAAGGTTGTTGTTACTGTACATCCTGATGATACAGGTACTATTCTTTCTGATTTAAATACACGACGTGCAAAGATTATTGGAATGGATGTTAATACTGCAAAGGATCAAAAGATTACTGCATTAGTTCCTGAATCTGAAATCTTAGAATATGTTAACGACTTAAAGTCAATGACACAAGGCGCTGGTTATTTCAATAGATCATTTAATGGATACGAAGAAGCTCCAGCTTATGTACAAGAAAAGATTTTAAAGTCTATCGTTAGATAATTAATTAAGGCAATCTTATTATAAAAAGAGATTGCCTTTTGTCTTTTATTCTAGATAAATTGTGGTAAAATACTATGTTGTAAATTGGAGAAAATTATATGGATACAGTTTTTATCATAGCAAATGTATTATCCTTTATTGGTAATACACTATTTACATTATCTGCTTTATTGAAATCAAAAAGAAAAATATTATTATTACAATCAGTTAATCATATATTAGCTATCATTTCAGAATTTATGATGAATGCTTTTAGTGCATTATCACAAGAGGCAGTTTCACTTACAAGAAATGCGATTTTATTATTTTTAAATATTAAAAGTGAGATTATAAAATTAGTATTAAATATAATCTGTGTTATCGTGGCTGTTGGATTGGGTGTTACTTTAAATATATTATTAAATGATAATGTATGGTATGGCTATTTACCAGTTTTAGGTAATTTATTTTATTCAACTGGTGTTATAATTGCCTTTATGATTAAGAATAAGCCACTTAAGAGTGAAGCATTTATTAAGGTATGCTTATTTATTAATTCAATATTATGGGCTGTTTATGGATATTTTGTACAGCTATATCCAATTATGATATTTAATATTATCAATATGGTTTTTTGCATAATATCAATTGTAAGAATTATTATACTTTCTAATAAGTCAAAAAATATGGCTTCATTAGAAAATAACTAATGTGAAATATGTTATAATCAATTTGGTAACTTGTATCAATTTGAGGTGATTGCTTTGAAAATCGACAAAAATAAAAATTATTATGAGGATACAAAAGAATTAGAATTATTAAATAAATATTATAATGTTGATACTAAGAACAAGAATGTTACTATGCTGTTACATTATGATAAAGCTAGTGATTTGATTGATAATAGAGTCATTAGTAAAGATAATTATTTATTTGATTATGATGAATTAACATCAATTAATAATAGAATAAAAAGAATACCATTTGTTTATAGTGTAGATATTGATATACAAATTGATGATTATGAGGATTATGATCCTAAAAAAATGATTGATGGTTTTAATGATGCATTAGAATTAAATAGTTTTAATTATGGTAGAGAAAGAAGAAAAAAGTGGATGCAAGCTGCCATTGTTCTTACTGTAGGTTTAATTATTTTATTCATTACTGCATATGGCAAAATTAATTCATGGTTTGGTAGTGGAAGAAGAGGAGAAGTATTCGCTGAAACACTTGATATCTTTGGATGGGTATTTATCTGGCAATGTGTTACTATTGCCTTCTTAACTCCATCAGAATTAGGGGTTAATAGTATGCTCTTTAAATTAAGAGTCAAAAAGATAGCTTTTTTAGATATAAATAATGAAGTGGTTTATTCTGAAGAAACTAAAAAGATTTATGGCAATTGGGAAAATGATAAAAAAATGTCTATTGCCACAAGGTGGGCTTTATTAATTTCTGGTTTTTCGCTAATTATATTGGGAATTATTAGAACATTAGAATTCATTGGTGATTTTAATATTTTGAATATTGAAAGTTATAAATTAGCTTTTAGCAATATTGAAAATTCAGTTCTATTTGTTATTGCATTTATATATTATATAGTCCAACTTATTGTTTTATTTTTTGCAGGATTGTTTAATTTATCTTTATATAGAAGAAAGAATATGCATAAAAAGGCTTCGATTGTTTTTGCAGTACTATTATTTCTTGTATTAGTAATTGATATAATTGGTTTAATATATGGTTCATCTACTATTTCTATTACAAATGAAGTAGTCACAATATCAATGATTTTAATGTATGTATTTGGTGCTATTACAGCTTTATACGAAATGGAAAATGAAAAGAAAAATAAGAATGTTGAAAGTATTGAAGAAGTATCTTTAGATGAAAATAATAACGATTCTAAAATTACTAATGACGATGAAACTTAAATAGAAGTATCTATTGATGAACTAGAGCCGCACACTCGTTAATTAATTTGGTTCTTTAAAAAAATCGGAGTAGGTATCTATTCCCGACTATAAAAGAATCGGTGTACAAGCTTAATTACTCCAATTACTTTATAGCTTATACTCCAATAAACTCTATAGTTAGTATCTAAGCATCGATTATTTTAAATATTCCTTTTTATTATCTATGTGATTTTTAATTATCATTCTCCTTTTAAATAACCAATACAATTTTAATTCCCCAAATATAAAAAACATATATATTTCCTTTAAATGTGGTATACTAATATTATGTTTTTTGGAGGGAATAATGAAAAAGGTTATTGGGTTTATTTTTACAATTTGTGTTTTTATATTTTGCTTTGGAAGCAATAATGTAAATGCTTCAAATGCTTCAACTGATCTTGATAT
>JAILPD010000047.1 GCA_024690445.1 Acholeplasmatales bacterium
AATAGTACGAACCATTTGGCTTGTATATGAATTTTCATTATCATACCAAGAAACAACTTGTACTTGATAAGTATCTTCATCAATCTTAGTTACCATTGTTTGAGTTGCATCAAATAATGAACCATATCTCATACCGATAACGTCAGATGAAACGATTGGGTCAGTGTTATAACCGAATGATTCAGAAGCTGCAGCCTTCATAGCAGCGTTAATACCATCAACTGTAACATCCTTACCCTTTACTACTGCAACTAAAATAGTTGTTGAACCTGTAGCTACTGGAACTCTTTGAGCAGAACCAATTAACTTACCATTTAATTCAGGAATAACTAAACCGATTGCCTTAGCTGCACCAGTTGAGTTTGGAACGATGTTAGCAGCACCAGCTCTAGCACGTCTTAAGTCACCCTTTCTGTGTGGACCATCAAGAATCATTTGGTCACCAGTGTAAGCATGAATTGTTGACATGATACCAGATTGAATTGGAGCATACTTGTTTAATGTGTCAGCCATAGGAGCTAAACAGTTAGTTGTACAAGATGCTGCAGAAATAATTTGGTCATCCTTAGTTAATGTCTTTTCATTTACTGAGTAAACAATAGTCTTTAAATCATTTCCAGCTGGAGCAGAAATAACTACCTTCTTAGCGCCGGCATTGATATGAGCCATTGCCTTTTCCTTCTTAGTGTAGAAACCAGTACATTCTAATACTACATCTACATCTAACTTACCCCAAGGTAAGTTGTTAGCGTCAGCTTGAGCATAGATAGTGATCTTCTTACCATCAACAACGATGTAATCCTCACCAGCTTCAACAGTGTGCTTGCCTTCGCCAATTTTTCCACAATAACCACCCTGTGCAGTGTCATACTTTAATAAGTTAGCTAACATTGCAGGTGCAGTTAAATCGTTAATTGCTACTACTTCATAACCTTCAGCATCAAACATTTGTCTGAAAGCTAAACGGCCAATACGACCGAAACCATTAATTGCTACTTTAACAGCCATAATATATTAATCCTCCTAAAAAAAGTTGTTAAAACTCACAAATTCATTATACAACTACATATGTTTAATATCAACAAAATTTAACCTTTGGTATATTTTAATTTTTTATGTAAACGTTATCATTGCATATGTATGTAATTATTTTCCGAAAACGTTATCGGAAACTTATTCCTTAGATATAATGAATGTTCTATTGATTCTTTTAATGAAACTTAATTGCTCATGGTAAGCCATTTTGATACTATTCTTTTTATAATCTATATTAATAGAATCAAAACTACTTAGTTTATAAGAAATATTATCAGCAGTAATAAAGATATCTTCTTCATTATTGCTAGCCTTTAATCTTATTTTTCTTTCATTAGAAAGAATCAAAGGTGATGATAATGTTCTATAGGCGTTAGAGTTAATTCCCGCTATTTCAGTCAATTGCATAACCTTTAATGATGTATCCACTACTGAACCATCTAATGATTTATTAAATGCAGTTGAACCTGTAGGTGTTGATACAGCAAAGCCAGTTCCTCTAAATCTTTCAAAATATTCTTCATCAATATAAACATCTAATCTTAAAGTTCTAGGTGGACATACAATAGTAAATTCATTTAAGGCGAATTCCTTATATTCCTTTCCATCTTTATCTTTAAATATAGCTTCTAATGAATCTAGATAATCAATCTTATATTCCTTATTATTAATATCATTGATTAATGTATCTACTTCTTTTGCATCATAATTAGCATAAAAGCCTAAGTGACCTGTAAAAATACCAAATATAATTGCATATCTAAACTGATGAATAGCCTTTAAGATTGTGCCATCTCCACCTATTGCGATTACAATATCAGGGTTTTCATCATTCCTATCTAATTTAATGTTCTTTTCGATATAATCTTTTACTTCATTAGATTTTTTATCATCCTTTAATACGAATGTGTAACTCATAATGGCACCTCCTTTTCAAACATCAGTCCTATTTTAACACAAGTATTGATTTTTTAAAACAAATATTAGATAATATAAGGGAACATTATGTAAGTGTTTACATAAATGTCTGAGGGAAAGATTATGTATTTAAATAAGGAAATCGAATTCAAGTCATTTATTTCAGAGGCTAAATACAATGAGCTTTTGGAAAAGTTTGGACTAGATAATAATGTATTTGCACAAACAAATCATTATTTTGATACTCCAGACACTAAATTACTAGAAGAAAAAACTGTTTTAAGAATTAGACAAAAGGGTAACAACTTCAAGATTACTAAGAAAACTAGAGCTGAAGTTGGTGCTGATGAAACTCATATTCTAATCTCTAAGGAAAAGGCATTAGAATATTTAAAGAATGGTTTTGATGCTTCTATCATTGGGATTCCATATTATGTAAATAAGATTGCTGAATTAACTACTTATAGAGTTTCTACTCCTTACAAAAATGGTA
This sequence comes from Acholeplasmatales bacterium, assembly GCA_024690445.1. The sequence continues at coordinate 2,447 of JAILPD010000047.1, forward strand.
TTTTATTCTTTGATAAGAGTGAATATTATGGTAAGACAGATTACGAAATCGAATATGAAGTTGATGATGATAAAGTAGGTTATAATGATTTTTTAGGTTTCCTAAAGGAATTTGGTGTTGAATACAAAGAATCTATTAGAAAATCTAAGAGAGCTTACGATAATAGAAAATAAATTAAAAAGGTTAGATGTCAAAATTTCATCTAACCTTATTTTTTTATTCAAAAATCAAGAAATAAAATAAAGATTCTAATAAATTATACATAGCAGTAGAGAATAGTAATAGAATTGCATATCGATATCTTTTATATGAATCAGTCATTTTAAAATCACTATTAGTCATCTTATTTTTATAAAGTCTTCTAACTTTAAGCTGATACATAATAGTTATTACAAATAATTCTAGTAACGCAAAAACAACAATTACTGTTTCTAAAATAACCCTTCTATCAAATGCGAATCTAAGTGGTATTCCTATTACTAATGGAATTAAAACTAAAATTAAAGCATATATAATTGTTTTAAATATGTACTTAGTTTTACTTTCATATCTCATTGCTATTCTCCGTTTTATTGATTATCTTTTTCTTTAGTTACCATTTCATTATAATCAACTAGATATTTAGAATCAATATCATTATTAGCCCATTTTTCTGCTAATTCTTGAGTAGCTAAAATATAATGATCTGGCTTAACCATAATCCAGCTAGACTTATCATAATTTAAGTCTGCCTTATTATATACTAGCTTCTTTCTTGAATCCTTACTATTTGGATCTGGTTGTGGAATTGCAGTTAATAATGCTCTAGTATATGGATGAATAGGGCTAGAATAGATTTCATCAGCCTTACCAAGTTCAACTATATGACCATTATGCATTACAGCAATTCTATCAGAAATATATCTAATGATAGATAAATCATGGGCAATGAATAAATATGTTAATTCATTTTCATTTTGAAGCTTCTTTAATAGATTTAATACTTGAGCACGAATAGATACGTCTAATGCTGAAATAGGCTCATCGGCTAACACTAACTGAGGCTCAATTACAAGGGCACGAGCAATACCAATTCTTTGACGCTGACCACCTGAGAATTCATGTGGATAACGGGATAAATGCTCTGGTAATAGTCCTACAGATTTCATCATTCTAGATACTTTATCTAATCTTTCTTCTTTAGTCTTAAACATCTTAAAGTTGTATAAGCCTTCAGAAACGATATAATCGATATTAGCTCTTTCATTTAATGAAGCTGCTGGGTCTTGGAATATCATTTGGATATTCTTTTTATTTTGCTTAATTTCTGACTTAGTTTGTAAACCAGAAATTAACTTACCTCTAAAATAGATAGCACCATTTGTTAAATTATAAATACCTAAAATAGCTCTTGAAATAGTTGTTTTACCAGAACCTGATTCACCAACTAAGCCAAATGTTTCACCAACATAAATATCAAAATTTAATGAATTACATGCTTTTACTGTTCTTCTACCATTTTTAAAGAACATATCTGCCTTAACAACTGATAATAATACTTCCTTACCATTCTTATCAACTGTTGGCCAATATTTAAGCATTCCTGTCTTTTTATCAACTGAATACTTATATATTTCTTTATTCTTATTTTCATCTAATTTAGATACTAAATCATTAGGCAAAATAGCAGTTAATGCTTTTACAAATTCAAAAAATTTAGCACCATTTTTCTTTTGGGCAATATTTTTACCACCAAAATAAATAGCACCTCTAATTTTAATGCCATTTGTAAAGATAGCATCTAATACCTTATCAAAATCTTCTGATTTAATATCATCATATTTTGTATCATTATTGATTACTAATGATAAGTCATTAGATAATTCATATTTACCAAATTCACTTACAACATTTACTCTATCAAATCTAGCTAATACATTAGATTCTTTATCATAAGACTCATCACGCTGATTAATTAAATCAATGTTATTTGGATAATATTTATCATAAATTGCAGTTAAATTTAATAAATCAAATCTATCTTCGATAGTGAAATTCTTATTAATTCTTAAGAAATCTTCATTATCATCGATATAAATCTTATATGCCTTTTCAACAATATTCTTTCTAAATTCAATATCAGACTTACTTAAATCACCAGGTACTAACATACCATCGAAATATAAAGCACCTGTCAATAATGATTTATCAGAATAAATACCTTGAATAATATTTAGCTTAATTCTATTTTCTTCAATATTTGGATCAAATGGCTCGTCTAAATATAAATCAAAGTTAGCATATTTTGGATCAACACCAATTAATGAAACATCGGCATCAATAACAGAGATTTTAATACTTCTTCCATCTTTATTCTTTCTTGGCCAATAAAGAGGATAGTTAGTTTCCTTTTGCTTACTAACATTTAGCAATAAGAAATCTCTTTGATCAACTGTGAAGTTTCTTCTAATAAATGTCTTTTCAATATATGATTTAAACTTATCATTTAAATGATTAGGTAATAATGAACCCTTATAATAGAATCCTTCTACTAGCATATCTGAATCAAGCAATGACTTAATTACTTCAATCTTCTTGCAGTCTTCTGGATTATTTAAATCAAAGATATCATCTGCAAAAATATCAAATGAAAACTTAATATCAGACTTAGATGCATTACCAAGCTTTGTTACAGAAGCATTAACTGCAGAGAAAATAGCTTCATGATTCTTCTCATAGCTCTTTTGAGGCCAAAATGGTAGGTAACCACCATCCATTTTATCGAAATAATCATACAGCATATTTCCATCTTCAATATGGAAATAGTTTTCCATGAACTTCTTTGTTAAGAACTTAGCAAATCTAGCTGTCATTTTACGAGTGTAAAATTGACCCTTAAAATATACACCACCATCAACAAATCTATTTGTTGAGAATAATGCACTTAAAAATTTAATCTTAGTTAAAGCTAATTCATCATTCTTATTGAATGATTCATTATCTAAAATATCAAAAGTTCCCTCTTCCTCATCTAATAAGTCACCATTTAAGCTTCTAATTTTAGCCTTATAGAATGATAATAATACAGTTTTACCTAAATTATTCTTTTGAGGAAGCATAGGTGGGAATCCATATTTATTAACCTTATATTCATTAATTAATTTTTCAACATCGGCAGTTGAATAATTCTTTAAATCCTCTTCAGTTAAAACTTTCTTTTCAGAAGTATTATTCATTATTGTCACCTCCTGAATAGATCTTAGATACACGTTCTGAAATTTGAGAAATAATTTCAGGACGCTCTACCTTTGGAGCTCTTGGGTCTAATAACCATGTTTTAGCATAGTGAGTATCACTAACCTTAAACATTGGTGGCTCTTGAACGAAATCTACTGCTAAAGCATATGGATTTCTTGGAGCGAAGGCATCACCCTTAATTTCATTAAATAAGCTTGGTGGTGTACCTGTAATTGAATATAGGTTTTCACCCTTTTCACCTAACTGAGGTAAAGATGATAATAATGCCCATGTATATGGATGCTTAGGATCATAGAAAATATCCTTAGCAGTACCGTATTCTACGATTTGACCACCATACATAACAGCAACTCTATCAGCAATTTCAGCAACTACACCAAGGTCATGTGTAATAAACATAATTGTAAATCCATACTCTTCCTTTAATTCCTTAATTAGATTTAAGATTTGAGCTTGGATTGTAACATCTAGGGCAGTAGTTGGCTCATCACAGATTAAAATATCTGGATTACATGCTAAAGCTATAGCGATAACAACTCTTTGTCTCATACCACCTGAATATTGGAATGGATAATCATTGTATCTAGATTCAGCATCCTTAATACCAACACGCTTTAATAATTTAATAGCTTCTTCCTTAGCTTCTTCCTTAGAAAAACCTCTATGTAATCTGATTACTTCAGAAATTTGAGAGCCAATTCTTCTAAGTGGATTTAATGAAGTCATCGGGTCTTGGAAAATTGTAGATATTCTCTTACCACGAATGTTTAACCATTCTTCATTGGTTTTAAACTTTGAAATATCTACGCCTGAATACATAATTTGTGAATTTTCATCAACGCTACCATTTTCCTCAAGCATACCAGTAAAACACTTTGTGAAAACTGATTTACCAGAACCTGATTCACCAACGATAGCGATTATTTCTCCCTTATAAATATCAAGGGAAACCTTTCTAATTGCAGTTAAAGTTCTACCTCTAACTTGGAATCTAACAACTAAATCCTTAACACTTGCAATTACTTCTCCATTTTTAACAGCATCTGTAGGATTTAGCTGAACATCAATCTTCTTGCTCATACAAACCTCCTACTATCTGTGCTTCTTAGGGTCTAACGCATCAGAAAGCGCAGTACCTAATAAGAAGAAAATGAATATAATAACTGCTAATAAGAAACCTGGTGCTAATAATTGCCATGGATATAAACTAAATTTGTTAATACCTAATTCCATTAATGCACCAATAGAAATATCATCATTTGTTAAACCTACACCGAAGTAACTTAATGATACTTCGCTTGAAATCATACCAGGTAAAACTAATGAGAATTCAGTAATAATTACACCTAAAATATAAGGTAAGTAATTTCTAAACATGATTCTTGAAGGTGGAGTAGCTAATGTCTTAGATGCAACATTATACTCTCTATTATCAATAATTAATACTTGATTTCTTATTAATAATGCAATACCTAACCAACCAGTAATTACTAAAGACAATACTAATCTAACTTCAACAGGAACATCTGGTAATGAAGTTCTAAATACTATTGCCATTAACATATAAATTAATAAGCTAGGAATGTTTGTAATCAAGTTATAAATTTCAATAAAGATTCTATCTAATTTCTTAAAATAACCCCAAATTAAACCAACAAGAGTACCAATAACTAATACAATTATTGAAGAAATCATTGCTAAAATAAGGGATTTACCGGCCCCTTTAAATGAAGAAAAGAATAAATCTCTACCAATAACATCTGTTCCCCAAAAATGTTGACTAGATGGTGATAAGTTTTGATTTAATACATTAACTTCAAATGCATCTGCTGGAGCGAATAATGGAATAATAATAATTCCTAATAATAATATAGCAAATGTAACAAGCGCTATAATTGCAGATGGTTTTCTAATAAAAACTCTAAAAACTGATTTCCAATATGAATAAGGCTCAGCAGCTAAATGTTCTGACTCTTCTTCATTTAATTCAACTCTTACAAATAAATCATCCAATCCATCACTTAAGGTAGATTGAATATTTTGATTTTCAATATTTAATGTATTTTCCATATCTTAAATCTACCTTTCTGTAATTTTTATTCTTGGATCGAAGAATACTGTAATAATATCACCTAATAAGAATGCAAGCATAGAAATAGCAGCATATAATACTGTTAATCCTTGAATAGCTGGAATATCTGGTGAACCTTGTAATGCTTGTACTAATTCTCTACCAGTACCTGGAATTGACCAAATTTCCTCAACGAAATATGAACCAATTAATGCTGAAAGCAATGTAGCTGGAATATTTCTTACAAGTGGTACACACGCATTTCTTAATACGTGAGTATACATAATTCTATTTTCAGATAAACCCTTAGATCTTGCGAACTTAACATAATCTGAATTTAATTCATCTACCATGAATCTTCTTACCCAAATAATCAAACCAGGAATACTTAGGAAGAAAATCGAGAATATTGGAATAATTAATGTCCTCCAATCCTCTGAATCATAGAAATATCCAAATCCTGCCCATCCCCAAATACCGGTCTTATCACCAGTCCAGTTTTTTATGAACAAGTAAAATACTAATGCAGGGATAGCATAATTTAGTACGATAAATGCAGTTCCTAATTTGTCAACGATTCCTCCAGGCTTTTTTGCCATTGCAACTCCAAGAGGGAAACCAACTAAATAAGTCAATAATACAGATATTAATGATATTCTCATTGAAATACCCATTCTGCTGCCGATTATTGTTGTTACGAATTCACTTTGGTTAATTGAACGTCCTAAATAAATTAAACCAGTCCAAGTCTTTTTAACTTCAGTGTATGTATTATTCCATACATATGGTATTTCTTTTGGGATTGGTAATATGTAATAGATGTATTGGAATACATTTCTAATTACAGGAACTCTATTACCATTAATATCAACAATACCATAAATGAACAATTGCTTGTTCTTGTAATTTTCTGCTATACCAGTACCAAGACGTCCTTCTAGCTTAGCATAAGTTGATTCGCTATAGAACTTATTATCTGGAAGCAATCTAATCAATACTGCTACAATAGCAACAATGATTATTAATGTGAAAAACGAAGATAGAACTCTTTTTAAAATGTACAAAAAAGTGTCATTAGATAGTGCTTTTACTATCTTTTGCCACACCATTTTAAAACTCTTTTTTTCTGTCAGTTCGACATTTTCCATTTTTTAAAACACCCTTTCTAAATAACGACGAAAGGGAATAACAAAATTATTCCCTTTGCTGTTATTATATATTATAATATATTTTTTTAATTCTTTCCATCTTCGTATGCTTGATTAATAGCATCTCTTTGGGCTCTAGTTAATACTGTATCAGAAACAACAACGTTCTTGAACTTATCAGCGTTGTTACCATAAGCAGCCTTAGAAGCTTGATGAGGGATAGACTTAGATACTACTGGGTAAATACCACTTCTTGTATACCAAGGAATGATAATTGCATCTTCATAAATTGCCTTATATTCAGCTTCAGCGAATTTTTGATATCTTTCAGTAATTTTTGCAGGATCAGTGATTGCAGCGGCTATTTCATAAGCTTCAGTGAATGAACCTAAAATATTGTGCATTAATTGCTTTTGTTCATCAGTTAAATTACCAGAGAAGCCCATGTAATTGATAGTATCTCCTTCTTCTTCGATTATAGTATGTAAGAATGACTTAGGATCACCATAGTCAGCACCCCAACCTTGGAACATTGAGAAGTCATAGTTATAAATATCAGCACCCCATTCATCCATTTGGTCATCATCAGCTGCAACGTTGATTCTAATATCAACAGCACCATTTGAATTTGCCTCTAGTGCATCATACATAATCTTTTCATAACCAGCTTGTTCTGGATCCAATTCACCAAGAACATCTATCTTAATAGGGAATGTTACACCTTGAGCTTCTAATTCTTGCTTAGCAGCTGCGAAATATTGACCAGCCTTTGTTGCATCATAGATAGGGTCATTACCTTGGTCAGTACCATTTAATCTAACACCTTGTGTACCACGCTTTTGATTGAATACATCTTCTACATAAGAAGCATAATCCTTATTATTATTGTCATAAGCTAATTCCTTAACTGTATAAGAACGAATTAATCTTTCAGCTGGGTCTTCTTGACTAAAGAATTGTAGATAACTCATAACATTTAAGCCATATAAGAAACCAAAACGGAAATTCTTATTAGCAACTGCCTTTGCTGTATCTGCCTTTTCCTTATCAGTCTTTGCTGTGATTCCTCCATTATATTCATAATTTGTTCTAATATAATTGAAGAATGCAGAGAAACAGAATTGGTCTGTAGATGTTACAGGTGAACAAGATGGATCAACTGGATTTTTAGCACTACCAGTACCAGCAGTACCCTTTACATATTTAGTCCATCCTTCTCCATCAGAAGATTGAACTGTAAATGAGTCAGTGTCTCCATTTTCAAATAACTTTCTACCTGTATCAATTGTCGACTTTCTAGATAAATATGTTTCTTGAACTGTATTTACATATACATGCTCTACATCATGATACTTTTCATTCTTAGTTAAGATAATCTTAGATCCCTTTTGATATTCAGTCATTCTAAATGCACCATTAACTAAAATGTTGTCTTCACTTGAACCAAAATCAGTACCTTGTTCATCTAGATAATCCCTATTTACTGGATAATAACAACCATATGTTAAGAATGTCATAAAATATGGAGTTTCATCACATAATGTATATTCGATTGTATAATCATCAATTGCTTTAATACCTACACTAGAAATAGGTAAGTCATCCTCTGTATTAGTAATTGTGTTACCAGATACTTCATTATTCTTTCTAGAAGTATAGTATTCTCTAGCACCATCAATAACATCAAATACTAAGTAAGTTAACTCAGATGCATTGAATGGATCGATTAAGTATTCCATACCAGCTACGAAGTCATCAGCCTTAACTTCTGCCACTTCTGCACCAGTCTTATTATCAACCCACTTAACGCCTTCTTTTAATTTGAAAGTCCAAGTTTGCTTACCAGCATCATTTTTACCAATCTTGTAACCTAAAGCTAAATCACCATAGATTTCGCCATATTGGTTATTAGCAATTAAACCATCAACCATATTAACATATTGTTGAGAGTTGAAAGCCCAAGTATTCTTATAATAATTGAACTTCTCTAATTGGATATCTGTAGTATAAGTTGTTTTGAAAGTATCCTTAGTCTTAATTCTTTGACCAGCAACTGAGTAATAACCTTCCTCATCAATAGCTGGATTTGGATGTGGATTTTCAAGTGAAGTGAAATCACTTGGTAAACTACCATGCCAGTTAGTTCCACCATATTCTCTATCCTTTGCATCATCAGAACCAGAACATGAAGCAACTGTAATAGTAGCAACTGCAGCAAGTGCAGCTAATGTAATCTTTTTAATTTTCATAATTCCCTTTCCTTCCTTTTTTAATGAAATAAAAATCAACTTAATTATAGCACCACTATTTTTTTCTTTCAAGCAAAGCGTCTTTATTTTTTATTCAAAAATTCGAATTTTTTGTGTGTAATAACCGTTTTTTGTTTGATTATTTTATTATTTTTCGAATAAAATTCAATTTCAAACTAATTTTACACAAGCGTTCTAAGTTCAAACTTCCCCATTTGTTGACTAACTTTATGTATTTTTTTAAACAAAAATCGCAATTTTGTTGCATAAATCTTTTTTGTCTCGAATAAAATTCGACATTCTTGAAGGCGACTCTTCTCTTCAAGGAAAATTAAAAAAACTTGAAAAAAATTACATTTTTTATTATAATTTATTCAGTACTTTATATTTTTCTAACATTTTAGCGACTGTTGGGTGGTGTAAGCAACAGAATGAATTATAAAGGAATTGGTTTTAAATCTTAATTTTAAGTGCTGACACAGTCAGAATTAAGGTGGCACCGCGCTATTAATGCGTCCTTAAGATTATTTTTAATCTTGGACGCTTTTTATATTTATAAGGGGGATTATTTATGAGATTAATTTCAGGAATTCAACCTAGTGGTAATATTACACTAGGAAATTATTTAGGAGCCATTAAGAATTTTGTTAAGTTACAAGATAGAGAAGATATCACAGACTTCTTAGTGTTCGTAGCTGATATGCACGCTATCACTGTTCCACAGGATAAGCAAGCATTAAGACAAAATATCAAATCTTTAGTAGCTACATATTTAGCTTGTGGTTTAAATCCAGAAAAGGTACATATCTTCATTCAATCTGAAGTACCTGCCCATGCTCAACTTGGTTGGATATTACAATGCAATGGTTATATTGGTGAATTAGAAAGAATGACACAATTTAAAGATAAAAAGGAAAAACAAGTTGCTGGTGTATCAGTTGGTCTTTTAACTTATCCTTCTTTAATGGCTGGAGATATTCTTCTATATGATAGTGATGCAGTACCTGTTGGACAAGATCAAAAACAACATCTAGAATTAACTAGAACATTAGCTGAAAGATTTAATAATAAATATGGTGATACATTCGTCGTACCAGAACCATTCATTAGTGAGGCTGGCGCAAAGGTTATGTCATTAACTGAACCAACAAAGAAAATGTCTAAGTCTGATCCAAATCCAAAAGCATATATTGCATTATTAGATGAGATTAATATTGCTAAGAAAAAGATTAAATCAGCTGTTACTGATTCAGATGGTAAGATTGTATTTGATACAGTAAATAAGCCAGGTATATCTAATCTATTAACTATTCTTTCTTGTTTAACTAATACTTCTATTAAAGATTTAGTAGAAAAATATAAGGATTCTAATTATGCAACATTTAAAGAAGATGTTGCTAATGCAGTTGCTGCTGAATTAGAACCAATTCAAAAGAGATATAATGAATTAATTAATTCTCCTAAGCTTGATGAGGTATTAAATGAAGGTAGAGATTATGCTAATTATCTAGCTAATAAGAAAATTGCTAAAGTATATAATAAGATTGGTTTAGGAAGAAAAACAAAATAATGAAAATTATAGAAACTATTGAGGATTTAAATTTACAGCTTGATGATCCTAATTGTCAGGAATTATCAAAAAAATTAAAAAAGAAATATTCTATTTTAGGTAATCTTCTATTCTTTATAGGTTTAATTATTGCAATATTAGCATTTGTTGCTGTAGTATCTGTTTCAATCTATGCCATAGTAAATAAACAAATGATTTATTGGCATATGCTTTTAATTATTGCAATATTAATATTTTCAATAATGGCTATAGCTGGAAGATTCTTCCAATCACTTGCAAAGTCAATCCAAATAAAAAATTAACGGCGCTAACCGTTAATTTTTTTATTTAATTCATATTCAAGTGATTCAGAAAAATTCTTTAGCATATTATTAACATAATCCATTAATTCTAAATATTCTTCTACAAATGGTATTTCTAATAATTCTTCATTTGCTTTTTTATATTCATCCTCATAGATTTTAAGTTGATTAATTTGATTAAATTCTTTAGCATTTACTATTTTCTTTTGAATATCTTTTATCTCATCAAATTTATTAATTATCTTTTCATTTGATTCAATATATTTTTTTAATTCCTTAAGTCTTATTACTTCAGGAATATTATTAAAATAATCTAATAATTTATTATTCAACTAAATCACCAATCATAAACCAGCTCTTAGCGTCTGTTATTTTAACTTTCACAATTTGACCAATTAAAGACTTATCATTAGATTTAAAGTGAGTAAGCTTATTATGCTTAGAATAACCTGATAACATACCATCATCAGATTTAGATTCACCATCTACTAATACTTCAACGATTCTACCAACAAATCTTTGATTGCCCTTTAAATAGCCTTCATCTACTGCATCCTTTAATTGATTGAACCACTCATGCTTTTCTTCAGCTGAGATAGGGTCTTCCATCTTCGCAGCCGGAGTTCCTTCTCTTGGAGAATAAATAAATGTAAATGCTCCTTCAAAGCCTGCCTCTTTAACTAATGTTAGAGTATCATTGAATTCTTCCTTAGTTTCACCAGGATATCCAACAATAATATCTGTTGTAATAGAAATATCAGGAATCTCTTCTCTTAATCTCTTAATCTTATAAAGATAATCCTCTCTAGTATATTTTCTATTCATTATCTTTAATACTCTATCATTACCAGATTGAACGGGGAAATGTAGATGTGGCATTACACTCTTGCATGTTGCCATAGCATTAATTGCATTTTCATCCATATCTCTTGGATGTGGAGATGTAAATCTAACTCTTTCAATTCCTGTTTTATCAATATCTCTTAATAGGTCACCAAATGTATATGAACCATCATTTAAGTCCTTACCATATGCATTTACGTTTTGACCTAATAAGCAAATTTCTTTATATCCTAATGAAACTAATTCCTTAACCTCATCAATAATATCTTCTTTAGCTCTAGATCTTTCTCTTCCTCTAGTATATGGAACAATACAATATGTACAGAATTCATCGCATCCATACATTATATGAACCCAAGCTTTAAATTTAGATTCTCTTACCTTAGGAGTACCCTCTAAAATATTACCTTCAGTTGATAATACCTCAACAGCCTTTTCCTTAGTAAAATACGCTTGATAAATAAGCTTAGGTAAATTACCTCTATTATGAGTACCAAATATTAAATCAACAAATGGATATGACTCAATTAATTTAGTTGTGGCATTTTCCTCTTGAGGCATACAACCGCAAATACCAATAATCATATCAGGGTGATTTCTCTTTCTACCCTTTAATTGACCTAATACTCCCCAAATTCTTTGTTCAGCATTTTCTCTTACAGCACAAGTATTTAATAATACTAAATCAGATTCTAGTGGATCTTTGGCATGCTTATATCCAATAGACTCTAAGATACCTGCCATAATTTCAGAATCAGCCTCATTACCTTGGCAACCATAAGTATAAATATAATATGTCTTTCCGTCGCCTAAATGAGCATATGCATCTTCAACCTTATATTGAATTGTTTCAGTCTTAAAATCTCTTCTTAATCTTGCATTCTTTAATGATGGCAATACCATTTTTTCTTTATTAACACACTTAGCCATAAATAAAACCTCTTTTTAATAACGAAAGTATTATACTCTAACTTTAAGATTTAATCTAGTAATTTTATTAACTGAATCTAAATCTAATATAACACCATTAATTCTATAAAATTCTGACTTAGCAACGCTAGCCTTTTCATATACTCCAGTTCTAAATCTTTTAATGATTGTATCTATATCATCACCGATAACTGAATCATATGGTCCATTCATTCCAATATCAGAAATATAACATGTGTTCTTATATACTTCCTCATCAGCAGTTTGAACATGAGTATGAGTTCCTATAACAGCATCTACTTTTCCAGCAAATTGATACATAAATGCCTTCTTTTCAGAAGTAGCATCACCATGAAAATCAACAATAATTTTATCCGCCTTAATATTTTCTAATAATCTATCCATTGTTTTAAATGGACAATCAAGAGGTGTATTAGAATATACTCTTCCTAGCATATTAACAATAGCAATTATTTTATCATTATATTTTATGTATAAAACATCCTTACCATATTCAGTATTTAAATTAGCAGGACGACAAATAGTAGCATCATTAATATATTCTTTTATTTCTGATTTAGAGAATGTATGATTACCCATAGACATTCCTTGAATACCTATTGTTTTTAATTCTTTGTAATGCTTCTGAGTTAAACCTAAGCCACCACTTACGTTTTCTGCATTAGCAAGTACAACATTGATACCATATTCCTTTTTAATTGATTCTAATTGAGTCTTTAATACAGAAATAGTACCTTCACCTACTATATCTCCTAAATAAAGAATTTTCATACTTCTCACCTCTTGAAACAAAAGAGAGTGAACAATCACTCTCTTGTATTTTATTTTGCAACATCTGTAGCTCTAGTTTCTCTAATAACTGTAACCTTAATAGTACCAGGATAGTTAAGCTTAGCTTCGATTTCTTCCTTAATTTGTCTTGCGATAGTGATTGTTTGTAAATCATCAACCTGATCAGGGTTAACGATAACTCTAACTTCTCTACCAGCTTGAATAGCAAATGATGATTGAACACCCTTAATACTATTAGAAATAGCTTCTAGGTTTTCAAGTCTCTTTGCATAATTTTCTAAGCTATCTGATCTAGCACCAGGTCTAGCACTTGATAATGCATCTGCTGCAGCAACTAATACTGCAATAATAGATTTTGGTGCAACATCCTCATGATGAGATGCAATTGCATCAATAACCTCTCTTGGCTCATGATATTTCTGAGCTAATTCAACACCGATATCAACATGACTTCCTTCAATCTCATGATCGACTGCCTTACCGATATCATGTAATAAACCTGCACGTCTTGCAAGTATTTCATTTTCACCAATTTCAACAGCTAGCTTACCAGCAATCATTGCTGTTTCAACTGAGTGCTTTAATACATTTTGTCCATAGCTTGTACGATAATTTAATCTACCAATTAATCTTACTAAATCTGGATGAATCTTACCAATACCTGTCTTGAATACAGCATCTTCACCCATTTCTCTAATATTCATTTCGATTTCATTTCTACAACGTTCAACTACTTCCTCAATTCTACCTGGATGGATTCTACCATCAGTAACTAGAATTTCTAGTGAACGCTTTGCTATTTCACGTCTAATTGGATCAAAGCCTGATAATACTACAGCCTCTGGAGTATCATCAATAATTAAGTCTACACCAGTTAATGACTCAAACGCACGAATATTTCTACCCTCACGTCCGATAATTCTACCCTTCATTTCCTCAACAGGAAGTGAAACAGTAGTTACTGTAGATTCACTCGCAACCTCACCAGCATATTTTTGAACTGCAATTGCAAGTAAATTCTTGGCTTTATTCTTTACTACTCCCTTAGCCTTTTCTTCTTCATCCTTGATATAAGTTGCAATTTCATCTCTCATTGACTCACGAACCATTTCCATGATTAACTTACGTGCATCATCACGAGTCATATCGGCAACTTCCTCAAGTTTCTTTTCTTGCTCTCTTAGTAAAGCCTCTACCTTATTATTCTGTTGTTCTAATTCAGCCTTCTTCTCGTCAATCTTTGACTCTTTAGAATTAAGCATTTCTTCACGCTTATCTAGATTTAATGATCTTCTATCTAGCATATCTTCACGTGAATTTAATTTGTTTTCAAGCTCAACAACGACATTCTTTCTTTCACGAATATCATCTTCAGCATCAGCCTTCATTGAAGAAATTTCATTCTTTGCTTCATCTAAAGACTGTTTTCTAATCTTCTCTGCTTCAGAATTAGCATTGGCAATAATTTTTTCTGCCTCTGCATTTGATGCCGCTACTGACTTCTCATGAGTCTTAATACGGATAAAGTATCCTAATGCAGCACCACCAATAAATAACACAATAACAAGGATAAGTAATACTATTTCAAGCGTTGTTAATGCTAAAAACATATTTTTTCCCCTTTTATTATATATAATAAGTCTTTTTCAAAACTCTAAAACTATTTTAACATTAATATCCAAAATAATCAATATAAAATCCGTGATTTTGACTATGTTTACGAAGTAAATTCCAATAAAAAACAATTCCAAAAATGAAATGCTGTACAAAAAATAAGATTTGTGAATATTTATTTTTAAGCATTATTTGATATAATAATAACGAGGTATTAAAAAATGGCTAAAAATAAAAATGAAAAGAAAAAATGGAGACCAGGTAGAAACCTACTTACATTAATTTTGGCAGTAGCTATTCTTATCCTAGTTTTAATAATAATTTATATTCCAACTTCTATAACATCTAATTATAATGCTGGAAAAGTTGAATATTTCCAAGATGTTTCATCAGTATCAGATTTAAAAGATAAATATAACACAGAAAAAATAACATATTATGATAAATCAACTGATTACACAGAATGGAATGTAAAGCTTGAAGCTTTTGAATACAAAGATAACACTGAGGAAGTATTTGTAGCCGATGAATATAATAGAAGAGTTGAAACAGTAACTACTGATGATGAAGGAAATGAAAATGTATCTGTAACATATGAAAATCCATATGACACAGAAAAGTGTGATCAAATTAATTTTTCTCTTACTATTTCATTACCAGAAGGAAAAACAGATTTAAGTGATTATGGAACTACTGGAAACTATGTAATCTATGCTGGTCTATCAATCGCTACAAATTGGATTGGAGATCACGCAACATATTCTTCTGCTATTAAATTTACAAGTAACAATATTCTTAATTCCAAAACTTTAACAGGTAAAACAATTACATCTAAGGTTTCATATCCTGCAAAAACAAACATTTGTTGGCCAGTAGTTAAAAATATTGAAGCACCTGATGTATACTTATATATTTATTACAAGGATTCAAAGGGCATTGCTCACCAATCTGTAATTAGATATGAATATAGAGAATATATGACTCCTGATACAAAGGGAGCAATTATAAAGATCTAGACTATTCTAGATTTTTATTTTGGCCAAAAATAAAAAGGATGAATAATCATCCTTATCATTATTAAGCATTAACTGCCTTTTCAGTTACGATATGAGTGTTAACTTCAGGGTCGTATAATTCCTCTTCAGTTTCACCAATACCATTTAAATATAATGCAGCTGCATAAACAGCAGTTCTATTCTTAAAATCAACGCCTACAGTAACTCTTGAAGCATAATCAATAATTACTTCTTCCTCTGGCTTATCTGCATCAAAGAAATTGAAACCTAAGAAACCAGATAATTGATTATTAAATCCAATGATTTTCATCATGATAGTAATATCATTTTCTTTAGCAAACTTTAAGAATAAATCCTTCTTTGCCTTAATGAATTCATATAATGTAGAAATACCTTCTGCGTAAGGCATGAAATAGAATACTCTATCATCATTTGGAGCTTCCTTAGAAGGTTCTTCTTCAGTTTGCTTTCTAAGTCCTTCTAAATCTTTAGATAAAGCCTCAACCATCTTAGGATCTACATTGAATCTATTTGGAGCAGCG
The DNA here is from genome assembly GCA_024690445.1 of Acholeplasmatales bacterium. The sequence goes on from JAILPD010000047.1 coordinate 18,782, forward strand.
TTATATTGATTAACGAATTCCTCAGTATAGAAATAGTTAGCAGAACCATAAAAAGGGAATCCTTCCTTTTTGATTAATTCGATTAAAGCATCTGTATAATCCTTATCAACAGTTACTTCAAACATTAACTTTGAAGTAGATGATAATGGTGGATATGGAACATATTCCTTATAATTAGCAAGAATTGTATTATAACTTCTAGCTAAACCATTTTTATTTGCTCTAGCAGCATTCTTTTCAAATGCCTTAATTGTAACCTCTTGTGCCATAAATAAAACCTCTAATTCTTATAAAATACTAAATTGATTTTACCATTAATAATATTAATTATCAAGGATTTAATAATCCTAGTTCTCGCATAAAGAAAAATAATTAATTATTATTTTTAAATCTTCTTCACTTACATTTGTAGTACAAAATGGAACGACTGTTTTATCAGTTTTATAAATATAAATATAATTCTTAGTTCTTCTTGTTTTAATGATATTTTTGTATGTGATTTTTTCTTGTTCTATTTCTTTATCTCCATCCATTCTCTTTAAGATGACATATTTTTTACAAAAATCATATACTAATTCAATATTAGAATCTTTCTGTTCTTTTCCGATTTTGATAATGATAATAATACATATCAAAGAAAAAACAACAAATAACATACCTATTACCATTAATAATGAACAATAAAAACTTTCTAATAAGTTAAACAATGAAGATACAACTCCATACGCTGTGACTATAAGTCCAATTATTAATACAACAAACCAAGATAACATATTTTTTCTATTTAATTCTTTATTTACATTCTTGTCTAATTTAGTAACATATACCATTTTGAATCTCCAATAATAAACAAGAAAATTATAACATAAAAAGCTCGTAATGAAACGAGCTTTTTAACTTATTTTATATCATGGAATTTTAAACTAATATCAAATGCCTTTACTGAGTGAGTTAAAGCACCAACTGAAATGAAGTCTACACCAATTTCAGATACTTCCTTAATTCTTCCTAAATTCATATTACCAGAAGCTTCTAATTGTTTCTTACCATTATTAAGCTTAACACATTCTGCCATTAATTCAGTTGACATATTATCTAACATAATAATATCCGCATCAGTAGTTAAAGCCTCTTTAAATTGGTCTAAATTCTCTACTTCTACTTCAACCTTGATATTTGCTGGTACCTTAGATTTAATTAATTCAACGGCCTTTGTAATGCCTCCTGCAGCGTCAATATGATTATCCTTTAACATAACCATATCAGATAATGAGAATCTATGGTTAGTACCTCCACCATGCTTAACAGCTAGCTTCTCTAAATATCTTAGGTTAGGAGTTGTCTTTCTTGTATCTAATATTTTAGTGTTACCAACAGTTTCTTTTACATACATATTTGTAACTGTTGCAATACCTGACATTCTTTGCATTAAATTAAGAGCTACTCTTTCACCCTTTAAGATTGTCTTAGTTTCACCATCAATTTCAGCAATGACATCATATTTATTTACATGGTCGCCATCTTTTACATTAAATCTAATTTCAAATTCACCACCAACAATTTCAAAGACACGCTTTACAACTTCGCATCCAGAAATTATACCAGTGTCTTTAGCAATGAATTTAGCGTGAGATTTATCTCCATCCTTAAAAATATTATCAGTTGTAATATCTCCTGTTGGCATATCTTCTTTTAATGCATTCTTAATTATTCTATCTACAACCATTAAATCCATATTGTAATTGATTCTATAATGAGAACCAATTGATTCTGGTCTTCTAATTGCGGCATTGATTATTAATAATGCACAAGTAACCATATTTAATGTTTCAAAATAATATCTACTCATTACATGAATCTTTAATAAGTTATTGTAATGTGTTTCAATAATATTTTTAGCAATTTCAAGTCCATCTGGCGTTCTAACAATTGATACATATTTATCCATCAATTGTCTAACCTCAACTCTGATTGATTTAAAATTATATTTCTTAAACTTATATGGTAAGTCTGGAACATTGCTGCTCTTAGGATTAATATCTGATGCTTTATTAATATCATCAGCTATTCTCTTTCCAAATACTAAACATTCAAGTAATGAATTAGAAGCTAATCTATTTGCACCATGAACACCTGAATTTGCACATTCGCCAACTGCATATAAATTATTTAATGATGTATGTCCATTAACATCAACATTAATACCACCACATAAGAAATGCTCAATTGGAGCGACCGGAATATAATCCTTGCTCATATCAACACCAATTGATAAGCATTTATTATAAATAGTTGGGAATCTATTCATTAAGAATTCTTTACTCTTATGAGTGATATCTAAATATACATGGTCACTCCATGTATCAAACATTTCTCTATAAATTGATTGAGATACTACATCTCTTGGGGCAAGCTCCATTCTTTCTTTATCATATTTAGCCATGAAACGCTCGCCTTCAATGTTTTTTAATATAGCACCCTCACCACGAACGGCTTCACTAATTAAGAATCTTTGACCAGTCTTATCTTCTTCATATAAACCTGTTGGATGAAATTGAACGAATTCCATATTCTTAATTTCAACACCAGCACGATAGGCAAGTGCGATGCCATCACCCATAGCAAACTTTTCATTAGTAGAATTCTTATAAATACCACCACAACCGCCTGTTGCGATAACTATTTTATTTGAGAATATAGCAACTGGTTCATTCTCTTGATTAATTACAATAACACCTACAGCCTTATTATTTTCTTTAATAATGCTAAATGCCATCCAATCCTCAAATACAGAAATATTCTTTCTAGCTTTAAGAGCATTTCTTAAATCTTCCATAACTCTCGCACCTGTGGCATCACCACCAGCGTGAAGAATTCTTCTAGATCTATGACCACCCTCTAAAGTTTTAACTAACTCACCATTTTCATTTTTATCGAAGTTAACGCCAATATTAATTAAATTCTTAATATTTTCGCCAGCCTCATCAACTAAAATTCTTGTTGCCTTTTCATCATTGATATAAGAACCAGCCCTTAAAGTATCCTCATAATGCTCTTGAATTTTTTCTGGATTAAAATCAATCTCAGCTGCGATACCACCTTGAGCTAAATTTGAAGAACCCTTATCAATTTTATCTTTAGCAAACATACCAATCTTATATTTAGGGTTGATATTCATTGCAGTATACATACCTGCAAGACCAGCACCTAATATAACGACATCAAATTCATCCTTTTTCATAAGCTTCTCCTTTACTTGCTCAATTCAAGCATCTTATTTAAAGCAACTCTAGCCTTATCCATTACTTCTTTATCGATAGTTACTTCATATTCTTCATTTAATAAGCATTTATAAACATCTTCTAATGATATTAGTTTCATAGACTTACATAATAAGCCCTTGCTTAATAAATAGAATTTCTTATCTGGGTTTCTCTTTTCTAATTCATGTAAAATACCCTGTTCGGTACCGATAATGAATTCTTTAGCATCTGATTTAGAACAATATTCAATTATACCTTTAGTTGAACCTGCATAATCTGCAATTTGTGTCAATGCATATGGAGCCTCAGGATGAACGCAGAATAAAGCATTTGGATGTTCTTCCTTAGCCTTCTTTACATCATCTAATGTAAGTCTATCATGGATTTGACAACAGCCATCCCATAAATCAATATCATATCCATATTCCTTAGCTGCATAATTACCTAAATTCTTATCTGGACAATATAGAATTTTTTGATCCTTATAATGCTCTAAAATCTTTAAAGCATTAGATGATGTTACAGTACAATCAGATAAAGCCTTAACATCAGCGTATGTATTAACATAAGAAATGATTACTCTATCAGGATGCTCTTCCTTATATTTTTTTAATGCCTTTGCATTAATTAAATTTGCCATATAGCATGGTAAATATTTATGAGGCATTAACACCTTCTTTTCAGGAGATAAGATTTTAGCAGTTTCACCCATAAATAAAACACCACAAAATACTATAATTTTAGCATCAGTATTTTGAGCAATAACTGATAAGTTATAAGAATCTCCTAAATAATCAGCGATATCTTGAACCTCACCCTTTTGATAATAGTGAGCAAGAATAATTGCATTCTTTTCTTTCTTTAATCTATTTATTTCTTTAATCATTTCTTCTTTTGTCATTTTCATACCTCCTAGTAAATAGCGCAGCTGGTCTATGACCACCATCACTTTTTACTTCATCTGTTTTAACTACTAAATCACTTATACTTCTTCTAAATACAGGATCTAATAATTTTTTATCTAATATTGCCTCATATACTAATTGTAATTCTTTTAATGTGAATTTATTAGGCATCATATGGAATACAATATCAGTATAATTTATTTTGCTTTGTAATCTCTTTATTGAAGTCATAATAACCTCTAAATTATCAAAAGCTAAATAATCATTTTCTTTTTCTTTGTAAGATTCAAGTCCAAAGCCATCAATAACCTTAGAAACCATACAACTAAATTCCTCATTATCATTCTTAAAATTAATTTCAATATCATCATTATTATCTATTAATGAAATATTAAAGAATGAAGCATTTGGATTTAAATTACCTTCGACCTTAGCCTTATCTACTAATCCTAAATAACTACAAGATAAGACACGTCCTCTTACATCTCTATCAATATCTGAGAATGTATATAATTGTTCAAGATAAATATCATCTAGATTAGCATCTGAAAACAATACTCTTTTTGCACAATCAATAAGTGTTTCATCTAGTGATAAGAATCCTCCTGGTAAGCACCACTTACCCTTAAATGGTGGAGTAGTTCTTTTTATTAATAGTACACTAAATGCTTTCTTATTATTCTTTCTATAATTAGATTTAGAAATATCACTAACACTAAATAACGTAATATCTGTAGTGATACTCATTTTTTCATAATCATCGTCATTATAAGTTTTTAAGAATTCCTCATCAGTCATATTAGAATAATCTATATCTACATAATTCTTTTGATAGAATCCCTTCTTTAAAATATAGTCATATACACTAGGGTCCATATAATCTTTAACCTTAGGGTCATTCTTTTCTAGCATCTTTCTAATCATACTAGAATTAATAGGACCTAGGTTAATATCCATAAATTCTAATTCACCCTTATATTTACTATATTTTTCTATTTCATTACTAGCATCAAAGCCTTCTCTATTAATCACTAATAAATTATATTGATTTAAAATATATTCATATCTTTTCCATGTATTAAAGCTTTTTAAATTATCAGAGCCTAAAATGAAATATAATTTATCTCCTTTATACATATTAGCCAAATAATCTAAGCTTCTATATGTACAAATTAGATTATTCTTGAATTCATAATCAGAAATGATTACTCTATCATTTCCTTTAAACATCAATTCAAGCATAGTTATTCTATATTCACCCTTTAACAAATTACTTTTATTATAGTAATTACCAGTAGGTATAATAACTATTCTATCAAATATATTTTTATTTAATAATTCCTCTACTAATTTTTTATGAGCTAGGTGACATGGATTGAATGAACCTCCATATACGCCTATTTTCATAAATTCTCTAGCTCCTTTAAATACATGTTATTGAATGTATCAGAACTCATTCTTAAATCACCTCTTGGTGATACAGCAACACTACCAACCTTAATACCATCAGGTACGCAGTTACGTTTAAATTGTTGAGTGAAGAATCTTCTTACAAATACTTTTAATGTTGCCTTTATTTCTTCTTCCTTAAATTCATCTTTAAATGTCTTACATGCTAAGAAATAAATCTTCTTTAAAGGTGCACCATAACGTAAGAAATGATATAAGAAGAAATCATTTAAGATATAAGGTCCTACACTCTTTTCTGTTGCCTGCTTAATATTACCATTGTCATCTAGTGGTAATAATTCAGGTGATATAGGTGTATTTAAGATATCTGTAAGAGTCTCTCTAATTACTCCCTCTTCGCCATCTCTAATATGAGCAATTAGTGTAGTTACTAAAGTTTTAGGGATTGAGCAATTAACACCATAATTAGACATATGATCTCCATTGTATGTTGCCCATCCTAAAGCAAGCTCACTCATATCTCCTGTTCCAACTACTATACCATTTTCTTGGTTAGCAACATCAAATAAGATTTGAGTTCTTTCTCTTGCTTGAACATTTTCATATGTTATATCATATACGCCATCTTTATGATTAATATCCTTAAAATGTTGAATACAAGCATCCTTAATAGATATTTCTCTAAAATCAGCACCATAAGCTTTAATTAAAGTTACTGAATTATTATATGTTCTTCCTGATGTACCAAAGCCAGGCATTGTAATTGCAATTACATTAGTCTTTGGTAAATTCAATATCTTTGTAACCTTCATAGATACTAAAAAGGCAAGTGTTGAATCAGCACCACCTGAAATACCAATTACCATTTTAGCATTTCCAATATGTCTTACTCTCTTAGCTAGAGCGTATGCTTGAATATTTAAGATTTCTTCTAAGCCTTCTTTAGTATGAGCTAAGAATGGTTTTTTATTATATTCTCTTAATAAATTATTATTTCTATTAATTAAAGAAAAATGTACAACATTTGATTTAATATTAAAATCAACAGTCTCATAGCTTCTTTCTTTAATTCTATCGCTCATTATTCTTTGAATATCTACATCCTGGATAATCATATTAGATTCAAATTTAAATCTTTCATTTTCAATAAATGTTCCATCTGGTTCTGCAATCATGGCATGGCCTGAAAATAATATATCACTTGTAGATTCTGTTATTCCGCTTGATGCATATACATAGGCAGCTAATGTTTTAGCTGATTGAGTTCTAACTAAATTTCTTCTATATGAAACCTTACCAACAGTTTCATTTGATGAAGATAAATTAAAAATAAGATTAGCACCATTTAAAGATGTGAAATTTGATGGAGTGTTTGCCATCCATAAATCTTCACATAAATCAACGGCATATGTAACATCATAATTATCACATTTATATAATAAAGTATTAGATATTAATACCTCTTCTCCTAACAATTCAATTTTATCTATCTTTAAATCATTTGCGCTTTTAAAATATCTGGCTTCATAAAATTCATTATAATTTGGAATATATGTCTTTGGAGTAATACCAATAATATGACCATTATAAAATGAGATAGCACAATTATATAAAGAATTATTTACTCTAATTGGAGCACCTACAATAAAAATAGTTTTAGTTTCTTTACTAAATTCTTTTAATGCATTTAATCCATTAATACATCCATTATATAAATCACTATTTAAGAACATATCCTGAGCTGTATATCCTACAATAGATAATTCAGGGAATGTTAATATTTCAACACCCTTATTATCAGCCTCTTTTACTAATCTAATGATTTCAGATACGTTATAATTAACATCACATAGATGAATCTCATTTACAGCCGCACCTACTCTTACATAGCCATATTCTTTTAACATAGTCTAATCCTCCATTTTTACTTTATTCTAATACTATTAGAATTTAGAGTCAATATGTTTTTATCACTTTGATAATATCAAAAAGATAAAAAGTGTTTACATATAAAAAAACAGAAGATCAAATAACCTTCTGTTTTAACTTAATTTCGCTCCAAAGCTATAACTATCTTCTAAATCCAAGAATCCTTTTAAATTGACACTTTTGTCTTTATTTCTAAATATATAATGGATATTTTCAAAGTCACTTAAATCTATTGTTCTAGATTTAAAAATATCATGGGCATTATATATAGTTCCTAAATTATATTTAGAATTACATACCTGCTTTGATGTAAATGAATGGAATGAATTATTTCTATAAAAATAACAATTAGTAGCGTATCCTACAAATGTATCCGAACTACCACCTAAATATGATGCGCAATTTTCAAATACATTATGAGATTTAGGCACATTTTCTATTGGACCATATGTTGTTCCATTTTCGTCCCACGTTGAATTATATGTATTTATTTCATCTGTAAATCTACCCATCGCATAATTTTTCGCACCATTATTATAGGCTGTACAATCCTTTAATGTGATTGTCCCTGGATTTGAATTATCATCAAATCCATTGGCTTTATTATTAAATGCTATAGAATTTGTAACAAAATGATCTACTTCTAATACTCTTCCACCAAGCTTAAAGCCATTACCATTTTTTAATTCTTTACCATCATATGAATATCCATTATTAAATGCAACACAATTTCTAATTGTTACACTTCCTATTTTTCCTGTTTGATGCTTAGTAAATAAATCCCACCCATCATCAGAATTATTATAGGAAATACAACCATCAAATACATTATTAATTCCAGAAGTCATCTTACAGCCAAATCCATCAGCATCTTCGCCTTCTTCACCATCTAATCTATCCCAATCATAATTTCCATATGATGTACAATTTAATACTAAATTATCATGGGCCCAAGTTTCTTTTGGATTAGCGCTTGGACTTGATATATTTAATCCTGTATTACCATTATATGCTAAGATACAGTTTTCAACCTTATTATGACTTCCAAATATATGAATACCATGAGCACCACAATTAGTTACTTTTAATCCATATAAATGATAATATGTTCCTTTTATCATAATTCCTTTAGTAATACCTGAGTTATAATTGCCATTTTTAGGTGGATTTTTTCTATAATCCATACCAAAATCTAATGTGACCTTTTCATCTTCAAATGCTGATATTTTATAAAATGATTCAGGATTACCATTTTTCCCTAATGATATAGATGAAGTAAAATTATATGTTCCACCATATAAATATAATGCATTATTTGTATCAGTAAGTCTATTTATACCATCTAATAAAGAACATGGATCATCCATACTTCCAGTTCCATTTCCTAAAGGAGATGCAAATATAGCATTTGTATAATCTATTACTTCTTTTTCTTCGTCTTCTTTTATTTCTATATCATTATCGTTATCATCAGTGACATTTTCACTTGATGAGCAAGAAGAGAATAATGATATAGATAATAAGAACAATGATAATATTAATAATTTTCTTTTTATCATATATCATCACCTCTTTTCGTAAATGCTATTTTATTAATTATAGCATAACCACAAAAATCGAGTAAAGTGTGAAAAAAGAGCAGCTTAGTCACTACCTCAGATTAATAACGCATATATTTAATTTTATAAAACATTTTATTTGACATATATAACAAAATCCATTTTTATCAGAACAAAAAAGCCTAGAATTTATCACACCTCTAGGCTTTATAATCTATATCTTATTTTGCAGATTTTAATAAGCAAGCGTCATAACGCTCTGTTTCACCAATCATATTATAATATTGCATCGCCTTAGAATAATCGCCTCTTAATTCGTATAAATATGCGTCCTTGGCAATACCATCATGATCAGAACCAGCAATTCTTTGGAAACCAACCATTTCGAAATGATTATGTCTTAATAATACTCTTTCAAGACCTGTAAAATATAGGTCTCTATAATCTCTATCTACTTCTTCGAATGAATAATTAGACAAGACATCCAATATTCTCCTTTTAGAATTAATATCAAGCTTTTGGTATCCTAACTCATCTAATAGATTCTTATATACATCTTCATAGATTGTCATGTCACTTCTAGATTCCATAGGCATCATTGAAAATGCGGCTAAATCCATTTGGTAGCATAAGTCGATTGATTCTCTACTTTGAGTACGAACTCCTAAAAACTTTAGCATTTCTTCGATAGACATAAAGAGCACTTCTCCTTAAATAAAAATAATCGCCCCTATTTTATCACATAAAGTTTTTAATTTAAACAACTATTTTATTTTGTATATCCAAATTTTTTAAAAAATGCATTCTTAAAATCTAATAGTGTATCGTTTTTAATAGCTTCTCTTATATCATGCATAAGATTCTTTAAGAAATATAGATTATGGTATGTAATTAATCTCATACCTAATATTTCTTCACTCTTAACTAAATGATTTAAATAAGCGGCTGAATATTTCTTACACACGAAGCAATTACACTCAGGATCTAATGGTTCTTTCATATTAACAAATTTTTGATTTTTAACTTGAACCTTACCATATGATGTAAAGGCAGTACCATGACGAGCGTTTCTTGAAGGTAATACACAATCAAACATATCAATACCATTCATAGATCCTACTACTAAATCATCAGGAGAACCAACACCCATTAAATATCTAGGCTTATTCTCTGGCATAATTGTTTTTAAGTATTCTAACATTTCATACATTTCCTTTTTAGATTCACCAACTGATAAACCACCAATTGAATATCCAGGGAAATCTATTTCCATTAGCTTTTCTAAACAATATTTTCTTAATTCCTTATTACCAGCACCTTGGACAATTCCAAATAATGCTTGAGTATCAGGATTCTTATGAGCATCCTTACCTCTTTTTGCCCATCTAATTGTTCTATCTACTGATTTTTTTAAATAATCAGGATCAGAATCAAATGGAGGACATTCATCAAATGACATGATGATATCGGCACCTAAATTATTTTGAATTGCGATTGACTCTTCAGGTGATAAGAACAACTTTTCACCAGATTTATGATGACGGAATTCTACTCCCTCTTCTGTTATCTTTCTAATCTTAGATAATGAGAATACTTGGAAGCCTCCACTATCAGTAAGTAAAGCTCCATCCCATTTCATAAAGCCTCTAATACCACCAAAATCATGGATTAGCTTATCACCTGGTTGAAGCCATAAATGATAAGTATTACCTAAAATTAAACCATCAGAAACTTCTTTTACCTCTTCTGGAATTAAAGTTTTTACATTAGCCTTAGTTCCAACAGGCATAAAGATTGGAGTTTCAAAATCACCATGAGGTGTATGTAGGATTCCATAACGCGCACCAGTTTGCTTACACACATGCTTAAGCTCATACCATACTGGCGCTTGCATTATCTAACCCTCCTAATAGATTCCATAACAACCTTAGTTAGAGGTCTATCATTATAATCAGTCTTTGTAGTTGCAATCTTATCAACAACTTCAATACCCTTTGTAACAACACCAAATGCGGCATAAGAACCATCTAAGTGAGGGGCGTCCTCGTGCATAATGAAGAATTGGCTTGAAGCTGAATTTGGGTCCATTGCACGTGCCATAGAAATAACACCCTTAGTGTGCTTTAAATCATTCTTTACACCGTTTGAGCTAAATTCACCCTTAATCTTCTTATTAGAACCACCAATACCTAAGCCCTTAGGGTCTCCACCTTGAATCATAAATCCTTCAATGATTCTATGGAAGATAATTCCATCATAGAATTTTTCATTAACTAAATTTAAGAAATTTTCTACAGTAATAGGTGCTACACTTGGAAATAATTGAACCTCAATCTTGCCAAAGTTTGTAACATCAATTTCTACTACTGGGTTTTTATCATTTAATAATTCCTTTGCGTTCATAATATCCTCCTATTTTATAAACATCGCATCACCAAATGAAAAGAAACGATATTTCTCTTCTACGGCATGCTTATAAGCATCTAATATAAATTCTCTTCCTGCAAGTGCTGATACTAGCATAATAAGAGTTGATTTAGGTAAATGGAAATTAGTAATTAAAGCATCAATTGCCTTAAATTTATATCCTGGATAAATAAAGATAGATGTATCCTCACATGCTTCTCTAAATCCAACACCATCTTTATAATTAGATTCTAATGTTCTAGTTGATGTTGTACCAACAGATATAATTCTTTTTCCTTCACTCTTTGCCTTATTTAATTTATCAGCTGCCTCTTTTGAAACCTCGTAATATTCAGTATGCATCTTATGTAGGGATGCATCCTCTTCATCAACAGGTCTAAATGTACCAAGTCCTACATGTAATGTTACATAAATGATTTGAGCTCCCTTTTCTTCAATCTTTTTTAAAAGCTCTTTTGTAAAATGTAAGCCTGCAGTAGGTGCAGCAGCGGAACCCGGATTTTTAGCATAAACTGTTTGATATCTAGATTTATCTAATAGTTTTTCATGAATATATGGTGGAAGTGGCATTTCACCAAGCTTATCTAATATTTCAACTAAAATACCATCATAGATTAACTCAAATTCACAAACACCTTGATCTAATAGTTTTACACATTTAGCTTTTAAGATACCATCTCCAAAGCTAATGATACTACCAAGCTTAACTCTTCTTTGAGGTCTTGCTAATGTCTGCCATCTATTTTCTCCTAAATCCTTTAAAAGTAATAATTCAATAGCGGCATTAGTTTCTTCCTTTACTCCATAAAGTCTAGCTGGAATAACCTTAGTATCATTTAATACTAGTACATCATTTTCAGTAATATAATCCAAGATATCACTAAATTTCTTATCCTCATATGTTTTATTTTCTTTATCTAGAACCATTAATCTAGATTCACTTCTTACCTTAAGAGGAGTTTGAGCAATAAGCTCTTCAGGTAAATAATAATTATAATCCTCTGTTCTTATCATGAAAATAACCCCTTATAATACTTAATGCCTAGCTTTTGGTAGGCCTTTTCTGTTGCAATTCTTCCACGATTACTTCTTTTAATATATCCTTCCTGTAATAGATATGGCTCATAAACATCTTCTATTGTAGAAACCTCTTCAGAAATAGTAGCTGCCAAGCTTTCAATTCCTACAGGCCCTCCCTTAAATGTTTCAATAATAGCCTTTAAATATCTATAATCAGTATAATCTAATCCATCATTATCAATGCCTAGCTTCTTTAAAGCATCCTTGCATACATCAAGTGAAATGACACCATCATTTCTAACATCGGCAAAGTCTCTTACTCTTCTAAATAATCTATTGGCAATACGAGGAGTACCTCTACTTCTCATACCAAGTTCATTTACAGCCTCTAAATCAATTTTAGTTTCATATACCTTTGCTGTTCTTGTGATGATTTCTCTTAATTCATCATCACTATAATATTCAAGACGTAAAACAACGCCAAATCTATCTCTAAGTGGTGCTGATAAATCACCAAATCTAGTTGTAGCCCCAACTAAAGTAAACGGAGGTAAATCAACTCTTATTGTTCTTGTTTGAGATTCTTTACCAACAACAATATCTAATACATAATCCTCCATTGCACTATATAGTACCTCTTCAACATATCTAGGTAATCTATGTATTTCATCAATGAATAAAACATCTCCAGCCTCAAGTGTAGATAATACAGATGCTAAATCTCCACTTCTTTCAATTGAAGGTCCAGAGATGACCTTTAAATTAACGCCAAGCTCATTGGCAATAATTTGAGCTAATGTAGTTTTTCCTAATCCTGGGGGTCCATATAATAAAACATGGTCCAATGATTCATTACGCTTTAAGGCTGCCTTAATGTAAACTTCAAGCATTTCCTTAGCTTCCTTTTGACCAATATATTCCTTAAGTTTTTGAGGTCTTAAAGAAAGTTCTGATTGAGCTTCATTTGGTTCTATATTTGGATCAACAATTCTTTCTTCGTTATTTTCCATAATTATCCTTTCCTAATTCCTCAAAAATTATTTAACAAGTTTCTTTAAAGCTTCCTTAACTAGTAATCCCTCATCCATAGCAGGGTCTAGCTTTTCTACAACCTTAGTAGCTTCCTTCTTTGTATATCCTAATGCCACTAACGCGTCGATGACATCGCTAAGCTTAGATGTATATTGAGCATTTGTTATCTTAGTTGGTACATATGATAATTTGCCAGCTAAATCTAAAATGATTTGTTGAGAAGCCTTAGCACCAATACCAGGAAATTTCTTTAAATAAACATCATTTCTAGATTCAATGGCATTTGTTATTTCACTAACAGTACCAGTTGCTAAAATAGATAATGCACTCTTAGGACCTATTCCAGAAACTGAAATCAATTTTAAAAATAGCTCCTTTTCCTCTTCGCTTATAAATCCATATAAATCTAAGATATCCTCTCTTACATACTGATGAGTATATACCTTATATTCAGTATCAATTTTATAAACATATGGGTTTGGAACTATAATTAAATAGCCTATTCCATTATTTTCAATTATTATGTTTTTTGGAGTTATTTTTGTTACTACTCCCTTAATATATCCATACATCTAAACCACCTATTAAATATTATCATAATTAGCATAAAAATTAAAGAGCATTACTCCCTATTAAGTAATAAATTACTTAACCACAATTCAATTATCTTTACTAAAAAGATCATAAATTGTATAATTAAAGAAAAACGAAGGAGGTATAAATATGGCTTTTATTGATGATTTAAAAACATTCTCTAATGATTTATTAGAAATCATTAAATCTTATCAATCAGATAATCCAAATTTATTTACTCCTTCTATGAGTGTTACTGCCGAAAAGGAAATCAAAAACTTTGTTTCAAAATCAGTTAAAGCAATAGTATCTTATAACAATACTAGTGAAAAGAATATTAAGCTATTTAATGAATTCTTAGAAATTCATAAAGCTAAAAGAGATCAATTACATATCAATTATGAAAATGATATAAAAGAATTAAATCTTGAAACATTTGGTAAGATTAAAGAATTAACAGATACTAATTCTTCTATCAATGCTGAATTAAGAAAGAAAACGACTGAAATAGAACTTGAAGTAAGTTGGAACAAAAATAAAAATGATAACAACATGAAATTATTCCAAACAGAATATGAAAATTCTATTGCTAGATTTGATTATCAGTTAGATAATTCAAAGGTAGCCTATAATGAAACAGTCAATTATTTTAATAGTGATTTAAAGACTCAGCTAGACGCTGAAAATAGTAAATATAAGGTTGAATTATCAGAATATAATAATGGAACTGAAAACATCATAAAAAGATATGAAAATAATATTCAAAGTGAAAGTGATGTCTTAAATCAATATATTGATAAATATAATAATATTCAAACTGCTCAAAAAGAGAAAAGATATATTGAAACTGTAGATTTAAACGCAAGAATTAGATCACTAGTTAATGAAAAAAATCAAAAGATAGTTGCCGAAAGAATTGATTATTCTAAGGACCAAAACGTAAATAAAATTGAGCATGATATGAAAAAGCGTGAATCATTATTATCTGCTCAACAAACATCTAAGGAATTTGTATTAAACATGGATAAGCTTAATTCTCAAATGATAAATATGAGAGATAGCTACCAAACAAGTAAAAGTAAAATTGAAAAAGAATTACAATACGAACTTCTTCTTAAACATAAGGAAGAGGAATCTGATGTTAAAAATTATATAAATGATACATCTAAGGAGGCTTCTAAAAAGATAAAGAAAATCCAAAAAAGATTTGATGCATTAAAGAAGCTAGAAAGAAATAAGACAAAGAGTGAATTATCTAAAATTGAAAAAGAATATAAAAGAAAGCTTGCAAATAACAATTTAGATAAGAATATCTTAGATGTAAATAGAAATTATGATTTAAAGATTAATAATGAAAAAGAAAATGCTGATAATAAATATTTCCAAGCATTAAATAACATTGATGAAAATGACTTTGATTTTAAAGCAAAGATTCATAACAATAACTATAATATCAGTGCTAATATCATTAAATTAGAAAATGCATTAAAGACTATTGCTATTGACTCTAAAGATGAAAAAGAAAATAACAATCATCAAATTGAGATTCAAAAATTAAGTAATATTTTAAAGAAAACTAATGTTGAATTAGAAACATTAATCAATATTCAAAAAAAGATGACTGAGTATGAATCATTAAGACATAATAAATGCATTAAATTCTTAACTATTAATAATCTACTTGAAATAGAAAAATGTAAAACATTAGCTGAATTCAATACTAGAAATTATAATCAAAATGTTGAAAATGCTAAAAAGATATTAGAGCTAAGTAAGAGAAATATTCATATGCAAAATAGTAAGTTCTCTTCTTTAGCTGAATTACAAATAGAGAAAAACAATGTTTTAGCTGAAAAGAAAATATTAGAAAATAATAATAAAATTAATTTAATTTCTTTAAAGCAAGATAAGAAAATTGAAGTCATAGAAAGAAAACTACTATATGATACAGAATCATTAATAAATAAATTATTAAAGGATAGATTTAGTTGTGAGCTTAATACAATTTCAAAGTTAGTTACTACTTTTATTGCCTTAATAAAGGAGTTAGAGCATTCCGCAACATTCTTAGTCGACTGCTTCTTTGATAATATTGTATTTAGACCTGAATATGTCACTTTAGTAAGAGATATAATGACTTCAGTTTTTGGGGTAATCTATGATTATTATGATGATTTAGTTGAAAGCTTCTATAATTACTTAAATGAATTAATTGAAAATAGATTCGCATTTGAAAAAGACTTCAAATATAAATCTAATTATGAAGAGCTAATGGTTGAATACAATGCTATCTTTGAAGAGCTATATGACAAAAAGGATAGATTAGAAAATGAATTAACTGAATTAAGTATTGAAATAGATTTAAAGAATCAAACTATCTTCGCACTTAAAAATCAGATCAATATGGTTAAAAGTCCATATAATAAATCTAATTTTGGTCATGGTATTAAAAAGAGTATTTCAGAGCTTCGTAAACAACAAAAATATAATGAATCTGAATTAATTAGATTATTAAATGAACAAAATGAAACAAATAGAAAATTAACTGATTTAGTTGCTGAAATAAGTCATGTTAGAGAAGAAAATGAGAAAAAAGAAAATGAAATAAACCTTATTCAATACAATGGTTCTATTTCATATTACAATATGAAAAAAGATTTCGTTGCTTGTGTTTCTACTATTAGAAGCGCATCTAAATCAAAGCTATTTACTATTTCAGATGGCGATATTGATGTAACTACATATGAAAATCAATTAACTAATAAGCGTATTGAATTATTAAACTTCAATCGTAATTTATTTAATAAACTATATGGCATTATGAATAGATTCTCTTTCATATCTGTAAGTAATTTTGAAAAGACTGATAAGATTACTGATGCTAAATATGAAGAGGATATTGCTAAATTAAATGAAAAAGCCGAAAATAAGTATTCTGTAATTAACGAAAAGATTGAGGAAGATAATAGAACACATGATAATTCAGTAGTTGAAATTAATAAACGTATTAGTAATACAAATCATTATTATTATTTAATGGAAAAGAATTTCGCTAATGAACAATCTTATACTTCTAAGCATTCATTATTATTAAAAGAAAAAATAGAACAACAGTTCTATTCTGAACTTTATGCTATTAGAGACAATCAAGCAATGATTGTTAAAGATTATGAAGAAACAATAGCTAAATATTCTGAAGAATCTATTAGTATTCAAGATGAATTAGTTCATAAATTAAATGAAACTAAGACTAATCTTGATGATGAATTAAAGAAATTCATAAGACAAAAACATGAATATGTAAAGGAATTACCTGAAAAGATAAAAGAAAAGGAAATTAACCTTACAAAGGATACAAAAGAAATCAATAAGAATATCCAAAAACAAAAGATTCAAGATAGACAAGAATACTTCTCTTCAAGAAGTAAATATTTCAAGAGTTTAGCCGAATTACAAGCCAATTATAATGTAAAGCTTAAAACATATAATTCTGAAAGAAAACACAAAATTAGAGACCTAAAAAGGCGTAATTTCATTGAATTAAGAAAAATATAGGAGAACAATTAGTTCTCCTTTTTCTTTTAGCATTAAAAAAGGAGATTGAATACAATCTCCCTTAATTTTACTTATGTAACCAAGAAGGCATGTTGCCTTGGCTTTGTTGTTTAGGCTCTTCAGCCACAATTCCTTTTTTGCTCAATTTCTTTTCTTGTCTTTCACGCTTCTTCTCATCACGTCTCATCTTCTTTTGAGCCTTAGGATCTACTTCTTCAAAGATTTCATCTAATCTTTGAGTATTTTCTATAGATAAGTTATCATATGAAGATTCTTGTGACTTATCAGTATCGAAGATATCATCTGTCTTATCATCAATCTTAGTAAATGAAATATTTTGATCACTCATATTTCTGAAGATTGCATCCTTAATATCAATGAAGCCATTAGATTGAGCTCTCATTTCGTATCCTGTAGCTACTACAGTAACAACTAATTCATCATCTAAGTCAGTATTAATTGCTGTACCGAAAATGATATTAACATCTTTACCAGAATTATTTCTAATTTCATCAATTGCAGCATCAACCTCAGTTAATGATAAATTCTGTGAAGCAGAAATATTTACAATAGCGTCAGTTGCACCATCAAGTGTAACTTCAAGTAATGGCGAATGAATGGCATTACGTGCAGCTTCTACCGCTCTATTCGGACCCTTAGCAACACCAATACCAATTAGGGCAGTACCCTTATTAGACATAACTGTATGGACATCGGCAAAGTCTATATTAATTAATGAAGGTAATTGAATAATTTCGGCGATGCCGCTAACACCTTGACGTAATACATTATCAGCTTCTCTAAATGCTTCAAGAATTGAAGTTCCAGGAGCTACCATTGATAATAATCTTTGGTTTGGAACTACGATTAGTGTATCTACATATTCACGCATATTTTCTAAGCCGGCAACGGCATTAGCCATTCTTGTTGGACCTTCAAAGGCAAATGGCTTTGTACAAATACCAACAGTTAAACAGTTATGTTCTCTTGCAACCTTAGCGATAATAGGTGCGGCACCAGTACCTGTTCCACCACCCATACCACAAGTGATAAATACCATTTGAGCATCACCAATCATCTCATGGATATCATCCTCAGATTCAATAGCTGCCTCTCTACCAATTTCAGGGTTAGCGCCAGCACCTAAACCATGAGTTGTTGTACGACCAATTAATAATTTTCTTTTTGGATCAACTTTACAAATCTTTAAGTCTTGGGCATCTGTATTAACAGCGTAGAATTCAACACCCATTACTTGGTTTTCAATCATGTGATTGATAGCATTTTTTCCTGCTCCACCAACACCAATTACTTTAATTTTTGTCTTGGCAGAATCTAGATCATCTAAATCATCAAAAATCATACCAATCACTCCTTTTCGTTAAAATATATAAAGTAAAACATTACTTTATTCACACTAATTCAGTATATTAATTTTAACCTAATTTCTCAAACATTTCAATAAAGCGCTTGTATATTTGTTTCGATTTTATTTTTTCATTAATTTCATAAAAAAATTTTATAGTTTTTGATTAATCAATAAAAAAACCTTTAGAATTGGCTATTCCCATTCTAAAGGCCATTTTACAATTATTTTTCTTCTTCCATCTGCTTCTTATGAGTTTCGATTTCCTCATCTGTAGCGTCTCTTATAACAACTTTCACAGTCTCAATTCTTCTATTTTTAACCTTATCAATTGTAAATGTTATATTCTTTGCAAAATCCTCATATTCCTCTTCTTCATTTTGCTTAGTATAGATAGCTATATAATCAAATGAAAAGCCAGGTTCTGGGATACTTTCGCATTTAGCAAACATCCATCCTGAAAGCTTTGATGGAACATCATCCGGAGTATCGCCTACTCCAAGCTTATCAAATAAATCATCAACGAACCATTCACCATCAACAATATAAGTTCCATCCTCTTCTTCTAAGAAGACTAAATCATTGTTACCTGGAATATCATGCTCATCGTAGATTTCACCAACAATCTCTTCAATCGCATCCTCAAGTGTAACAAGACCTAATACGTCTCCATATTCACCAGATACGATTGCGATATGAGTCTTTGCCTTTTGTAATTCTTCAATTAAGGCATCAACCTTCATTGAACCAGCCACGAATTTAGCAGGTCTAATAATTCTTCTCCAACTCATCTTAGGATTTTTTATTAATGCTGGGAAGAAGTCTCTTTCATATAATATACCAATAATATGGTCTTTATCAGTTTTATAAACAGGAATTCTTGAATATGGATTATCAATCATAAATGTTTTAACTTCTTCTAATGTTGATTCATAATTAATGGCATCCATCTGAATTCTTGGAATCATAATATCCGAAACAGAACGGTCATTTAAATCAAATACATTTCTAATAGCTTCAGCCTCATCATGCTCAATTTCACCTTGATCTTCCATTTGATCAATTAAAACACCAAGCTCATCCTCATCCATAGCCTCTGTCTCTGTTTGTTTTCTAGTAAACAACTTTTGGATTCCCATAAAGAAATATACAAGTGGTGTTAATATTAACATAACAATATATACAGGCCAAGCCACCTTAACGGCTATAGATTCTGCACATTGCTTTGCTATTACCTTAGGTAATATTTCACCAAAAATCAAAATAGTAATTGTAACTACGGCAGTAGATACAATAGACATAATAGTCTCATTTTGAATTAAATATCCAAAGAATAATACAGCAATTGTTGATAAGGCAACATTTACAATGTTGTTACCTATTAATAATGTTATTAATGTCTTGTCAAAATTAGTAGCTAATTGTAAAGCCTTCTTAGCTCCTTTTTTTCTTTCTTCAATTAATAATCTTAGCTTAGCATCTGTTGTTGAAGAAAAGGCAGTCTCACTCATTGAGAAAAATGCCGAAAAGATGACAAGCACTACCATTACCGCTATTAAAATTCCACCAGTTACCCCTATCGAAAGAGGTACAATCGATTGTACGTCCAATTCTCTACACTCCTATTTTATTTAAGCTCTACTTGAATATTTACCATCAATTGTTGAAATGATGATCTCTTCACCATTTTCAATAAATAAAGGCACCTTTACAACTAGGCCAGTTTCTAATTTGGCATCCTTCATTGCTCCACCTGATTTTGTATCACCCTTAATTGCAGGCTCACATTCTACAATTTGAAGTGTTACCTTATCAGGTAAGATAATACCAATTATTTCATCATTGTATTTTTCAATTTCAATGATTTGATTTTCTCTTAAAAATTTACGTTCTTCACTAACTAGATTATATGGGATTTCAGTTTGCTCATAAGTTTCAGTATCCATAAAGCATAATGCATCACCAGTATCATATAGATATTGACTCTTAAATTTAACAATGTCTGCTAAAGTAACTCTTTCTGCATTTTGGAAAGTAATATCTACGATAGCTCCAGTTCTAAGATTTCTAAGCTTAGTTCTAACAAAGGCTGCTCCTTTGCCAGGCTTAACATGCATAAATTCTAAAATCTTATATAAGTTTCCTTCATATAGAATTGTCATTCCATTTTTAAAATCATTACTTGAAACCATTGTTTTCTCCCCTTAAATCAAATTATGTAAAGTATTATATCAAATTTATATTATTTTTTCAAATAATCTATCGCGTCTAAATAGCTGCCTTCCTTTTTACCTGAGAAAGTTTTAGTACATACGCTTCTTACAAAATTTATTCTTCTGAAGTCTTCTCTATCATCTACATTAGATAAATGAACTTCAATCTTTTCTCCATTAAACATC
Source organism: Acholeplasmatales bacterium (assembly GCA_024690445.1). The sequence continues at coordinate 40,220 of JAILPD010000047.1, forward strand.
TCTAAAGCATCATGAATAGCAACTGATGTATGAGTATAAGCACCTGGATTAATGATAATTGCATCTAATGAATTTAAGACTGCGTCTTGAATCTTAGTTACAATATCTCCCTCACTATTAGATTGAAAAAATTCTAAATTCATATCAGCGCTCTTATTCTCAATCATTAAATCATTTATTTCATCTAATGTTAAAGAACCATAATGCTCCTTAGGCCTTTTACCTAGCATGTTTAAATTTGGACCATTAATTACTAATATATTCATATTATTTTAGCTCCTTTAATAAATTAGCTAATGCTTCATCAATATCGACATTTAAAACTTCAATATCCTTAAAATAGTCATATAAATCTTTTCTTTCTTCAAAGATTTCAGCTATTGTTCTAGTTTGAAGTAAAGGTCTTACGATATCAGACTCATCACATCTTTTTTGTAAAATATCACAAGGTACTCTTAAATAGATACATTTCCCATCCATTAGACTCTTATTAGTCTTATCCTTAATTACACCACCGCCAGTTGCGATAATTACATTATCCATCTTTTGGAAATCTTTTAAAGTATTCTTCTCATATGCTCTAAACCAAGCCTCACCATAATCATGGAATATTTCTTCTATAGTCTTTTGAGTAGTCTCTTCAATATATAAATCCATATCGATGAATTCATATCCTAATTCTTTTGCTAATCTTTTACCTAGGGTAGATTTACCCGAACCCATCATACCAATTAAATAAAGTCTCATTTTAATCTCCAATCATCTATGTCTTTTATTATATCATTTATAGTCTCATCTATATTATCCAGGTTGACAGTATAAAAATGTGACTTCATTTGATTTTTAAACCAAGTTTCCTGTCTTTTAGCTAAATGCCTTGTGTTTAGCTTAATTGTCTCTTTTACATCATCTAATGTCTTTTCTCCATTAAAATAAGGAATGAATTCTTGATATCCTATAGCGTGAGGATAAATACCTTTATCATATAAATCCTTAACTTCCTTTTCTAGGCCATCATCAAACATTTGATCAACTCTCTTATTAATTCTTTCATATAAAATATCTCTAGGCAGAGATAAATAACAAATGAAATAATCATAAATAGGCTCATCCTTATGATTAAAACTATGGATAGAATCTCCAGTATCCTCTTTAACCTCTAAAGCTCTTAATACTCTTTTTCTATTATTTGGATGAAGCTTTGTTCTATCAATGTTTGGATCTTTTTTTAATAATAAATCAAATAATTCCTCATTTGATAAATTTTCATATTTATCACCAAATGATAAATCTCTACCCTTTGCCATAAATTCATAATTGAATATAGCGCTTTTAATATATAATCCAGTACCACCAGCAATAATAGATAATTCATTATTATCAATTATCTTTCTAGCTTCTCTTTGAAAATCAGCAGTGCTATATTCCTCACCAGGATTTCTAACATCAATTAAATGATGAATAACGCCATCCATTTCTTCTTTAGTTGGCTTAGCACTTCCTATATCAAGCCCTCTATAGACAGCCACAGAATCACCACTAATAACATCAACATTATAATGCTTGGCAATCATTATTGAGATTTTGGTTTTTCCTACAGCTGTAGGTCCTAATATAGCAATTACCTTCTTCATTATTTAGATTGAATCCTCTCAAACATTTTTTCTAATTCTTCAGTAGATAGCTTAATAATTGTAGGCCTTCCATGTGGACATGTGAATGGATTATTACATTTATTTAATCTTTCTATCAATGAATCTATTTCAATTCTAGATAAGGCATGATTAGCCTTAATAGATGCCTTACATGCTACCATTTTAGAAATAGCTTCTCTAAAATAAGCAACATTAACCTTATTATTTTCAATCATTTTAGCAATGACATCATATGCGATTGCTTCAAAATTATCAAATTTAGCCCAAAGAGGAACTGTTCTAATAACAAAATCAGTATCACCTATTTGTTCTAAACTAAAACCAATATCATTAAAATCACTTAAATGTTCCTCAACATATAAGGCTTCCTTTTTAGAAATAGATAAGGAAATTGGAATTAATAAATCAGTCTTAGGCTGATTATCATTACCTAATAATTCATAATAATATTCAAAATTAATTCTTTCAGCCGCTGCGTGCTGATCCATTAAATATAAGCCATCACTATTTTGAAATATTAAATATGTACCAAAAGCTTGTCCTACATATTCCATATATGGAAGCTTCTTTTTATTTTCTATTTTCTTTTCTTCAATAGGCTTTATCTCTTCATTTGGTTCTTTTTTAATTACTTCATCTTTTTCTTCAATATATTCATCCTTTTTAACATCTAAATTAAAAATAGATTTCTTTTCATCTACATATTCATTTTTTGCATCTTTATTATATGTAGGTTCTTCATTTAATACTGAATCAAAAATTGTAGTTTTCTCATATGATTTTTGTTTACTAATCTCTCTTGTTGGGATTAGCGTTTCACCCTTTAAGCATTCTTGAATTTTCTTCTTTAATAAAGCACAAATTTCAGCCTCATTAGCAAGCTTAATCTCAAGCTTATTAGGATGACAATTACAATCTACTAATAATGGATCAATATCAAAATATAGAATTGTAATTGGATTCTTACCAATAGGTAGGAATGTATCATATGCATCAACTGTAGTATTTGTAATAGCATAATTCTTTACAAATCTACCATTAATTACTAATGTTATTTCCAATTTATTAGATCTATAAAATTGAGGCTTTAATAGCACTAAATGCGCTCTATATCCATCAGATATATATGATGTTTCTAATACAGATTTAGCAGCGTCTAAACCATAAACCTCACCAACCAAATTTGTTATTTTATTAGATCCAGATGTTTGAAATTGAAGCTTATCGTCATTAAAAACAGTAAATCTAATATCAGGATGTGCCATCGCAATCCTTTCAACAAAGAATAAGATAGAGGCAAGTTCACTCTTTTCACTCTTCATATATTTAAGTCTTGCAGGAGTATTTATAAATAGATTCTTTACAGTAATTTGAGTCCCCTTATTAGATGGTGTTATAGAAGCTTCCTTTCTAATACCACCTTTATAAAGACATCTATACCCTTCTATGCCATCTTCTGATGAGATAATCTCCATCTCAGATACAGCTGCTATAGAGGCGATAGCTTCCCCTCTAAAGCCTAGTGTCATGATTCTAAATAAATCATATTCAGTTTTTATTTTAGATGTTGCATGTGGCACAAATGCCATTTCAACATCATCCTTATCCATACCATCGCCATCATCAATTATTCTAATGAATTCTAATCCACCACTTTTTAATTGAATCTTAATTGTTTTAGAATTTGCATCAATTGAGTTTTCTACTAATTCCTTAACAACACTTGATGGTCTTTCAACAACCTCACCAGCCGCTATTTTATTTGCTAGCTCAGGAGACATTTTTAATATCTTACCCATATTATTCAATCTCCTTTAGCTCATATATTAAATTAATAGCTTCCTTTGGTGTTAATTTATCAATATCAATTTCATCTAATCTTTGCTTAATCTTTAAAGCAATAGAATCTTCCTTAACTTCAGGCTTTTCATCAAATTCATCAAAATTAAATAAATCTAATGTAATATTACCCTTTAATTGGCTTTGTTCTTCTAAATGCTCTAATATCTTCTTACTTCTTTCAGTTAATGATTTCGGAAGTCCTGCTAGTTCTGCAACATTAATACCATATGACTTATCTGTTGGGCCATCAATAACCTTATGTAAGAATGCAACACCATTTGATGTTTCTTTTGCCTCTACATGTACATTTTTTAATCTAGATAATTTAGAATCTAGTGATGTTAATTCATGATAGTGAGTTGAGAATAAAGTTACACAACCAACCTTTTCATGTAAATATTCTAAAATAGCTTGAGCTAATGCCATACCATCAAATGTGGCAGTACCTCTACCTATTTCATCAAATAATACTAATGAATTCTTGGTAGCATTTGCAATAGCATAATTTGCCTCACTCATTTCAACCATGAACGTTGATTGACCAGAAACCAAATCATCAGATGCACCAATTCTTGTAAATATAGAATCAAAAATCATTAAATCTGCAACTCTAGCAGGAACGAATGATCCAATTTGAGCAAGAATAACAATAGTTGCTAGCATCTTCATATAAGTGGATTTACCACTCATATTAGGACCTGTTATAAGCATCATATTGTATTTATTTATTACAACATCATTAACAATATATTGATCTCCAATTAAGGCCTCTAAAACAGGATGTCTACCATCAACGATATTAATCTCTCTTTTATCATTAAATCTAGGTCTTACATAATTATACTTAATTGCAATATCAGAAAGTGCACAATAACAATCTAATATAGAAATAGAATCTGCTAATTCTTGTAAACTCTTAATATATAAAGAAACCTTTTTTCTTATAGAAACAAAGATTTCATATTCTAAAGACATTACCTTATCAGAAGCTGATAACACCTTTGTTTCATATTCCTTTAAAGCAGGTGATATAAATCTTTCCGCATTAACTAATGTTGATCTTCTAATATATCCTGAATCCTCAGGAATATTTTCAATTTGTCCCTTAGATACTTCAATGAAATAACCAGTAACCTTGTTATATCCAACCTTTAAATTCTTAATACCAGTTCTTTCTCTTTCAGATGCTTCATAATTTAAAATCCATTCTTTTCCATTTCTTGCAATAGATCTAATTTCATCTAAATCCTTATCAAAACCATCTTTAATAATATCTCCATCCTTAACTGAAAAAGGAGGATTATCAACTATAGCAGCATCTAATAATGCATATACATCTCTATGTTCATCAATTCTATCATTTAATGCTTTAGCGCCATCTATTCCCATATTGGCAAGAATTCTTTTTAAATCAGGTATATTCTTTAAGCTTCTTCTTAGCCATACTAAATCTTTAGCATTAGCAGAACCAGATGAAATTCTACCAATAATTCTTTCTAAATCATAAACATCCTTAAAAATCTTTTTAATTTCTTCTTTAGAAACAAAATCAGAATTTAAGGCTTCTACGAAATCTAATCTTTCGTTTATTTCTTCTTTATCAGCAAGTGGCTTATCAATCCATTTGTGAATCATTCTTGAGCCCATCGCTGTATTACATTTATCAATTAACCAAAGTAAAGATCCATTTCTATTTCCTAATCTAATAGTTTCAGTCAATTCTAGATTCTTTTTAGTAAAGGCATCTAAATGTAAATAAGATTCTTTTACATATGATTTAAATTTCTTAAAAAATACAGGCTTTTGATATTGTGTAGAAATATAATAATTTATCAATGTCTTACATGCATTCTTATAATTATCTTCGATATCAGAATAGATGAATGATAAATCATCATCAACTTCTAAATTATCACAAACTGAATATGCAATTGAATTTGTATTAATAAATTCACCTAGCTTCTTATTATTAAAAGATGAATTAACAATAACTTCTTTAATATGTAAGCCTAACACTTCATTTAATAAAATATCAAATGATTTAAATGAAGTTACATATCCTTCACCTGTTGTAATATCGGCATAGCATAAAATGTACTCTCTTTTAAAATAATCAATTGATGCGATAAAATTATTATCCTTTTCACGAATACCAGATTCAATAGTACCTGGAGTAATAATCTTAATTACACCACGTTTTACTATACCTACTGCCTCTTTAGGATCTTCTATTTGTTCAACAATGGCAATCTTATAGCCACGAGATACAAGCTTTTCAATATATTCATTCGCAGCGTGATATGGAATTCCGCACATCGGAACTCTCTCTTCCGCACCAGCATCCTTACCTGTTAAAGCTAATTCTAGTTCGCGAGATGCAGTATAAGCATCCTCAAAGAACATTTCATAGAAATCACCCAAACGGAAAAAGACTATAGTTTCCTTATAGTCCTTTTTAATCTCTAAATATTGTTCCATCATTGGTGTATACTTAGCACCAGGTGCTTTCTTAGACATATTAAATCTCCTACATCTTAATAGCAATTCCTAAAGCTACTAAAGCCAAAACTACTATTATTCCAGCAAAAACACAAATAGCTACATTTTTGCCTCTACTATTTTTAAATACCTTTTTTTCACGCTCAGCGTATTTTTCATTTTCTTCTACTTTATTAACATCAATTCCAAGCTTTTCGCTTAATGGTATTACCTTCTCCTTTTTAACAACAGGAGCTTCTACCTTCTTTTCTTCAACTATAGGCTCAGGCTTTTGCTCTTCAACATTAGCTCTTGTTTCGCCAGGTCGTAAAGGACGTTCAATTTCAACCTTAGGAAGTTCATCTACAGGCACCTCTTCGACAACAGGCTCAACCACAACTGGATTATTGATTAAGTCTAACATAGCATTATATTCTTCACTATCTGCCTCTTCACCTTCATAGTGAATAATCTTTTTAGCATCACCATTTCCAAATGGTGTAATAGCGCTTAAATCAATTGTAAATTCTAATGGCTTATAAATGGTCTCTTCATAAGTAATAGATTCACAAGTTGAATATGGAATTTCGCATTGTTCAAGAATATAGAATAAATAAGTAACTAAATCATCCTTACTCATTGATGGCTGCATAGGAATACCTTCACGCTTAGCATAGATAGATAATCCATTAATAGACATTCCATCTAATACCTCATCAGCCTCTTCAGTTAACTTTCCTTGTTGATTTAAATAATACTTAATAAAACCAACATATTCATCCTTTTGTAATCTTTCAGGAATTGTAATACCATACTTCTCACCAATTAAGATAATTTCTTGGTTAGTAGCTGTAAACATTAAGTCCTTCTTTAAATCTTCAATTAGGGCACCATCAAATGTACCTGGCTGTTCAAGACATGCAGCACTTACATATCCTACATAATCTTCAAAGCTTTTAATCTTTTCCTTCTTTAGATTCTTAAGATATGTAATTTCACCATCATTGATATCTAATGCTTCATAATTATCAACAATTAGCTTCATTAGGTTAAATCTATATTGTGCAAAATCCTGACTTGAAGAATTTAAGGCAATGAATAAATTCTCAAGCTGAGTTTCAGTAAAGCTTGAATAATGTTGAAGTCTAACAAAATAATCCTTAGTTAAGGAATTAGAATGCAAAAATTTAATTTTATTATTTAATACAGAAACCAAAGCTAAGCAATTCATCATACGTGGCAACATGATTCCACGGCTATTAAAAAAACCATAGATTTGTTCTCCAGATAAATCTGATAGTTTTTTTATAAACGCATCATATTTAATTGCTTTTCCATATACCATTATTTGGTTTTTTTCATAATTAATGTTCATAAAAAACACCTCTAAAAATCATTTTAATTATACAATATTTTTTTACTCTTATAAATATTAAATTTATAAATAAAAAGAATTCTTTAAATTTGTAACTTTTATTGTATAATAAACACAAGGACGTGGTTTAATATGAAATATTTAGCATTAATTTTTGAAGGTTTTGAGGAAGAGGAGGCAATGGCTCCATTTGCTTTATTAAGAAGAGCAGGTGCTGATTTAACTGTCGCTAGTTTGAATTCTTCTGTTACAGGAGGACATGGATTTACTCTTTCTAATTTAACTCCATTAAATGAAGTTAATATCGATGATTACGATGTATTAATTATTCCAGGTGGTGCCCATTGGAAATTCTTATATCAATCTGAAATGGTACATAATATCGTCTTAGATTTCCATAAGAAAAATAAATACTTATGTGGTATTTGTGCCGCTCCTACTTTATTTGGAAGACTTGGTTTATTAGTAAATAAAAGATATACATGCTTCACTTCAATGAATGCTGATTTTAAAGGTACATATACAGATCAAGGTGTAACTGTTGATGGAAAACTAATTACATCTAAATCAGTAGCTTATTCTTTAGAATTTGCTTATGCAATTATAAAAGAAACTATGGGTGAAGCTACACTAGCAAAAGTTTGGGAAAGAATCTATCATGAAAAATAAATTAGCTAGAAAGCTAATTAAAGCATATCAAAATGGATATTCTGCTAATACACCACCAAAGTGTAAATATTTTCCGACATGCTCAAATTATGCTTTAGAATGCTACGAAAAATTTAATTTCTTTAAGGCTTCTTTTCTAACTATTAAAAGACTATTAAAATGTAATCCACTATCAAAGGGTGGTTATGATCCAGTCCCAAAGACCAAAAAAGAAAAATTTTTAGAAATCCAAGAATATAATGAAATGATAAAGGACAAGAATTAATCTTGTCCTTTTAGTTTTTTATATACATCATGTTCGGTTGGATCCATTCCAATTGGAACTATTGTAGTATAACCAATATCATGTAAATATACATCTGTATCTGGATTAGTATCCTTTATTAATTCATGTGATTCTTCCATTACTAATCCATCTTCATTTTTGAATTTAGTAATGAAAATCTTTTTACCGCTTTTAGCAATAACGAAATCCTTTGATTTATCAAATGTCTTCTTTGGAAAATTTATATTTAAAAAATATTCAGTTGAATATAGATGATGATTAATAATTTTATCTAATAATATATCTATTTCATTTTCTACTATTTTAAAATTTTCTCTTCCAGTTGAAATAGAAACACCAGCTACCCCATCAATCATAGCCTCTCTAGCGCCTGCACAAGTACCACTATAAAAGACATCAGTACCTAAATTTAATCCTGAATTAATACCTGAAAATACTATATCAAATTTAACATTTAATAAGGATACTCCCATTCTTACACAATCAGATGGATTTCCTGATGTAATATATACTGGAATATTTAAATAATCATCTACTTTTTTAAATGTTACAGGAGTATGGATATTCATAGCGTGAGATATAGCACTTCTATTACTGTCAGGGGCAATAATATAAACATTGCCAAATCTTTGTAAATGAGAAGCTAAAAGTCTTATTCCATATGCTTCATATCCATCATCGTTAGTTACTAAAAAATTCATAGGCTACCTCGCATATAATAATATTATCACAAATTATCGATATGTTGAAATAGCATATTTATCTTTCGATATTTTAACATTAATATTACCACTATCTTTAGTCATATAAACTGTAGAATAGTTTTTAAGCCTTTTTACTATCTCATCATTTGGAAGCCCATATTTATTATCAAATCCTACTGATATAATACTAACATCTGGCTTAACTAAATCAATAAATTCTAAGCTTGATGATGTGTTAGACCCATGGTGAGCAACCTTTAAAATATCTGAATCCAATTCGTTTTTATATTTATTGATACAATCATTTTCTTCATTCTCTGTCATATCTCCTGTAAATAATATTTTAGTACTATTAATATCCATTCTAAATACTATACTATTTGAATTAGGGTCATCATATTTATTAATTGGTCCTATCAATTTAATATTGAAGTCATTATTGATAATGTAATTATCATTTATTCCTAATTTTTTCACATTAATATCCATTAATAATTCAGAAAACTTCTCATCAAATGATGGATATAATATATTCTTAACATTAAAATTATTTATTATTTCAATATAATCACCTATGTGATCAGAATCTGAGTGTGTTAAAACTAAATAATCTATTTTGTATAATCCTTTAGTTTTTAAATAATTATAAGAATTATAGGCATCTACTAGCATTACACCATCCCCATGGGGAAGCTCAATTAAAGCTGAATCTCCCTGCCCACAATCAATGAAGGTAATATTTGCGTACGGATTAACAAATCTAAAATATAATATTCCTAATAAATATCCTGCCATTACTGAAATTGATACTATCTTATATTTTTTCTTTATAAAAGTATAAATGATAAATCCAAATATTAAATAGTAGACTAACATCATATAAAAATTAAATGATTGGATATTAATTATCAGTAATATATTTTTTAGATTTACAACATATATATTTATTCCAATAAAAATATATTTTAATCCATAATCAAAAATAGGTAATAAGAAATCTAAATATGAAAGTGGTAATAATATAAATGAAATAAGACTAGATAAGATTATTATATGCGAGGTAGCCTATGAATTTTTTAGTAACTAACGATGATGG
>JAILPD010000001.1 GCA_024690445.1 Acholeplasmatales bacterium
ATTTCAGCGACAATATCTAGTGCCTTATCATCCCATGCATATCTAGCGATTTCTTGTGTACCTAATCTTACACCATATCCTCTAAATAAATCTTTATGCTTCTTATTTAATGTAACTTCACATCTATATGCATTATTATAAATGGTATCCATAGTTTTCTTATCACATCTGATAAATACTTGATGAGTTTCAGAAATTTTTCCATCTACATCTGCGATGTCATAGCCATATTCTCTTAATCTAGCTCCTAAATAGTTAGAGCAGTGAACCATATGACTCATATATTCAGTACCATATTTTTCAAATTCGATTAATGCAAATAATAAACTAATCTTTTGGTGCATCTGAGAATGTCTTGTAAGCTTTGGATTAATTTCTTTTTCCATTAATTCATGTAGATTCTTCTCATTAGTTAAAATTAATCCACTTGCAGGACCTGGGAATGTCTTATGAGTACCACCAAACATAACAATATTCTTCATAGTTTTTAATGGATTAAAACATAAACCCGCAGCGATTAAACCTAATAACTGTGATGCATCCCACATTAATACACAATTAGTTGTATCAATTTTATCAATACTTAATGGCTTAATAATGTCTGAAGGTGCAAGTAATATATACTTAATACCTTCCTTTTTTACCATTTCATTTAATTTATCAGTATCTAAATCCATCTTATCTATATTATAAGGTGCTTCATAAGTAACTAATCCTAAACGTTCAACAACAGGTTTAACAGATGCGTGTCCACCATGTTCCTTACTTAAAATCATCATCTTTTCACCTGGCTTACAAATTGTCTTTGTAACCATATCGATACAGTGCATACCAGTAAATGGTCTAGGATCTACATATTTAGCATCAAAAATCTTTTCACATACCTCAGATAGTTTTTGATAGAATGGGAATAACTTCTCACATCCAATGAAGTTATCATCCATATTAAATGAATATGTATTATTCATTATATATCTTTCTTGAAAGCCTAATCCTAAAGGTGCGTTAACAAACTTAGAAACAACATTTTCAGCGGCACATAAAGGAACAGCTCTCTTATGATATTCAACGAAATCTTTAGTTAATTCAAATACAGAATTTAAATCCTTTTCTACATCAATATCTTTCTTACCATCAATAAGAATATTCTTATCCATTTTATAAAGCTTTAATTTAGAATCAGTATCATCTTCTCTACATTGATAATAGATTCTACCTCTTACAATGATTCTTACCTTATCATCAGGATTTATATCACAAATGTATGTATTATCCTTAAAATCAAATTTAAACATTGTAGGCTTTGTTTTCTTTAATAATTCAAGATTAATGATTTCATTTTCATTAGCTGCTAATAAATGGCATAGCTTATGCATAATAACTGAACCAGAATTTGTTTGATACTTGCTATCAAATTCTCTTAATTCTTCTAATGAATCAAATTCATGAATAACGCTTGAATCAACTCTCTTTGCATACATATATAATCTATCAAGATGCTCATCTTGGAAATCAGCCCAGAATTTAGAATAATTCTTTTCTATATTCATTTCCTTAGTTAAAATATCAATCATATTATCTGAGAACTTCTTAGCAAAATATGCATAGCCTAAAGTTACCCAAATGTCGTAGCATCTATCACCATACATTGTTTCAATAATCTTATCATCATTATCAGTAACAATTCCTCTTTCAGCTGTCTTTCCAGGAATATAGATAGTACAATAATAAGAATCATAAGCATATTTTTGGAAAATATTCTTATCAAAATATAAGTCAGATGATGTAATAATTGAGTTCTTTAAATGATCTTTAGCAGCGTATACACTTGCATGATTATTCTTAATTTTATAATCATCAGTATAAATTAGCTCAACACCAAATTTATCCTTTAAATATTCAAATCTTTCGTGCATATATCCAACAACGATATAAATTTCTTTAATTCCTACTTCATTTAATTGTCTAATTTGTCTTTCAATTAGCTTTTCACCCTTAACTTCAATTAAACCCTTAGGCATTTCAAAATTAATTGGTACAAATCTAGTAGACATACCAGCAGCTAAAATAATTGCATTATCAATCTTATGAGACTCTAAATATTCTACACCCTTCTTTGTAAGAACATTATCATTTTCAATTAACTCTTTATTATGTAAATTAGATAATGAATTTAAAATATCTTGCTCATTTTTAAATAATTCTCTTGCAGTTTCTGCAACACTAAATATTGTGTTTGTTCTTTGGCATTTTTCAATATATAACAATACATCAAAATCTACCTTGCTAATATTAATTTCTTTCATTTTCTACCTCTTTCTCAAACGCATCAAAAGTGTGATGTGTTACTCTCTTTTCTACTGGAGGAAGCTCCATATAATTATTATAAATGCCCTTTAGATAATCATCATACTTTTCTATTGACATAAATTTTCTTCCTTCAAATTCTACTTCAATGTAGTCTTTAAAAATATCGGATGACATAATTTCTTTATAAGCATATACTCCACAAGCACAACCGAAATATTTTGAATTATTATCAAACGGGAAAAGTGATTCTATCTTGTCATATTTTTTATTAGCATTACTAAATCTACTTAAAATAAAAAATATAAATCTTAGTATTTGTCTTAAAAATCCCTTACTCTTATTAATATAATAATGTCTCCAGTTTGAAGCTACAGCTATATAAAAATTATATTTAATCTTTTTCATTTTCTTATGAGCTTCTTCATAACTATTTCCTAATGTATCTATAGGGAATATATCAATAAATACGCCCATATCCTTAACCTTATAATTATGGTCTTCAATCAATGTAGTATTTGTATCTACAACTTTTGAAAACATATAATTATATTTTTTTGAATTATGTCTAGTAATTAATTTATATCTATTACCATCATTAGAATATAATTTTATAAATTTTTCATATTGATCTCTATTCATCATAATATCAATATCATCATCCCAAGGTATAAAGCCCTTATGTCTAATAGCACCTAATAATGTACCACCAGTTAAAGAATACTTTATATCATGCTCTTTACAAAATTCATCAAAATGAATCAATATTTCTAATTCTATTTTTTTTAATTCTTCTAATTCTATTTTTTTCAAAACAAATACCCCCATAGTCTATTTGATTATTAATAAATATATTTAAACCATTCATTATCCATTGGCTGATTAATAAATAATTCAACAGATTTATCAGTATCTAACGCAGCCATTATCATGACAAGTGGAACCATATAATAATACATTCCATATGTGTTATCAAACATTCCATAAATATCTACTGAAATGTATGATGTTAACATAACAAATACGAATAAAATATCTTTTTTATATAATTGCTTATACTTTTCATAAAAATGGAACAATAAGGCTAATATACCAATTGCACCACCAAACACTAAAGTTTCAAAGAATGTTGAATGATATACAGTAAATATAGTACCTAGCTTACCATAGCTCATTCTAACTTCTATTTCACTTACAATTCCACTACCAAAGATTCTATTAACCCAATTCTTATTCCATAAATTAAATGCTCTTTGATATAAATCAAATCTACCATTATCATCCAATTTTTCACTAATATTAACATTTTTTAGAATTTCAATTATTCTTGTTAAATCAAACTTTAAATGAATGAATAAGATACCTAAAGCCATTAATAATCCTAAGAATACTAAATTAGTCCATCTCTTCTTTGATTTAATAGCTGTTAATACTAATAGGATTACTATTTCAAGAATTCCAAATAATTGGCCACCTCTTGAATTTGTAAGGAATAAACCCATAATTGAAATCATAATTTTTATAACAGCTGCCAAAGACATTATGGAATCTTCTGATTTTATTAATTCATAGAAAGCAAATGGTAAGAAAAAGCAAATAAGAATAGCTGCCTCATTACAAATTCCCCATCCTAATGAGTAAGCAAATGCTAGCATATTCCATGTTGGATTTTCTTTATGCATCTTAAGCATTGTAATTACACATTCTAGCGAGATTAATACTGATAAAAAACTGAATGTAAAAATTAAGAACCTTAATGAATTTTTACCAATATTAATACCAACAATAAAATATAGAACTACATATAAAAGCCATGAAAAATAAATGAAATACATTAGTTTATATTCTTCTGTAATTACATTATTCCAAAATATTGGTAACATACATGACATAGTCAATATCATAATACCTATATAGGATTTAGGCTTTTTTAATGCTTCCTTTTTAAAATTGAATATTGTATACAAAATTATTAAAGCAATTAAGCATCCAGCATATGATGCAATCTCAACAGGGAATTCAGTACTTCCATAACCACCATTATATGAGAATATGATGCATAATCCGGCAGCGAGTAAATACTTAAAATCATTAAATACCATCAACAATATAATTGTTATAAAAATAATGCATATTCCAGAATAAGTATATGAAAAGTACCAGCCAATAAAACCAAACAATACATATAATAATGCCACTACATATTCAAACTTCCAGTTATTATTTAATTCTTTAACAAATGGTTTGTCAAAAAATGAAATCATACGATTTTAAGTACCTCACTATTTATGATATCGTCTAATATTAAAACTCTATTTTAGATTCCTTTAACGCTTTATGTAATTTATCCTTTTCAGATAATAATACATCACCCTTATAAGGCCAATCAATACCTATTTCAGGGTCATTCCACATAATACCACCCTCATCTTCTGGGTGATATAATTCATCACATTTATAAGCAAATGTCGCAGTTTCAGTTAAAACTACAAAGCCATGGGCAAAACCACGAGGAATCATAAATTGATTACCCAATTCTCCAGATAAGATAACTCCTACCCATTTACCATAGGTTTTAGAGTCCCTTCTTAAATCTACAGCAACATCAAACACTTCACCCTCTAAGCATCTAACTAGTTTAGCTTGTGGGAACTTCTTTTGGAAATGTAGACCTCTTAATACACCCATTTTAGATTTAGATTGATTATCTTGAACGAATGTATAATTTAGGCCAGCAGCTTTAAAATCTGCCTCCTTATATGTTTCCATGAAGTAACCTCTGTTATCTCCATATTTTTTTACATCAATAATATATACACCTTCAATTTCGGTTTCATTGAAAGTAAAATTACCTATTGTTTTACTCATATAATCACCTATTATCTCTTTTGATACATCTTTTCATAGTAAGTTAGGTAGTCACCTGAAGTACATTCATCTAACCAATCCTTATTCTTCTTATACCAATCAATAGTTAAAACAATTCCATCCTTAAACATGATAGTTGGTTGCCAACCTAGTTCCTTCATAGCTTTACTTGGGTCAATTGCATATCTTCTATCATGACCTTTTCTATCAGTTACATATGTAATTAAATCTTCTGATTTACCAAGTTCCTTTAAAATGATCTTAACAATTTCAATATTAGCCTTTTCATTATGACCACCTAAATTGTAAACCTCACCAACTCTACCCTTTTCTAGAATTGCTAAAATACCCTTACAATGGTCTTCTACATATAACCAATCTCTTACATTTAAACCATTACCATATACAGGAAGTGGCTTATCATGAGTTGCATTATTAATCATTAATGGGATTAATTTTTCAGGGAATTGATATGGGCCATAATTGTTTGAACATCTAGAAATAGTTACTGGTAAACCATATGTTCTATGATATGCTAATACTAATAAATCGGCACTAGCCTTACTTGTACTATATGGGCTTGATGTATGAATTGGAGTATCCTCATAGAAGAATAAATCTGGTCTATCTAGAGGTAGATCACCATAAACTTCATCAGTACCAACCTGATGATATCTTTCAACTCCATATTTTCTACAAGCATCCATTAATACTTGTGTTCCTAAAATATTTGTTTCAAGGAAAACAGCAGGATTTTCAATTGATCTATCTACATGGCTTTCAGCTGCGAAATTTACAACGATATTTGGATGTTCTTTTTCAAATATTGCAAAGATACCATCTCTATTTCTA
>JAILPD010000029.1 GCA_024690445.1 Acholeplasmatales bacterium
TAAGGGTGCTACAGTAACAGCTAAGGTTGAAAAGCATGGTAGAGGCGAGAAGATTGTTATCTTCAAGTATAAGCCAAAGAAGCATTCAGCTAGCAAGAAGGGTCATCGTCAAGCTTACACAAAGTTAGTTATTGAAGCAATTAATGCTTAATAATTATGACAAAAATTAGTATTAAAGAAGTAGATAATAAATTTAATGTTGTAGTAGATGGACATGCAGATTTCAAAAATTTTGGAAAAGATATTGTATGTGCAGGAATTTCTACAGCGTTAACAATGACTATAAATGCTCTTGATAATCTAGGTTACAACATTATTGGATTAGAAATGAGCGAAGGATATTCTACATTTACAGTAGAATCAAATGACATTACAGCAGCAATCATTAAAACATTTAGTGAATTTGCTAAGCAAATGTCAGAAGATCATCCTAAAAATGTAAAAATTGTTTAAATGGAGGATTATACGATGTTAGTAAGATTTAATTTGCAGTTATTCGCATCTAAAAAAGGTGTAGGTTCTACTAAGAACGGCCGTGATTCTGAAGCTAAGCGTCTTGGTGCTAAGGCATCTGATGGCGAAGTAGTATCAGCTGGTTCAATTTTATATCGTCAAAGAGGTACTAGAGTTTTCCCTGGTGCTAACGTTGGTCGTGGTGGAGATGACACTTTATTCGCTAAGGTTGCTGGTACTGTTAAATTCGAGCGTAAGGGTAGAGATAAGAAGCAAGTTTCTGTTTACCCTGTTGAAGCTTAATTAATAGTTATTCTTATTGCCCGATTTTTTTATCGGGCATTTATTTTTATTTGAAGGGAGGCTTTTATTATGTTCATAGATTTAGCTAAGATTGAAGTTGAAGCTGGTAAAGGCGGAGATGGAATTGTTGCATATAGAAGAGAGCTTAAAGTAGAACGCGGTGGACCATATGGTGGAAACGGCGGAAAAGGAGGCTCTGTTATATTTGTGGGTGATGAGGGATTATCTACATTATTAGATTTAAGATATAACCCGAAAATAAAAGCAGTTCCTGGAGAAAAAGGCAGAAATAAAGGACAATATGGTGCTAATGCTGATGACACATATATTAGAGTCCCTGTAGGAACAACAATATTTGATGATGAAACAAATAAGGTTATTTGTGATATCACAGAGAATAAGCAAGAGTTTGTTGTATGTAAGGGTGGCCGTGGAGGCCGTGGTAATTTAGCTTTAGCTAATGGTACATATAAATGTCCTGATTTCTGTGAAAAGGGAGAACCAGGAGAAAAGAAAACAGTCAGATGTGAGCTTAGAGTTTTAGCTGACTGTGGACTTGTTGGATTCCCTTCAGTTGGTAAATCAACATTAATAGCAGCTGTGTCTTCAGCAAGACCAAAGATTGCTGCATATCATTTTACAACTTTAGTTCCAAATTTAGGTATGGTTAGATTACCTGATGGAAGAGACTTCGTAATGGCTGACCTTCCTGGTATCATTGAAGGTGCTCATGAAGGAGCAGGATTAGGACTACAATTCCTTCGTCATATTGAAAGATGTAAGGTTATTGTCCATATCATAGATATGGCATCAGTAGATGGAAGAGATCCATATGAAGATTTTAAGATTATAAATAGTGAGCTTAAAGAATATAAGATGAACTTATCTAAGCGTCCTATGATTATCGTTGCTAATAAAATGGATTTGCCTGGAGCTAAGGAAAACTTAGAAGAATTTAAGAAGCATGTTGATCTACCTGTTATAGAAATTTCAGCAATGGCTCATGATAATTTAAATGAATTATTATATAAGATTGCTGATACGCTTGAGACTACTGAGGCATTCTCTTTATTCGAAGAGGATGAATTAGATGTAGTTGAATATACATTTAAAGAAGAAGAAAAACCATTTGTCATCGAAAAGCAAGATGATGGTGTTTATAATGTAAGTGGAAAGAAGATTGAAAAGATTTTTGCTATGACAGATTTTGATTCTGATATTGCAAGAGCTCGTTTTGCTCGTCAATTAAGAAGCTTTGGTGTTGATGATGAGTTAAGAAAGCTCGGAGTACAAAACGGAGATTTAGTAAGAATCTTAGATTTTGAATTCGAATTTATAGACTAAAAAAATGGTGTTTCAAGCACCATTTTTTAATTTATTTCAGCTAATTGTTCAATATATGATTTATATTCCTCATCAGTTAGTATTTCCATTTGGCTAATCTTTAATATATTATTTTCTTTAGCCATATATACTAAATCATCTAAGTTATCTGGAATGTAATCTGCCATATATACATTTACCATTTTGGCATCCTCTAAAACTTTAGCATAGATTTTAGTATGTCCTGAAATAGCAACATATTCATCATCTATTATTGCAACAGGAATATATACTTCCTTATCCTCTAGATATTTTGATACGGCATCTAATCTTTCTTTATTAATAAAGAATTTAGATGGTTGGATTATTTTAATTGGAAGCTTAAATGTATATGTATCATCAAATGCTCTATAGTATGTTCTATCTTCATTATAGAAGATATTGATATATCCAAAATATTTTCTGAATTCCTCAATTACGGTATCAACTAATGTGATTCTATCGTATTTGATATAGGCTTCAAAGCCTCTAATATCGAATTCAAAATGATATTTTATCTTATTTTCAATTACTGTAAAGCATTGACCTAATAATCTATTTTTTGTTGTATACACGGGACTTTCGTAATCTCTTATAATTTTCATAACATCACCATGAAAATTATAACAATAAGTATAGATTATTTCAAACAAATGTTCTACAATAAATATTGGACTGTGAGTCTTAAATTTAAAGAAGGGGGACGGATTATTATGTTATTTGAAAAACACATGAGAAAATATTATAAAAAATATTTTCTTTTATATATAATTGGAATTATCTCCCTAGTAGCTGTCGATGTGGCTCAGTTATTCATTCCTGAATTTTTGGGAGATATAGTAAATATATTAACTGATAAGCCAGCTGACGCTAGTAATCAATTATTAAGAATTACTATTTGGATTATATCTATTGCTATAGTAATGTTCTTAGGAAGAATGCTATGGAGATTTGCCTTATTTAATGCCTCAATTAGAATAGAGTCTGGCATGAGACATGAGATGTTTCAAAAGGCAACTAGATTATCACAAAAATATTATCATGAAAATAAGGTTGGTTCAATCATGTCATGGTTTACTACTGACCTTGAGCAAATAGAAGAATACTGTGGTTTTGGTACTGTAACTATAGTAGATGCATTTTTCTTAGGTTTACTAGTTATTATTAGGATGGTACAGCTTGATTGGGTATTATCAATTATCGCATTTATTCCAATGATTTTAATCATTGTATGGGGATTCTTAATTGAAAAATATATGTCAATTAAATGGAAGAATCGTCAAGAACAATTCGATAAGCTTTATGACTTTACTCAAGAAACATTTACAGGTATTAGAGTAATTAAAGCGTTCGTTAAAGAAACAGCTGAATTACATGCTTTCGCAAAGATTGCGAAAAAGAATAAAGAAACAAATATATCATTTGCTAGAATTTCAGTTTTATTCGATGTATTAATTGAATTAATTATCGCGGCTATTATGTCATTAGTATTAGGTGTTGGTGGCTATGTCGTATATAAATATGCAAGTGGAGATCCAGTAATTATCTTTAATCATACAGTTAATTTAAATGCTGGTGGTTTAGTTGCCTTCATTAGTTATTTTGATACATTAATTTGGCCATTAATTGCCATGGGTTCAATTGTTGCTATGAGAAGTAGAGCTAAAACATCATTAAAGCGTGTTGCGGAATTCTTAGATACTGAAGAGGATGTAAGAAATTGTGATAATCCATATGTATTAAATGATGTTAAAGGTAAAATCACTTTTAAGAATTTTACATTCTCATATCCTGATGCTAAAGAAATTAGTTATTTAAAGGATGTATCATTTGAAATAAATCCAGGTGAAAAGATTGGTATTATTGGAAAGATTGGCTGTGGAAAGACAACATTAGTTAATTCATTATTAAGATTATATAATGTTCCAAAGGGTTCTATTTTTATTGATGGTCATGACATAATGGAATGTGATATTAAATCTATTAGAGATGCGATAGGATATGTTCCACAGGATAATTTCTTATTCTCTGATAAAATCACTAATAATATCGCATTTAGCGATAGAAAGAAGGATACTGTAGCGGTTAGAAACGCCGCTAAGTTTGCCGATGTTGATGATAATATCATTAATTTTAAGGATGGTTATGATACAGTATCAGGTGAACGTGGTGTTACATTATCAGGTGGTCAAAAACAAAGAATCTCTATTGCTAGAGCCTATATTAAAGACGCTCCTATTATGATAATGGATGATTCAGTTTCTGCTGTTGATGTAAAAACAGAAGAAACAATTCTTAAGAATATTAATGAAAAAAGAGATGGTAAGACTACAATAGTTATTGCCTCTAGAGTTTCAACTGTATCTCATTTAGATAAAATATTAGTTTTAAATAATGGTGAGGTTGAAGCCTTTGATACTCCAAAGAATTTAATGAATATTTCTGAAACATATAAAAAGATGGTATATCTTCAGGAACTTGAAAAAGAAGTTGAAGGAGGTGCTATCTAATGGAAGAGGAATTATTAAAATTAAAGGGAGATAAGAAAATCCCAACAAGAATCTTGCTAAAACGTACAATGAAGTATGTTAGGCCAGAAATAATTTCATTTATAGTAGCTTTAGTATTATTAATAGCTAACGTAGTATTAGATCTATATTTGCCTTTAGTAGTAGAAGATATTACTAATAATGTTACATCAGGCAATATGAATTTAGATAGAATAATAACAATGGCAGTTGTCTATTTTGCGATAATGCTTGTTTCGATGATAACATTGTATTTAGAATCAATGATATTGCAACATGCAGGTCAAAAGATTATTTATAATCTAAGAATAGATGTCTTTACTCATATTGAGAATATGAGTCAACATCAATTTGATGAAATGCCAGTAGGCTCACTAGTAACAAGAGTAGCTTCATATACTCAATCAATGAGTGATTTCTTTACAAATGTAATTGTTAGAGTATTTAAGAATATTTTATATATTGCTGGTGTATTATCTGTAATGTTCTATCTTTCATACAAGATTACATTATTTATGCTAATTTCAGTAGCACTAGTTGCTATTTCATCATTCATTTTCTCAAGAGCAGTATCAAAGAGATTTAGAATTGAAAGAAGAGCTTTATCTGATTTAAATACTTATTTAAATGAGAATTTATCTGGTATGAAGATTACTCAAATCTTTAACCAAGAGGATTTTAAGGATTCTGAATTTAAGGAAAAGAATGATTTCTTAAGAAAATCTAGATTTAATTCAATTACATGCTTCGCATTATATAGACCATTTATTACATTGGTATATATTTTGAGTGTTGCTGTATGTTTCTATTTAGGATTTGAATATGGAATGCTTGCTGGTTCTGTAGTTGCATACTATATGTACTTATCTAAATTCTTTAACCCAATTCAAGAGTTGGCAGATGAATTAAATCAAATTCAAAAGGCATTAACAGCTAGCGAAAGATTGTTTAATTTAATGGATGTTATGCCTGAGGTTAGAGATAGAGAAGATGCTATCGATATCGAAAAGTTCGAAGGTAAGATTGAATTTAGAAATGTATGGTTTGCATATAATAGTGATGATTGGATTTTAAAGGATGTATCATTCGTTATTAATCCAAAGGAAAGCTGTGCCTTTGTTGGTGCGACCGGTGCCGGTAAGACTACAATTTTAGGATTGATAGTTAGAAATTATGAAATTCAGAAGGGCCAGATTTTAATTGACGATGTTGATATTACAAAGATCAAAATAAAATCATTAAGACGTGCAATTGGCCAAATGTTACAAGATGTATTCTTATTTTCTGGTTCAATTAGAGATAATATTACATTACATGATACAAGTTATAGTGATGAAAAGATATTAGAAACATGTAAATATGTTAACGCAGATTCATTTATTTCTAAATTACCTAAGGGATTAGATGAAGAAGTAATAGAACGTGGTGAAAATTTCTCACAAGGTCAAAGACAATTATTGTCATTTGCTAGAACTGTATTATCAGAGCCTCAAATCTTAATTTTGGATGAGGCAACTGCGAATATTGATACTGAAACAGAAGTATTAATTCAAGAATCATTAGAGAAGATAAAAAATATAGGAACTATGCTTGTAGTAGCTCATAGATTATCTACTATCCAGCATGCTGACCAAATAATAGTTCTTCAAAAGGGTGAAATAATTGAAAGAGGAAATCACCAAGAGCTATTATCACATCATGGACATTACTATAAATTATATAAGCTTCAATTCGAAGAAAGATAATTGGTACGATTTAATCGTACCTTTTATTATTTATTCTAATGTGCTATCATTTTATTAGAGATACTAGATATAATCCAGATATGGTTAAGATTATTGATGATTATGCATTAAAAGAATATTTAGATCAATTAACTGGTGAAAAAAGAGCTGAAATATATTATGATGTATATGTTAAAATAATTAATCATTTAAAGAAATAGGTAGAAGTATGAAGGAAATAAAATTAAAAATTGATAAACGTTTTGAAACAAAATTCATTATTAAAAAGGAATTAGAATTAGATTCTGATATTAAAAGAAACTTAATTACTAAGCAATTTAAATCTGGTTCTAAAACTACATATTTTTATATGTATGAAGAATATTATAAAAGAACTAATTCTGATTTAACTGTTACATTATTTGTGTTAGAAACACCAGATTTTACTGAAATAGAAATGTATTCATCTGGTGGTGGAGTAGGCATTTCATCTAGTAGCTTTGGTAGTGAGGCAGCCTCATTAAAGACATTTAAAAAGCTTTTTATTGAAGAAGGATTCTACGTTGTTGAATAATCTATGAAAAGACCTTTATAGGTCTTTTATTTTTGAAACTTAGTTACAATTGAAAGAGAGTCTGTTTTGTGATAAAATAGTTTCAAATATTGTTTTAAGGGGGTATCTTATTATGAATGAATTAATAAGAGAAAAAATTCTTAGAAATTTAGAGGCAAATAGTAGAATTGATTTACATGATTTATCAGTTATGCTTGGTCTTAAAGAGGCGGAAGTCGCGAACGAGATTGCCGAAATGGAAAAAGAACATATCATTTGTGGATACACTACCTTAATTAACTGGGATAATACAGATAAGGAAATCGTAACTGCTTTAATTGAGGTTAAGGTTACTCCACAACGTGGTATTGGCTTTGACTCAATTGCGGAAAGAGTTGCTAAATTCCCTGAAGTTACATCAGTATATTTAATGTCTGGTGGCTTTGACTTCATGGTATTAATTGAAGGAAAATCTATGAAGGAGATTGCTAGATTCGTCTTTGATAAATTGTCTACTTTAGAGACAGTTAATTCAACTTCAACACATTTCGTTTTAAAGAAGTATAAGGATCATGGTGTTGATTTAGTTGATACTAAGAAGGATGAAAGAATGCTAGTAAGTGCATAAAATGAGAGATTTTGTTAGTAAGAAGGTTAGAGATATCAAGCCATCAGGTATTAGAAAATTCTTTGATATTGCATCTGAAATAGAAGGGGCAATATCACTTGGTGTTGGTGAACCTGATTTTGATACTCCTTGGCATATTAGAGAAGAAGGTATTTATTCCTTAGAAAAAGGAAAGACATACTATACTTCAAATAGTGGTTTAAAGGAATTAAGACTAGAAATAGCTAAATATAACAAAAGAAAATATAATCTTGATTATGATGGATTGAGTGAGTGCTTAGTTACAGTTGGTGGTAGTGAGGCTATTGATTTAGCAATGCGTGCTATTATTGAACCAGGGGATGAAATAATCATTGTTACTCCATGCTATGTATCATATGAACCATGTGTTACTTTAGCTGGTGGTGTAGTTAAAACTATTGCATTAAAGAATGAAAATGAATTCCGTTTAACAAAAAAGGAATTAGAAGATGCTATTACGGATAAAAGTAAGGCAGTAATCATTAATTTTCCTAACAACCCAACTGGTGCTGTTATGAGATTAAATGATTTAAAGGATATCGCAGAAGTATGTATTAAGCATGATTTATTAGTTATTTCAGATGAGATTTATGCTGAATTATCATATTATGGAAATCATGAATCGATTGCATCTTTACCTGGTATGAAGGAAAGATGTATCGTAGTAAATGGTTTTTCAAAAGCATTTTCTATGACAGGTTGGCGATTAGGTTATGCTTTAGGTCCAAGTGATATCATTAAGATGATGACAAAAATTCATCAATTCTGTATCATGTGTGCTCCTACAACATCCCAATATGCCGCTATTGAAGCTTTAAAAAATGGTGATAATGATGTTTCGTTAATGAAAGAATCATATGATGAAAGAAGACGCTATCTACTAGATAGATTAAAAAGAATGGGACTTCCATGCTTTACTCCACATGGTGCTTTCTATGTGTTCCCTGATATTAGAAGTTTTGGATTATCAAGTGATGATTTCTGTTTAAAGCTACTTGAGCAGGAAAAGGTAGTTGTAGTTCCTGGTAATGCATTTGGTGAATCAGGTGAAGGATTTGTAAGAATTTCTTATGCTTATTCAATTGATGATTTAAGAACTGCATTAGATAGAGTTGAAAGATTCATTAAAACATTAAAAAAATAATATAAGAATTAGAGTCTTTGACTCTTTTCTTTTTGCGTAATTTCGTACTATAGTGTATAATTTATATGTGGTGAATTCTATGGAAAAATATGAGTTAAATAAATTCATAAATGAATATAGTAAAAAGCTCCTTGATTTATATCAAGCTTTTTCGATTTCCGTAAAAAAAACTGAATATGAAGCCTTAAGCAAGGAGATACAAGCTGATGGCTTTTGGAATGATCAAAAGAAGGCTCAGGATACAATTTCTAAGCTTAATGCGATTAAGGATGTTATAAGCCAATATGATTCACTAGAAAGTAAATTTAATGACATAAAAGAAAACATTGAACCAGCTTTAAATGACGCTGATTTAATGATGATGTTAGAGGATGAAATAGAATCATTTAAAAATGCATTAGAAGAAAGTGAAAAGAATGCTTTATT
This sequence comes from Acholeplasmatales bacterium, assembly GCA_024690445.1. Next base: position 9,143 of record JAILPD010000029.1, read on the forward strand.
AAGTGGTAAATATGATTTCAATAATTGTATTTTAGAATTACACCCAGGTGCTGGTGGTACTGAATCAATGGACTGGGCATTAATGTTATATAGAATGTATTCTAGATATTTTAATTTAAAAGGATATAAAGAATCAATCTTAGAATATCAAGCTGGTAGTGAGGCTGGTATTAAGTCTATTTCTATAGAGGTCAATGGGCCATATGCCTATGGTAGATTAAAGGGTGAACGTGGAGTTCATCGTTTAGTTAGAATTTCACCATTTGATTCTAGTAAGGCAAGACACACGTCATTTTGTTCTTGTGATGTAACACCAATTATTGAAGATAGCAATGATATTGAAATAAAGGATGAGGACATTAAAATTGATGTATTCCATTCATCTGGTGCTGGTGGTCAAAGTGTAAATACAACAGATTCAGCTGTAAGAATCACTCATAAACCAACTGGTATTGTAGTTACATGTCAAAATGAAAGAAGTCAAATTAAAAATAAAGAATTTGCCATGAATGTTTTACGTTCTAAGCTTGCAAATTTGGAGATAAAGAAAAGAGAAGAGGAATTAAATTCTGAAAAGGGTAGCCAAATGAAGATTGATTTTGGTTCGCAGATTAGATCTTATGTATTCACTCCATATACGTTGGTAAAGGACCACAGAAGTGAGTATTCTGAAAACAATGTTGAATCTGTTATGAATGGTAATTTGGATGGATTTATTGATGCATATTTAAAATTTATTGCAGGTGGAAAAAATGAATAACGATGAGAAAAAGGAAATGACACTTGAAGAAATAAAAAGAATAAAATTAAGAAAATTATTGAAACAATATTTATTTGTTTCTTTTGGTGTAATCTTAGTTGATTTAGGATTCTATTTTTTCCTTCAACCAGCCAATTTAGTTATTGGAGGAATGACAGGTGTATCTATCATTTTAAGTAGATATATTCCTGATACATCTTGGTTTACTCCATCAATTTTCTTATATTTTGCCAATGGTATATGCTTGATTTTAGGTTTAATTTTTATTGGTAAAGATTTCTTTTTTAAGACTATTTATGCATCATTATTATCTCCAACATTTATCTTTATTTTAGAAAAGACAGTAGATCCTAATGTGTTTTATAACAACATAGAAGAAACTAAATTATTAATATGCTTTTTATGTAGCTCATTGTTAACGGGCTTAGGTGTAGGTATAGCTGTAAAGAATAATGGTTCTACAGGTGGAATGGATGTCATTCAAAAAATAATTAGTAAATTCTTTAAGGTTCCTATGTCTATTACAATGTATGTTACTGATATTATCGTTGTATTTATTGCGGGATTCTATTTCAATCCATTTAAATTTGATTTAGGTTTAACAGTTTACGGTATTGTAGGTGTTATTGGGGTTGCATATATTGTCGATGTAGTTGCCTTATCATTAAGACCAAGAAGAACAATGTATGTTATTACTAAAAAGCCAGATAGCATTAAAGAAGTTATTTATAAAGAATTAGATAGAGGTGTTACATTATCAGATGTAAGAGGTGGCTATACTGGTGATACTCTTACAATGATAATTTGTACAATGGATAAGAATGAAGCCTATCGTATGTCAAGCATTGTAACAAGCATTGATCCTAAAGCATTTACCTTTGTTACATCTTGTAAAGAGGTAAGAGGAGAATATGATAATAGAGGATTTTTCTTATGATAATAGATTCAGTTACTAAGTCAAAAAAGAAAAGTGTATATGTTGTAGCTATTGGGAATAAAACTTATGAATTTAATGAAGATATCATTATTGAATTTAACCTTTATAAGGGTAAAGAAATAAGTGATGGTTTATTAAATAAGGCATTAGCTTCTAATTCATTAAATGATTATTACAATAAGGCTTTAAATTATGCTTTAAGATATTATAAAAGCTCATATGATACTAAGAATTATTTAAAGGAAAAAGGATTATCAAATGAGCTTGCAGATGAGATAGTAAACAAGCTGATTGAGAAGAATATTATTAATGATAAGAAGATTGTTGAAAATAGTATATTTTCACTAGTTAAATCATGTAATGGTAAATTATTGATTATTGAAAAGCTTAAGCAAAAAAGATTCGATATTAATTTAATCAATGAATGTGTTAATAATATCGATATGGATTTTTATTTTGAATCTTTAAATAAGCTATATGAAAAGGTCAAAAATAAATATGATAAATATCCTGATTATGTAAGAATAGGTAAGCTAAAAGGATATTTATATAGTAGGGGATATTCCACAAATGATATCTCAATACTAGAAATAAAATAGGGTCTATGATGGACCCTTATATTTTGTATATAGAATAAATTCTATAAATCTTGTTAATTAGCACCGTTTGAGGTATAATTACTATAAACATTTCGATGAATTTTTACATTGGAGGTACATTATGATACGTAACAATATTGATGATAATTTTTTATATTATTTTAAAAAGGGCGATTGTTTAGATGCTTATAATACATTTGGAGCTCATTTAGTAAAAGATGAATATGGGAATAATATTGCTTGTGAATTTGCTTTATATGCACCTAATGCTTGTTATGTAGAATTAATTGGCGACTTCAATGGCTTCACTGAAGGTGTAACAAAAATGGAAAAAATCCATAACGATGGTGTTTTCTATATTAAACTTGATGGCAATTTCGAAGGACATAAATATAAATATGTAATCATTACTAATGGTGGTCAAAAGCTTTATAAGGCTGACCCTTACGCATTTAGAAGTGCATTAAGACCACTTCAAGATTCAGTAATTTATAATGTATTTTATCCATATGAATGGAATGATTCAGAATGGGAAAAGAATCATAAGAAGACTTATGATCAACCTACACTAATTTATGAAATGCATTTAGGCTCTTGGAAAAGAAAGGGCGAAGGAGATAATGATTTCTATAATTATGTAGAAATTGCAAATATGTTATGTGATTATCTAAAGGATTTTGGATATACACATGTTGAAATTATGCCAGTATATGAGCACCCACTAGATGCATCTTGGGGATATCAAGGAACTGGTTATTATGCAATTACTCCAAGATATGGTACACCTCATGATTTTATGAAGTTTATCGATATCTTACATCAACATGGCTATGGTGTTATCTTGGACTGGGTACCTGGTCATATTTGTAAGGATGCCTTTGGTTTATACATGTTTGATGGTACGCCACTTTATGAATATCCAAATGAGCAAGATAGAGAAAATCCAGAATGGGGTACTGCAAACCTAGATTTAGGTAAAGGTATTACTAGAAGTTTCTTATATTCAAATGCTTTATATTTTATGAAATATTTCCATGTGGATGGATTTAGAGTAGATGCGGTTTCAAATTTAATTTATTATCTTGGTAATTGTAATAGAGGTACTAATATTGGTGCTTGTGAATTCATTAAGAATTTATCAAATTTATTATTCAAGCAAGACGATAGAGTATTATTAATTGCCGAAGATTCAAGCGCATTCCCTAATGTAACAAAACCAACATCTGATGATGGTTTAGGCTTTAATTATAAGTGGGATATGGGTTGGATGAATGACACATTAAAATATTTTAAATTAGACCCTGTTTATAGAAAGTATCATCACAATCAATTAACATTCTCCATGATGTATTTTTATAATGAACAATTCATGTTACCACTATCTCATGATGAGGTAGTTCATATGAAGGGCTCTTTATTAAATAAGATGCCAGGTGACCAGTGGAAGCAGTTTGCTTCATATAGAGCATTAATGGGCTATATGATGACTCACCCAGGAAAGAAGTTATTGTTCATGGGTAATGAGCTTGCATCATATGATGAATGGCATTATGAAAGTGAGCTTCCTTGGTTTATATTAAAGTATCCTACTCATGATGCTTCATGGCGTTTTATGAAGGAATTAACAATGCTTTATAAATCAGAGCCTGCCCTATGGGAAATGGATTATCAGTTTGAAGGCTTTAAATGGATTGATGCTAATAATGGTGATCAATCAATGTTTGTATTTGCAAGATTTGCTAAAAATCCAAAGGATCATATTGTTGTAGTAATGAATTTTACTCCAAATACTTATGAAGAATATCGTATTGGATGTATTGCAAATTACAATTATGAATATGTTGAAATTATGAATACTGATAGAGATTATTATGGTGGTTCTAATATGATTAATCCTGATCCTATTAAGATTGAAAAGAAACCATATCACAATCAAAAATATTCTATGAATATCAAGATTGGTCCACTTTCAGTATTAATGTTTAAAGCAAGGCCAAAGAAAAAGGCAAAATAAAAACGTTTTATATATTTTATATTACTGATATTTAATTGAAATTAAACAAAATATGCTAAACTTTAAATATAATTTAAAGAAATGGGGGAGTTTTTTTATGAAGGATTATCCATGTTTTAAAGATGTTCAAACTTTCAAAAAAGCATTTATTGAAAATGTTGAAAGTAAATTTGCAATTGATTTTGAAGATTCAACTCCATACCAGCGTTATGTAACACTTGGTAAGATGGTTAGATATAAGATTGCTGCAGATTGGGAAAGAACAAGAAAGTTAACAAGTGAAAGACAATTAAAGAGGGTTTATTACTTCTCAATGGAATTCCTAATGGGAAGAATGATTACAAATAATTTAATGAATGCTGGTGTTTATGACACTGTTAAGAAGGCATTTGATGAATTAGGTATTGATTTAAATGAAATTGAGCATCAAGAAGCAGATGCAGGTTTAGGTAACGGTGGTTTAGGTAGACTTGCAGCTTGTTTTATGGACTCAGTTGCATCTTTAGGTTTACCTGTTTATGGTAACTGTATCAGATATAGATATGGTTTCTTTGAACAAGGTATTAAGAATGGTTACCAGGTTGAATATCCTGACCGTTGGTTAAAGGATGTTAACGTTTGGGAAATCAGAAAAGATAATAAAGCAATTGATGTTCCTTTCTATGGATGGATTGATATTTCATCAATTAATGGTAAGTTACAGGTTAAACATAGAGACGCTGAATATGTAAAGGCTGTTCCTTATGATATGCCTATTATTGGTGATAATAACCATGTAGTAAATACATTAAGACTTTGGAGTGCAGAACCAAGTGATAAGAACCAAGGTGCTGAAAGCTATGAGGCTCATTCTAAGGTAAGTGAGATTTCATCTATGCTTTATCCTAATGATGAAACAGATGAAGGTAAGATTTTAAGATTAAAGCAACAATATTTCTTTGTATGTGCTGGTGTAAATTCCATTATTAACTCACATAAAAAGAATTATCATACAGTTAAAAATTTAGCTGATAAGGTTGTATTCCATATCAATGATACACACCCATCATTAATCATCGCTGAATTAATGCGTATTTTAGTTGATGAAGAAGGATTAGAATGGGATGAGGCTTGGAATATTACTAAGAATTGTTGTGCATATACAAACCATACAATTTTAGCAGAGGCATTAGAGAAGTGGCCTGTTAATTTATTCCAAAGATTATTACCAAGAATCTATACAATCGTAGAGGAAATCAACAGAAGATTATTATTCGAAATTGAACAAAGATATGGTCAAAATTCTTATGAAGCATATGAAATGGCTATCATTAAGGATGGTAGAGTACATATGGCTAATTTAGCTATTCATGGCTCATTCTCTGTAAATGGTGTTGCTGCACTTCATACAGAAATTTTAAAGAATATCGAAATGAAGGTATTCTCTGATTTCTATCCTGGTAAGTTCAATAATAAGACTAATGGTATTACTCACCGTCGTTGGTTATTACATTCAAATCCAGAGTTAGTAGAAATCTTAAATGCTAAGTGCCCTGGTTGGGTAAAGGATCCTGAAGCTAAGTTCCCATTACTAGAGAAGTATGCAGATGATCCTGAGGTTCAAGCAGCTTATGCTAGGATGAAGTCTCAAAGAAAGCAAGCATTAGCTAAGAAGGTTTATAAGACTCAAGGTATTTCTCTTGATACAAATTCTATCTTTGATGTTCAAGTTAAGAGATTACATGAATATAAGAGACAGCTAATGAATGCATTACATATACTATATGTATATGATAGATTAAAGACTGATCCTGAATTCAAAGCTAATTATTATCCTCATACATTCATTTTTGGCGCTAAATCAGCTCCATCATATGTATTTGCTAAGAAGGTAATTAAATTAATTAATACAATCGCAGATAAGGTTAATAATGATACAGATACATCTTCATTATTAAAGGTTGTATTTGCTGTAAATTATAATGTTACATATGCTGAAACTATTATTCCAGCAGCTAACGTTTCAGAACAAATCTCAACTGCTTCTAAGGAAGCTTCAGGTACATCTAACATGAAGTTCATGATGAACGGTGCTATTACAATTGGTACATTAGATGGAGCTAACGTTGAAATTAAGGATTTCGTTGGTGACGAAAATATCGTAATCTTTGGTATGAATGCTAAGGAAGTTACTGATCTTTACGCTAATGGTGGTTATAATCCAAGAGAAATTTATGAAAATGACCCAAGAATTCATTTAGTATTAGATCAATTAACTAACGGCTTCTTCGATAAGGTAGCCATAGATGAATTCCAGATGATTAGAGATAATCTAATTAATCAAGATCATTACTTCGTATTAAGAGACTTTGATTCATATGTTAAGGCTCAAGAGAAGATCAACGAGCTTTATAAGGATCAAAAGAAATGGTTACGTATGTCTATTCTTAATACTGCAAAATCAGGTTTCTTCACAACAGATAGAACTATGAGACAGTATAATGATGATATTTGGCACACAACACCACTTGTTATTGAAGATAAGTAAAAAATATTGTAAAATAGGGAATGGAAAATTCCCTATTTTTCTTGTTTTGGAGTTGATATTTTGTTAGAGTTTAAGAACATTGAAAAAGTAAAAAAGGAAGAAGAACAATTAAAAAATATTACTAATGTTTTATCTATCATAAGACTAGTTTTAGCAGTTGCGGCATTAGTATTCTTAATAATTGGTATTTCTTATGAATTTAAAATATATGGTTCAGTAGGTATTGGTTTAACTATTGTTTTCATCTTATATAGTTTTTTTACAAATAAGTATTATAAAGAATTAGAATTGGTGAAAAATAAGATTTTAACATATGAATCTCATGAAAAAAGAAGAAAAGGCTTATATCATACATTTAAAGATTCAGGTAAAGACTTATTAAATAAAGAAGATTTTAAAGAATCAGATTTAGACTTATTTGGCAATCATTCATTATTTCAATATTTATCATCTGCTAAAACCAAATATGGTAGAAATATGCTAAAAGATGCCCTTACAAAAGGTAGCGATACTGATTATAGAGATTTATGCTATAAATTGGCTGATAATGAAGATACGATAGTATTAGAGTCTAGCGTAAAGAATTTTGAGGGTTCTAAAAATACTGATTATGATTCATTATATGAATCTTTAGGAACAAAGATTAATCTAACATTTATGATGATATTTCCTTTATTATCATTTATTGGAATGCTCATATATATTCCATTTATCTTTATAAGTGGCTTAAATCCTTGGTTTTTAGTTATTTTTGTAGCTATTAATATTGTTTTATGTAAGCTTTGTTTAGTTAATCCAATTTTCTTACTAAACGCAGATTCATATTATAGTTTATGTGAAAAATATCTTGATGTTAGAGACGCTTCAAATAGCGTAAATATCGATGATGAATTATATAATTCATTAAAGAAATCATTTAATGAAAATTATTCATCTGTAAAGAATACCATGGGTATTTTAAATCTATTAGCATATAGAAAAAATGTTATTTTTAACATTTTAGCTAATGGATTATTTTCATTTGATTTTTTCATTATTCTTATTTACAATATGAAAACTAAAAAGCAAGATGGCTTAAAGGAATTCTTTATTTCAGAAGGTCATTTAGAGGTTGCTTTATCATTTGCAAATATTGGTATTGATAATAATGTTTATACTAAGGGAGAAGAATCAAATTCAATTAACGCAATTGATATGTATCATCCTTTAGTTAAAAATTGTATTTCTAATTCAATTGAAATTAATGGTGGTATTATTCTAACAGGCTCAAACATGAGTGGTAAAACTACATTTATGAGAACATTAGGTATCTGTCAAACACTATTTAACGCTAAAGGATTAATACCTGCTTACTCATATTCATCATCTAATATTAATATCTATACTTCCCTAAGAGCTAATGATATGCTAAGTGAAGGAATTTCAACATTCTATGCTGAAATATTAAGAATGAAGGATATTAACCAAGCTATTAAGGAAAAGAAGAATCTAATTTTAGTAGATGAAATATTTAAGGGTACAAACGCAAGTGAAAGAATTGATGCTTCATTTAAGGTAATTGATAAATTAAATTCATTTAATCAATTCTTTATTATATCTACACATGATTTTGAATTATGTAATGCTAAAAATATTATGAATTATCATTTCAATGAAACATATCTTGATAATAAGATTTCTTTCGATTACAAGATTAAGATGGGAAAGAGTGAAACAAAAAATGCCATCTATTTACTTAAGATGGCAAATATCATAGAGTAGCTTAATAGCTCCTCCATTATCATTATCAAATTCAGATATATAATCAGCTATTTCTTTTAATTTTGAATCAGCATTTTGCATAGCAATTTTAATATCACATTTTGATATCATATCAATATCATAATAGGAGTCAGATACTCCTATTATTTTTTTGTTCGCATATTCGTCTTTTAAAAGATAATAAGCATCTGATTTAGAAACTGAATCTCTATATATTGTAATAACTTCTCTATATCTATCAGAAGAGATTACACGATAATTTAATTCTAGTGACTCAATTTTTTTAATAAACTTCATTGCGGCAGTTTTCTTAATTACAAATGTAATAGAAGGTAAATCAAATTCTAGCTTATCGCTAATATAGCTTTCCTTTTTAGGATATAATATCTTAATTCTTTCATGATATTTAAATATAAATGCTTTTTCATTAAACTCGCCAAAGGCAGTATAAATAAATTCATTATATTCTAAAATTAAGCGATTAATTAATATTTTAGGTATTAAATTAGTAATAATTTTATTATTAATTTGGGCGATTCCACTAGATGAAGATACGATATCTATATTTAAATCATATTTAGATTTGAAATCTAATAATGAATTATAGCTAGAAGAAGAAACGATACAAACATTGTTTCCTTTTTCTATTATTTCCTTTAATAAGACTAGATCATTTTTATCTATTGAACCATCGCTTCTAATTAATGTTCCGTCAAAATCTGATAATATAGAATACATTTAAATCACCAATTAAATTATATATAATATTTCACAACTATTCAAGTAAGCGTTTTCTCGTTTGAAATGAAACTTTCTTAGATTATATTGTTTTACTTTAATTTTTTAGGCAATTATTATATACTATATAATAAGGTGGTGTAGTTTGTATGTTCTTATTTAAAGTTCTTTGGATAATTGAAATAAACTATCAGACTATATTGTCTTTTGTGTTAGGTATAGTTACAGGGTTTATTCTATTATTGTTAATATATGGAATTATAGTTTTAAATTCTTTAAGAGATGTAAAATTTACTAAAGTTGACCCAACTGATACATTAACAGAACAAGAAGCTAAGCAAATGATTGAGCAAGCTATTATCGATTTTAAGGATAAGACTAAAAGAGGTAGTAAATCAAAAAGTGCTCATTTTAAAGTTTTATGCCAAGATTTAGTCTATGGTATAGCTTCTAGATTCTTCCCTAAATCTAAATATCCACTTGCTGAAATATCTGTAAGCGAGGCTATAAAGCTTTTAGGTTATATTCAAGCTAGGCTAGATGAGATATTAGATCGTAAGGGTGTTAGATTATTAAAGAGATTTAGAATATCTACAATAATTGATATTTCACTTAACACTAAAAAGGTAACTGAAAATAAAGCATTTAAAGTCACAAAGAGAATGGCTAAAACTACAGGTGTTGTAACAAAGGTATTAAGTGTTATCAATCCTATAAACTTTTTTAGAAAGGTTGTTATTGAAACAACATTATCTAAGGTAACAAATAAGCTATATATGATTGCATTATCAATTGTTGGTGAGGAAGCATTTAAAATTTATTCTAAGGCAGTATTAAAAGAAGAATTACAAATTGAAAGTAATGTCGATGAATTAATTGAATCATTAAATGACGATTTTAATGATGCTAAGCTTGAAGCTGCTGGTGAAGTATCACCAGAAAAAGATGATGATAAAGCTAGATTTAGAACAAGTAATTTAGTTATGAGTTCTAGTGAATCAAAGCGTGAATTAAATTATGATTCTAATCAGAAGTTTTTAGAAATAAAGAAAGATGAGGAAACAGAAGATGTTCAAGAAAAAGAAAAAGCTAATTGAATATGAAGATGATAAGTTTGAGATTTATCAGATTGCATATCCTAAGCCATTAAATGAGCAAGGCTTTCAGTTCTTAAAAAGTGAAGTAGCTTCACCAATTTTTGGTTCTAAGATTCCTGATAGAATTTCATATACTGATAATAAGGGTATGGTGGATGCTGATTATAATTACGATTATGTAAGAAATGAAGAATTAAAGCATTTATCAAAAGAAGATATTATTGAAAGATTTGGTTCTGAATATCATGAATTCCAAATTTTAAATAATGAAGAGATTGCTAAATATGCAGGTACTGATGTTCCTAAACCAGATCCTAAGGTTGAGGTTGAAAATGAGGTTGTTATCGATAAAAAGAAAAAGGAAGACTCATTTGTTACTTCAATTGATGAATTAATGGATGAAGTAAATGAAACTAAAGAACCTGACTTAGAAAATCAAGATGAAGAATTTAAGATTAATGTTATGGCAGATGATTCTAATGAGATTTCATATAATAGCTTTGATGAGTCTATGCCTAAGGTAGAAACTAAATCTATTCCTTCATTCTTACAAAGTGAAGCTAAGCCTTCTAAGGTAGAAACTGGCGATTTATCATTCTCTTTTGATGATGAAAAGAGCGATGATATTTCATTTGATGATATTCCAACTATGGAAGCTCCTGAAATTCATTTTGAGGCTAGAAATAACGCTCCTGTAGATAGAAATATTACTATTGAAGAAGCTATGAGAAGAGCAGAAAATAATGAATTCCCTAACTTAATGAGTGGTGATGTTGGTTCTAACAGACCTGGCTTTGCGGTTGAAACTGATGATAAGGATTATACTGAACCAGTAATTTTAAGACCACAACCTAGACCTGAAGAAGTGAAGGCTGATGATATTAAGGTTCAAGAAAAACCAAAGCCTGTTGTAAGACCTATGGCTAAAGCAGAGCCTAAGAAGACTTTAAAGGAAGTTACTGTTACTGGTAATGATTATTCTAATTATTCAGTACCTTACGATGAAATCTTTAGAAAGTCAACATCTGGTAATGATTCACATCCGGCTTGGCTTGAGGCTAAAAAGGAAATTATCAATGATACATTAAAAGAATTTAATATTGGTGGTGAAGTAATTAATTATACAAAGGGTCCTGCCTTCACATTATATGAAATCATGCTTGATGCTGGTGTTAATGTAAAGAAGGTTAATCAAATTAAGGATAACTTTGCTATGAAACTTGAGGTTAAATCACTTCGTATCTTATCACCTATTCCAGGAAGAAATACTGTTGGTATTGAAGCGCCAAACGATAAGGCTGATGCAGTACCATTTGGTGATATTATTACTGAGGAGTGGTTACATGATGGTAAGCCACTTAATGTAGCACTTGGTAAGCTAATTGATAACTCACCTTTATACCAAAACATTTATAACATGCCACACGCATTAATTGCCGGTGCGACTCAATCAGGTAAGTCAGTATCATTAAATACAATTTTAATGTCACTATTAATTAAGAATTCACCTGAGGATTTAAAGTTAATTATTGTTGACCCTAAGATGGTTGAATTTACATTATATGAAAATATTCCACATCTTGCTACACCTATTATTTCTGATTCTATGCTAGCAACTGAGGCATTACATTGGTGTGTTGAGGAAATGGATAGAAGATATGATGTATTAAGACGTTTTAGAGTAAAGAATGCTGGTGACTATTTACAAAAGAGAAAAGAAGACCCATCAATGCCACCACTTCCTTATATCGTTGTTGTTATTGATGAGTTTAATGACTTAGTTATGACTTCTGGTGCAGAAGTACAGGATTATATCGTAAGATTAGCTCAAAAAGCAAGAGCTGCTGGTATGCATGTTATTTTAGCAACACAGCGTCCTACAACAAATGTTATCAATGGTACAATTAAGGCAAATATTCCATGCCGTATTGCCTTTAGAGTAGCATCTTCAATGGACTCTATGGTTATTCTAGACCAGGTTGGAGCTGAAGAATTGTTAGGACGTGGTGATATGTTAATTGTTAACCAAGGTGCTCCAGTTAGAGCACAGGGAGCATATCTATCTGATGACGAAATTGAAGGCTTATGCGATTATTTAACTTCTAAATACATGCCTGATTATATTTTCAGTAATGAGGATTTAAAGAAGAGAGTATCAAAATCATCTGATTCATTCGGCGGAAAAGGTGGAGATGATATCGCAGAAGATGTATTATATGAAGTTGCTAAATTCTGTGTTGAGCAACAAACTTGCTCAATTAATGCAATTCAACAATCATTCAATATGGGCTTTAATAAGGCTTCAAAGGTTGTTGGTATTTTAGAGGATAGAGGAATTGTATCTCCTAAACAAGGAACAAAGCCTCGTGCTATCTTACTTGAACTTGACGAAGTAGACCAAATGTTTGGTTATGAGTCAAGTAATTATGAATTAGAGGATGAAGAATAATTTATGGAACAAAATGATGAAATACTAGAAGACAAAGAGAAAAAAGTAAAGACTAAAAAGAGATTTTTAATTACATATTCCATTTGGTTTTTTGTAATTTTCATCATTTTTGTTCTTACTTTAGTATTCTTTAATAGATTATTAGTATTCGGCAAAATCTTTTATAATTATGGTGGATTCTTTCAAATAACTGGATTAATCCTATACATAATAGCTTTATTTGCATTGCTATTGTATTATGGTTATACATTTACAATAATAATGATGAAAAGACAAAAACATGAAGATTGGTATCCTAAGGTTTCTAAACTTTTTGCTAGATTAGATTTAACATCATTTATTTGTAAATGTATTACAATATTGCTATTTATATTTATATTTATGTTTAACCCTTGTACAGTTGAGGGTGATTCTATGGAGGATACAGTACACGCCTCAGATAGAATAGTTACATCATCTTTTACTAAATTAGATAAAGATGATATTATCGTTTTTGATGCTTCAAATTATAGTCACGCTGAGGCTTTCTACATTAAAAGAATAGTTGCCATGGAAAATGATAAGATATCATATATTGATGGTGAATTATATGTTAATGATGTAAAGGAATCACGTGGTAATGTTACTAAAACAGAATATAGAAACTTAATGAATTCAGCTTTATCTATTAAGGGTTCAGAAGAAACAAGTGAGATTATCTCTGTAACAATCCCAAAGAATAAAATCGTAGTATTAGGAGATAATAGAAGAAATTCATATGATTCTAGAATGTTTGGTTTAATAGATGAAAGTGATGTATATGGAGAAGTAATCATTAGATTATTCCCATTTAGTGGATTTAAGTTTTTTTAAAAAATAGTTAGGATTGATTTAAATGAGTGAAGGAAAAGTAATTCAATGGTTCCCTGGTCATATGGCCAAGGCTAGAAGAGAAATAACTGAATCTTTAGCAAAAGTAGATGTTATTTTTGAGCTTTATGATGCTAGAATCCCTTTTTCAAGTAAAAATCCAATGGTTGATGAAATAGTTAAAAATAAGCCAAGGGTTGTGCTTTTAAATAAGGCAAAGATTGCAGACCCTAAGGTTACTAAGCTTTGGATTAGTCATTATGAAAAAAGAGGTATATTAGCATTAGATATTGATTCTGTTACTGGTTATAATATCAACAAGATTAATCAATATGCAAAGCTAGCCTTAAAGGAAGTATTTGAAAAAAGAGAAAAAAGAGGAATAATGAGTAAAACTATTAAGGCTATGATTATTGGTATTCCTAATGTCGGTAAATCAACATTAATCAATAAGCTAGCAAATAGAAAAGCTACTCAAGTTGGAGATAAGCCTGGTGTTACTAAATCTCAAACATGGATTAAGGTAACTGAGGATTTATTCTTACTTGATACTCCAGGTATATTATGGCCAAAGTTTGAGGATCAAATGGTTGGTGTTAAGCTTGCTATGGCTGGATCAATTAAAGATGATATACTAAATTTGGAGGAGATTACTCTTAAATCAATTGAATACATAAAAGATAATTATCCAACTAATTTAATTGAACGTTATAATTTAGATAAATTAAGTGATATTACTGAAGAAATATTGGATGATATTTGTAAAAAGAGAGGCTGCCTATTAAAGGGTGGAGAATATGATTATTCAAGAGCTTCAGTAATGTTTATGAATGACCTTAGAAATACAAGAATCGGGTGTATGAGCTATGAAAAACCAGAATAAAGAAGAAATCAATCTATATCATTATGAAGAAGAATTATATGATAGTGGATATAAGAATGTATGTGGAATTGATGAGGCAGGTAGAGGTCCATTAGCTGGTCCTGTTGTCGTTGCAGCATGTATTATGCCACCATTCTTAAGAATTGAAGGTATCAATGATTCTAAGCAATTATCTGAAAAGAAAAGAGAAGAATTATATAAGATAATTGTTAAAGAGGCTTTAGCTTATTCAATAGTTTTCATTAATGAAAAGGATATAGATGAATTAAATATCTTAAACGCAACTAAAAAGGGTATGCTTAAATGCTTAGAGGAATTAAAGGTTAATCCAGATTATGTTTTAATTGACGCTGTTGACCTTGGAGAATTAAAGATTGAATCTAAGGCAATTGTTCATGGAGACGCCTTATCTGCCTCAATAGCTGCAGCTTCAATATTGGCTAAGGTATCAAGAGATCATTATATGGAAGCTATGGATAAGAAATATCCTAATTATGGCTTTGCAAGACATAAGGGATATGGTACTAAGGCGCATTTAGAGGCTTTAGAAAAGTATGGCCCATGTGCTATTCATAGAAAGACTTTTACACCAGTAAATAAATATTTTTCTAAACAATTATCACTAGATTTAGATATAGAAGATAAAAACGAAGATTAAAGCACTAATGTGCTTTTTTTCTTTTAAAGTTCATAAACTGCTGGTCATTTTTACGTTATTGAAGCCAATTTAATTATTTGATATAATTAAATAGTTGAAAGGTTCGGTGATGTTTATGCCACATATTTCATGGGATGAATACTTTATGGGTGTTGCTGCTTTATCAGCAAAGCGTAGTAAAGACCCAAATACACAGGTTGGTGCCTGTATTGTAAATGAGGATAAAAGAATAGTTGGTATTGGCTATAATGGATTCCCTAGAGGATGTAATGATGATGTATTTCCTTGGGGAAAGGGCAATGCTGATCCACTTGATAATAAATATCCATATGTAGTTCACGCAGAAGCTAACTGCATTTTAAATACGACTGAAAAGCTTAAGGGTGCGACTTTATATGTTACATTATTTCCATGTAATGAATGTGCTAAGCTTATTATCCAATCTGGAATTAAGCATTTAGTATATATGCAGGATAAATATAGAAATGAATCATCTAATGTTGCGTCTCGTAGAATGCTAGACGCTGCTGGTATTGAATATCGTCAGATGAAAGAAATTGAGGTATTAATTAAGTGCTAGAATCTTTTAAATATTTCATTAAAAGATATAAGCTATTTATATTTATTGCTCTTGCAATTAATATTCCTTTAATTTTAATTTCAACAATTAGAACTAATTATGAAATCATTTCTAAAGGTGATACTGTTGAATTTACATCAGTAGTAGATATTGAAAATGAATATAGTGAGGCTGGTTCCTTTTCAACTATTTATGTTATGGATATTGAAAGATCTACTCCATTAATGAATTTAATTGCTAAATATGATAATGAGATGGAAATTTCATCTATTGAAGAAACTGAAAGCATCCTAACAGATAGTGAATCATATTTTGCAGGAAAACTAATGTATGCCTCAAGTATTAGTGAGGCTATCATTTCTGCATATAGCTTAGCTATGAGTGAAAATTCAAATATTAAATTAGATTATAGCTTTGATGGATATTATATTACATATAAGAATAAAGAATCAGAATTTAATATTGGAGATAATATCTTATCCGTTAAAAGAGCATTAAAGGATGAAATAGGTAATTATTTATATTCTAGTGATGGTAATCTAATTTATAGTGATGAATATAAAATTGGAAGTAGCGAATATTTAGAATATGTAAATGATCCTAAGATTAATGATATTTGGTATATTCAGGAATCTAATAAAATAAATAGTGATTATACAGTTAATAAATTAGATTCGTATAAGACAGTAACTTTAAAAAAGGGGGATTCATTTGGATTATATCCAATCTCTAAGATTAATTTAGAAAAAACATTTCCAAAGATTAAATTTAATACAAATAGTATTGGAGGACCATCAGGTGGTTTACTCCAAACATTATCTATTTATAATAAGCTAACAGATTTTGATTATACTAGAGGCTTAAATATTGCTGGTACTGGTACTATTAAATCATCAACATATCAGGTTGGTGTTATTGGTGGTATCAAAGAAAAAATACCAACAGCGATAGATAATGATATTGATATATTCTTTTGTCCTAAGGGAAATTATAGTGAAGCATATGAAAAATATGTTAATATTAAAAATCATGATAAGATGAAATTAGTAGAAGTAGATACCTTAATGGATGCGATTAATTATCTTAAGGGGGTATCTTTATGAGACCAATAAGAAAATTAATTAGCATATTTAAGGAATTTGATGATATTAAAATAAGTCCATTAGATTATTTTTTAATACTTATTTCATCAATAATCTTTTCTTTAATAATTGTAAGTGGACCTATAGCAGTTTGTTTAAATATATTAATATTAGTAAGTAATCTTAGATTATTTATTTCATTTGTGCTAGCTTTAATTTTTTCTATATTTACATATTTTGTTGTATATTTCCTTTTAAATAGCATTTCTAAGGGTAAAGTTGAAGGTATAAAGTCTGTTTCATTATTTTTTGGAATAATTTCAATGATTTTTGGTATAATATTAGTAGTTATCTTAATTATGATAGGAGTATATTAAAATGATTATTACAGTTATATTGTTTTTTTGTTTAGTAATGGCTGATCAGGCATTAAAATTTGTAGTTGAAAGAATCGCTTTACAAGGTACTTTAGTTTTAATACCTAACGTCTTAGAACTAAAATTAACTCATAATCCAGGTATGGCTTGGGGTCAATTAGGTAATAATACAATAATTCTTGTTGTAATTAGTGCCATCGCAACTATTATTCTTTGTATTTTTGCTACTAAGAATGATTGGAAGAGAAATAAGGTAGGTGCTATTTCACTTACAATGGCATTAGCCGGATGTGTTGGTAATTTATTTGATAGAATGATAACTGTATTTGGATGGACTGAAGGCGTTGTTGATATGATTGTATTTAAGCCTTTTGACTGGTTATGTGAATTATTACATTTAGGAACAACTGTCTTTAATTTAGCAGATGTATTTTTAGTAATTGGTATTATTGTTTTTGCGATAGATTTTTGTTTCTTTGCAGATAGAAAGAAGAAAAAGTATGAAGATAAAAATAGAAAAGAACTACGAGAATCAAAGAATTGATAAGGTGCTAGCTGAAATAACTGGTAAGTCTAGAACTAATATTTTAAAGCTTATTGAAGATGGAAATATTAGGATTGATGAAAATCCAGTAAAAGCATCATATAAAGTTCAAGAAAATGATTTAGTAGAACTAATTGAAGAAGAGCCTAAATCATTAGATTTAGAAGCTCAGGATTTAAATATTAATATTGTTTATGAGGATGAATATGTTGCTGTTATAAATAAGCCTAAGGGAATGGTTGTTCATCCAGGTGCTGGTAATTGGGATAATACATTAGTTAATGGATTATTATATGAATTATCTGATTTATCATCAATTAATGGTGTTGTAAGACCAGGTATTGTACATAGAATAGATAAGGACACTACAGGCTTATTAATGGTAGCTAAAAATGATTTAGCAGCGGAATCTTTAATGGAACAATTAAAGAATCATGAATGTAAAAGAACTTATCATGCATTAGTATATGGTGTTATTAACGAAAATAAGGGTAGAATAAATGCCCCTATTGGAAGAGATCCAGATGATAGAAAGAAAATGGCTGTTGTTAAAGATGGTAAAGCAGCTATAACTAATTTTACTGTACTAAAGAGATTTAAGGATTTTACATATATTGAATGTAGACTTGAAACTGGTAGAACTCACCAAATTAGAGTTCATCTTGAATATATTGGTCATCCACTTGTTGGGGATAAGAGCTATGGAAGAAGAAAGGTTATCGGTGATTTAGGTCAATTCTTGCATGCTAAAACAATCGGATTTAAGCATCCTAAGACTGGTGAATGGATGGAATTCGATTCTGAAATTCCAGAATATTTCCAAAAATTCATGGATGAATTAGAATAAAAATAATAAGGAGGGGATAATATGAAAAAGGGAATTTTTAAAAAGCTTTTCATTTTCACTATGCCCTTCCTTTTTGTTTTTGGTTTAGCCTCATGTTCTAGTGAGGAAGAAAAGCCTTCTGAAGTTAAAGAAGAAATAAAAGAATATATAGTTTCTTTTGATACTGATGGTGATATCAAATCATCAACTGTATTAGAAAATGGATTAGTAGAAGAGCCTTTAGCTCCAACAAAAAATAAATATACTTTTTTAGGTTGGTATTTAGGTGATACTAAATTTGATTTTAATACTAAAATTACATCTGATATTACCTTACATGCTAAATGGAGAAGTAATTCGGCTATAACATTAAATAGATTAGGAAGTAGTGAAACTTATGATGTTGAAACAGAATTTAAGGCTTCATATTTTATAAATCCATCTAATGTATTTAGTAAAGATTTAGCTAGATTTGCTTTTAATTTAGCTGCAATTAATTATGGAGATGAAAGAGTATCTAAATTCTTTAACGCCTTAGATTTTGATAATATCTTTATGATTAAAGAAAATGATTCAGCATATGATGGTGTTTCATATTCATTTGCTCATAAAAAAATAGATGATACTGACTATATCGCAGTAAGTATTAGAGGTATGAGATATTATGAGGAATGGGCTGGAAATTTTGATATTGGTGGAAGTGGAAATCATAAAGATTTTGAAAAATGTGCTAATATCGTATATAGCTCATTAAAGGATTATTATAATAGATATAATTATTCATCAAATGCCAAAGTAATTATGTCTGGCTATTCTAGAAGTGCTGCTATTTCAAATGTATTAGCTGATAAGATTATGAAGGATACAACTAAATTAGTTGAAAATGATAATTTATATGTATATACATATGAGGCACCTAATTGCTTAGATATTAATAATGTTATTGCCTATCCAAATGTGTTTAATTTTATTAATAGTGGTGATATGGTAGTCAATTTACCACCTACATTATTTGGTTTTGGAAGATGTGGAATAGATATTGATATTTATAATCCAAATATGTCATCTATTGTAAAAGAATTTGATGATTCTTATATAATTCCAGAATTTAAAAAATTAATTGGAAATGATGTTTCAAATGATCAAGAACTTCCAATTAAATTTATTGAAAATCTTACTGATTATAATGCAAATCCAAATTCAGAAACTTATCAAGAAGATTTGACATATGAAATAGACACAAGAGAGAAGTATTTCAATAATTTATCACCTACAATTCAATATTTATTTAATTTCGCATTTGATACTAAAACAGAAACATTAGATAAGATGATTGCTGGAATCATAAATATATTTAAGACAGATACTACAAGAGGTATTTCCTTATTTACAAATGGAGATAATCTTCATGATTTTGTAGCATCATATTTGAATAGAGACAATATAAGATATGATGATCAAAAGCTTTATGATGCCTCTAATAAGATAGTAGGTACATTATCAAGAAATGCATCAATAATGTTATTTGCCTATGCAAATTCATCTAATTTAACTAGAATGGGTTTGATGCATTCTCCACTAGTTGCCTATATTTTGATGAGTTATTATCTAAATAATAATTAAACATGGTACACAATCGTGTACCTTTTTTGATATTTTTTAAAAAAATATGATAAAATTTTACTTAGATTGCCAATAAAATTATTTTTTTATTTGTTTAAAGGATGTGAGAAGATGAGCTTAGATGAGATTATAGAAGAGCTTAAAGTATGTAATTACACTCATTTTGATCAATTTTATAATGAAACTAAGAAAACTGTTTTCTTCTCAATCGCATCCATTGTAAAGGATGATTCGATAATAGATGATTTAATGCAGGATACTTATGTTAAGTTTTTAGAAAATATTGGTAAATATCAAAGTAAAACAAACATAAAAGCATTTATTTCAACTATTGCACATAATATCGCAATCAATCATTATAATAAGGAAAAGAAACTAGTTCATGATGAGGAATTATTTAATTATATTCCAGATGAGAAGAAGGAATCTAAATCCTATGGTGAAATTAGAGTAATGGAATTATTAAATGATTTAGATGATACCGCAAGAGAAATAGTTGTCCAGCATGTAATTAATGAGCTTAAATTTAAAGAAATTGCCAAGATAGTCGATAAACCACTTGGAACTGTCCTTTGGATTTATAATAAGGCAATGAAAGATTTAAAAAGAAAGGTGGAGAGTGAAAATGAAGAACGTTAAGTCAATGATTAAAAAGCTTTCTAATGAGCAAGAAATTCATGACATTCAGGATAATATCCTAAAAAGCGTTGACATGAATAAGGTTAGACCTCAGGTTTATACAAAGCCTTCTCATGTAAAAAGATTTGTTTTAATTACTAATATATTCTCCGCTTTAGCAGCCGCTATGATTGTAATACTTATAGTATTATCAGTTAATGGCTTAAATAAACCAGTAGAAGATAATCCATCTAATGAACCAAATTCTGATGTTGTTGATGATACAAAATTTGAAGATGATTTAGTAGTATTTACTCAATATTTAGAGAAGATGCGTAAGCAAGAAGCTTATAATATCATAAATATTGTTCCATCAATCAGTAATTTCAGTTTTGATGAAGTAGAATTAAGTGCTGACCCAAATAATAAAATGACAGTTTCTGAAGAAGAAGCTTTAGTAAATGATTTACATTCTCAAATCTATAATATTGAAGAAATGTTAAATTTGACAACAATTGATTGTGTAGCTTCTGATAATTCTTATCATGATGTAAATGGTAATGAATTTAGTGATTATGAAAAAATGATCTCAGTTACTGGTCCACTTTCAAAGTATCATTTATATTATTCTGAAATTAACTTAACAGAACAAAATGTTGGTAAGACTAATTTCAAGTCAGATTCTGTAATTCAAGGTAAGATTGATACAGCATCAAATACATATAGCTTTGTTGGAAATAGAGTATATAAGAATTCTAAAACAACATATTTAACAACTGTTGAATTAGATGATTTCAATATTAAGGTAAATGAAGTATTTGGAACTGATGAAAATGAATTTACTTATACATTCTATAAGAATGGCGAAGCTATAAAGAATATCTATATCAAGCAAATGTTTGATAAGGAAGGTAATGTTAGAGCTTTAAGATTCTCTAATGGTTATACAACAATCAATATAGAAAAGAAGAATGTTGAAGATAATTCTCCAATAGTATTTAAGGTTGATTCTAGATATGGTGATTTATTAACTATTAATAAGAATGAATCTAACTATGAATACACATTTAAGAATTCAACTAATGTATATACAAGATAGAAGTGATTTTTCACTTCTTTCTTTTTATATTTGAAAAAAAATATTATTAGTGTTATATTATTATAGTAATTTTAATAAGACAGTTCATTTGTACCATCCTGTCTATAAATAAAACTAGGGCTTTAATAGTGTTTTCAATGATGGGATTAGTTTGTAATCTCATCTTTTTTATTTAAAGGAGAAATTTTTATGTTTATTTTATCTTGTGAATCTTCATTTGACGCTGCACATTTCTTAACTAATTATGATGGAAAATGTGCCAATATTCATGGACACCGTTGGAGAGTTGTCCTTGAAATTGAAGGAGAGGCAACAAATGGTATGGTTGTTGATTTTAATTTAATAAAGAAGGATTTAAAAGAGCTTTGCGATTTTTTTGATCATAGCTTTATTGTTGAAAAGAATTCACTAGATGATGATTTATTTAATCTATTAAATAAGCAATTTTTAATAAGAGTTGTTGATTTTAGAACTACAGCTGAAAATTTCTCTAAATATTTCTTCGATGAATTAAGTAAGAAATATCATGTATATTCTGTATCAGTATATGAAACACCAAATAATTGTGCGAGGTATGTATGCAAGTAATAGAAAAATTTGTATCAATTAATGGTGAGGGCTTAAAGCAAGGAGAATTAGCTTTATTCATTCGATTTGCTAATTGTAATTTAAGATGTTCATATTGTGATACTAAATATTCATTTGAAAATCCTGTATTTACAAATGAATCAGTAGATGAAATAGTTGAATTTGCAAAGACTAAGAATGTAAAGAATATTACCTTAACAGGTGGTGAACCATTAATTCAGGATGATATTAAAGAATTGATAATAAAATTATCAAATAATAATTTTAATATTGAAATTGAAACTAATGGTTCAGTTTCAATTAAGGAATTTTTAAATATTCCTAATGTATCTTTTACATTAGATTATAAATTGCCAACTTCATTAATGGAAAAGAAGATGAATTTTGATAATTATAATTACATCACAAAGAAGGATTCAGTTAAATTTGTTTGTGGTGATAAGGATGATTTAAATAAAGCTTATGAAATCATAAAGAAGTATGGATTAATTGAAAAGACAAATTGTTTATTTAGTCCAATATTTAATGTGATTGATTTAAAAGAAATGGTAGAATTTTTAATTTCAAATAATTTGAATGGAGTAAGATTATGTCTTCAAATCCATAAAATTATTTGGGATCCAAATGAAAGGGGTGTCTAGCATGATTGATGAGAAGAGATTACAAAACGCATTTAGAGAAATAATTTTAGCATTAGGTGATGATCCAAATAGAGAAGGATTAATTGATACACCAAGAAGAGCCGCAGAAATGTATTTAGAGCAATTTGAGGGTATGAATTATACTAATGAAGAAATTGCAGATATGTTTAATAAATCATTTGATGGTGATTATTTAACAGATTCAAAGAATTTAGTCGTTGTTAAGGATATTGATGTATTTTCTCATTGTGAGCATCATTTAGCATTAATGTATGATATGAAAGTTGATATTGCTTATATTCCAAATGGAAGAGTAATTGGCTTATCTAAGATTGCAAGAATTGCCGATATGGTTTCTAAGAGATTACAGCTTCAAGAGCGTATTGGTAATGATATTTTATATATAATGAAAAAGATTACTAATTCAAATAATATTTATGTAAAAATTAGTGGCTGCCATAGCTGCGTAACAGCAAGAGGTGTTAAAAAAAGAAGTGTCACTGTTACATATTCTAAGCTTGGTAATAATATTAGTGATGGGGTGTTCATGTAATGAAGGCATTAGTATTATTTTCAGGTGGTCTTGATTCAACTACAGCTTTAGCTAAGGCTATTAATGAATATGGAAAAGAAAATGTAGTTGCCTTATCCATTTCTTATGGTCAAAAGCACGTAAAAGAAATTGAGGCAAGTAACAATATAGTTAAATATTATGGTGTTGAGCATATATTCTTAGATTTATCTAAGATATTTGAATTTTCAGATTGTTCATTATTATCTCACTCTGATAAAGAAGTTCCAGAAGGAGATTATAAGGATCAATTAGATAAGCAAGATGGAAAGCCCCTTTCAACTTATGTTCCATTTAGAAATGGTCTATTCCTATCTAGCGCCGCAGCAATTGCTATATCTAAGGGTTGTGATATTATTTTCTATGGTGCTCACGCAGATGATTCTGCTGGTAACGCCTATCCAGATTGTTCAGTAGAATTTACTAAAGCAATTAATGATGCTATTTATTTAGGTAGTGGTAAGCAAGTAAAAGTAGTAGGACCTTTTGTAAATATGCATAAGGCAGATATTGTAAAATTAGGTACTAAATTAAATGTGCCATATAATCTAACTTGGTCATGTTACCAAGGACATGATAAGGCATGTGGTAAGTGTGGTACATGTATTGATAGAATTAAAGCGTTTGAAGCAAATGGATTAAAAGATCCAATTGAGTATGAGGAGTAATATATGGAAAGAGAAAAAGAAGGATTAAAGAATTTGGGAAAGAAAACAAATTATGAATTTGATTACAATCCAAATGTATTAGAAAAGTTCCAAAATAAGCATAGAGATAATGATTATTTCATTAAATTCAATTGTCCTGAATTTACATCTTTATGCCCAATTACTGGTCAACCAGATTTCGCAACTATTTATATTTCATATATTGCAGATGAATTCTGTGTTGAATCTAAATCATTAAAGCTTTATTTATTCTCATTTAGAAATCATGGTGATTTCCACGAGGATTGCGTAAATATTATTATGAAGGATTTAATTAAATTATTAAATCCTAGATATATTGAAGTCTGGGGTAAATTCTTGCCTAGAGGTGGCATTTCTATTGACCCATACGCAAATTATGGTAGACCTAATACAAAGTATGCAGAAATGGCAAATTATAGGCTTATGAACCATGATTTAAATCCTGAAATGGTTAATAATAGATAAAATATTAATTAAATAAAAATATTTAATAATTTTTGGTATACTTATATTGTTTTTAAGAAAGACGTGTTAATCTGCGTCTTTCTATTTTTTAAGGGTGTATAAAATGAATAAAAGGTTTTGGAAAAAGGTATTAATTATAGGATTACCTGTTTCAATTCAAAATTTAATAAATACAACAGTTAATATGGTTGATACATTTATGATTGGTTCTTTAGGCGATGATTATGTATCGGCTGTAGGATTAGCATCTAAGGTATTCTTTGTAATGAATCTATTAATATTTGGTATAGTATCTGGTTCATCAGTATTATTAAGCCAATATTATGGAAAAAGAGATGATGAAAATTTAAATAAAACCTTTGGTTTTATGATGTTATTATCACTTTTAGGTAGTTTATTATTCTTCATATTAGCAATGGCTATTCCAGATAGCTTAATGAGAATATTTACTACAAGTGATACTTTAATAGAAATTGGCGCACCTTATTTAAGAATTGTATCTATAAGCTACATATTTACTGCCTTTTCTATGGCAGCATCTGCCATGTTAAGATGTATAAATAAAACTAAAGCTCCTATGCTATTTTCATCTATTTCAGTGTTAGTAAATGTATTATTTAATTATTTATTTATTTTTGGAAAGCTTGGAATTACTCCATTAGAGGCAAATGGTGCCGCAGTAGGTACTATTATTGCAAGAGTAGTCGAATTTATTTCCATACTTTTATATTTATTATTTGCAAAAAGAGATGTTAAATTAAATATAAAAGAAATGATAAATATTGATAAAGAAACAATAAAGAAGAATTTTAGATTTGCGCTTCCTGTAATCATCAATGAATTAGGGTGGGGATTAGGTACTACTTTATATTCTGTAGTATATGGTCATATGAGCAATGATGTAGTTGCTGCTATGACAATAGCAACGGCACTTGAGGACTTAGTATGGGCATTATTATTTGGCGTTTCAACTGCATGTTCAGTAATTGTTGGAAATCAGCTTGGTGCTAATGATTTAAAGGGTGCAGAAGTAACAGCTAAAAAACTATTAATATTTGGACTTATCTTATCAGCATTATTAGGTGGAATAATGCTTGCGTTAATTGAGCCATACATTATGCTATATAATGCAAGTGATGTAGTAATGACATATATTAGAAGAGTATGCATAGCATATGCAATTCTTATGCCTGCAAGAACATTTAATTTAATTATGATTGTAGGTATTTTAAGAAGTGGTGGAGATACACTATTCTGTATGATAATGGAATTATCTTGTCTTTGGGGTGTAGGTCTTTTATCTGGTGCTATAGGTGCATTTGTCTTTAATTTAGATGTGTTATTTGTTTATTTATTATTTGAATCAGAACAAATAATTAAAATAATTATTGGATTCTTTAGATATAAGCAGAAAAAATGGGTTAGAAATATTGCTATAAAAGAAGCCTAAAAATTAGGTTTTCTACTAGTGGAGCGTAATAGTTCATATTGCACTCCCTTTTTAATTTTGGTATAATTAGAATTACGATAATGGCAATCCAAATAATAATAAAATATAAATATTTTAGAATGCCTTATTAATATTTTTTTAAAGGAGATTTACGAATATGAAATTATCACCACTTCAAAAGGCGAGATACCAATATGTTCCAAAGTTACCTGGAATGTTAAGAAATGGTATTAAT
>JAILPD010000045.1 GCA_024690445.1 Acholeplasmatales bacterium
TGCGTAAGGTAAAGATGTCTTACCTGTACCTGACATACCTTGTAAGATTATTAGCTTTGTTACGGCTAAGCCTGCTATAAATCTTCTTATATCTAATATGTCATAATATAGCTTTAATTTATATGATGCGAAATTTCTAAAATCCTCACATATTTCTTTTAATGTTATTTCATTATTATATTGTGGGGCTTTATAATTTTCGTATGCTTCATCGATTCTCTTTAGCATGAAGAATCTTACATCTGTTGTGTTGATATCCTCTTTTTTAATAGTTTGGCCACCCTTAGCCCCTCCGATAGCAACACTACCATCCTTTATGTCTCTAACTAATTCTTTAGTATCGACAATTTCATCTTTAATTTTCTTATTTTCCTCGGCTACCTTCTCTGATACCTTATTTACGATATCATATACCTTCTTATCAGTATTTTCTCCATATGTTTCTTTATTCTCTATTTCTCTTCTCTTTTCAAAGAATAGAATAGAAATAATTAATACAGCGAAAATAACTAACATAGTAATGATATAGAAAATCATAGCACCCTTACTTGAAAGTAGTTCCCAGAAAGTGACTAAATAATTGTTAATCATATTTCTTCCTCCTACTATGAATTTCTATATGCTTTAATTGTAGCTTCTGCTTTATCTTCTAATACATTATCGAAGATATCTATTACATCACCACGGAATGATGGACTAGCATTCTTTTCTAATGTTAATAGAATTGGAATTAATCTCATAATAAATGCATAATTTAATGCTTGAATCTCATCAAACTTTAAATCAATTAAGATACCGGCTAATTTTTCAAATACAGTAAAATCCTTATTGTTTAACTTAAAGCCATTAAATATTTGATTTTCAAAGATTGTATCGATCTTTCTCCAAATATCTTCAGAGATATAATTCTTATTTCTTGCTTGTTCGATCATTGTCTTAATATATTGATAATCATTATATTTTAGAATTACTTCTTCACTTTCTACAGTGTTATTTGAAGTAACAAGATCTAACGATAATGAATTCTTATATAATAAATCATTATCGATTGTCTCATCTACAAATAATACAACTACTGTGTTACTTGCGATTTCTACATTATATTCATCACCAATATTAATGTTATGCTTCTCAAGTGGAGTACCACCAAATTCAACAAATTCTTCAATATTCTTAATTGATTCATTATTTACACCACTAAAGCCTACAATATTAAATCTCTTTGGTAATTTAGCAGCTCTGATTAAATTATTAGCAAAGCTTGATAAGCTATAATTAATATTATCATCTGCCATATCCCAATAAATGTTAATCTTTTCCTTACCCTCTAAATCAACTAAGAAATCTCCTTCATTTCCAAAGAATTCATTTAAAGCAATTAATGCTTCTATATTCTTTTCTTTTGATTTACCACTAATGATAACTAAATTAGATGATAGGATAGTTGCCATTAATTGCTTAACATAGACAGATTCAATCATTACACCTCTTGAAAGTGCATATTTCTTATATCTATCTACCATCTCTTCAAATGTATCATAATTTGAATATTCTAAATTATCGATGATTTGTTCACCATATGCATCATAGAAGATAAATTGTTTTTGAATTACTTCTGGTTCTTCTTCAACTATTTCTTCCTCTACTGGTATTTCTTCCTCTTCAATAACAGGAATAGGCTCTTCAAATGTTTGATGGATTGAAACATCAAATTCTTTAACATCATTTACCATTGAAGTTAAATCTTCTGCTTTACTAGTAGATTTAGAACGATGAATTGAATTAATAATAATTAAAATAGAAACTATAAGCACAATTCCAAATACTACAAATGGAATAATCCTTGAATACATTTCAGTACTAGAATATGCTAAATAGAATGCAAGTAGGAATATATAAACATTAATTACTGCTAAAACGATATATTTTAATGGATTAGGAATATAATTCTTTGGTGCTTTAATATCGTAACTTAAAGCATCAAATGATTCTTTATAATTATCATAACTTTCTTGTAAATTAGCTGACGATATATTTTCTTTAGAAATTCTATCTAACTGAATTATATTTGACTTTAATTCATTATTAAATTCAGTCATAAGCTGAACTTTATATTCTCCACCTCTAATTAATCTTTCGTTCTTTGGAACATCATAAATAGCAAATGAATCAAAATTATAATTAAATTCAGCTAATTTAGATTCATGACCTTCTAAATCAAC
This sequence comes from Acholeplasmatales bacterium, assembly GCA_024690445.1. The sequence goes on from JAILPD010000045.1 coordinate 2,223, forward strand.
TGTGATGAAATCTCTAATATAGTTATATTCATCTACATCACCATCTAAATATTTAGTTACTAAGAATAATGTATCTGTTCCTGAAATCTTACTTTCATTTGTTACAGCAAGAACAATACCGTTTTCATTTATAGTAATTGATTTATAATTAAACTTTGAATAAGATAAACCATGACCCATCGGATAAATTAGATTATCTTCTACCTTAAAATTTATATCTTCTACATTGGATTTAATCGCAAATGGTAATCTAGCTGTTGGATTAAATCTACCAACAATTACATCAAGTGCGGCTTTAATACATGATTTAGAATCTGAAAAATTCATTATTAAAGCTTTAAACTGAGTTAAAAATGATAAATCAACAAAGCTATTAGCCATTAAAACAGGAATAATAGTTGTGTTTTCAACACTCATCAATCTCTTTAATAATCTAATTTCATTTTCTGGAATAGCACCATCAACTGCATGTAAAAATACAATTGAGTATTCAGCATATTCAGCTAATCTTTCTGCCTTAACTAATAAATCATCATTTGATTCAATTCCATTAATATAACCATGTGCTATTCCTTTAGTTTCTAAATGATATGAATCAATTATGCTTTCAACATCTAATTCTTGTTCATTATTGCTAGTATTTAGATTTGGTTTAAATAATGCATCTCCAATAAATGCGAATGTCTTCTCTCTAGCAAGTGGTAGAATATTATCATTCTTTAATAATACTACTGATTGTTTAGCTATTTCATATTCGAACGTTTCTAAAATAACTGGAGCGTATTCTATTTTTTGCTTAAAATGATTATCCATCTTAATAAGCTTTTCAAGTAAAGAACATAATGCTATATCAATAGCTTCAGGATTTAATATTAATGATTTAACTAACATATTTCTAAAATCATTAGTAGAAATCTCGCCTTTAGCTAATTTATTCTTTTCGATGTTATATTTATTAGTTGCCTCTAATAATGCGTTATAATCGATTGTAAAACCATCTACAATTGATAATTCAACATTATGATTAATTGAATTAATTAATTCATTTTGATTATGATTAATTACAATCTTTAATCCTTCATAATTATAATCATCAATTAATATATCTAGTGCATCTGGTGAATCTAAAACACACGCAAATGGCTTATATATAGAAAAAGCAACCTTAAATGAATATAAATCATCATTATAATATGAATTTAAATCAATACCCTTTAATGAAGGTATAATTCCATAAGAGGCTAAAAAACCTCCTCTTTCCATTCCCTTCACTAAAGCCGCGGCCATTTTCGCAGTTACTAATCTAGATGATGAAAAAGCGGAGTTGTTGTCTTGAATTGGATTTACAGTAACATTGATAATTCTATCAAAATTTTTAAATGATAGATATTTACCAATTTGATATCCATAATTCTCTATTAAGTTTGTATCGTATAAAGCTCCCATTGATTTTATAGATGGATTAATAAAATTATCAATCTTATCCTTAAAACCAAAATCAACTCTTAAATTAGGGACAACATAATCCTTTATTTGAGCATTCTCAATATATTTGTTAGAAGTAATTAATTTCAATTTTTCCTCAATTGAAAGATTACTAATGACTGATTGATATTTGTTCATTTAACATCATCTCTGCTTTCCTTATTTATTCAATTAATGAATAGTTATTATATACTATAATACCATTTATATAACGAATATTCAAACAAAATTACGTGTAATAGTATGGTTTTATAATTATTAATGACTTTCTACCCACATAATGAAAAAATGCGAATGAATAAAGCTTTTTTGTAATCATAAAAAATAAAGGTATCCCATCAGGGATACCCGTATTAATCTTTTGTTTCATCATTTGAATTAGTATCATTAGATTCTAATTCTTTTTTATTTTCTTTAGCTAAAGCTTCATTTCTAGCCTTAAGCTTTGCTATTTCTTCTTCTAAGATTTGTTTCTTTAATTCTTCTCTTAATGCTTCCTTATCTAATTGAGTCTTCTTCTTTACTGAATCAGTCTTACTCTTAAGTAACATTTGTACTACTTGCATCGCAATCATAATAACAAAAATACCAACTAGAATAAAGAATATAAGATTTGTATTTACTCCTCCAGAAAAAATACTCATAAATCCTAAAGTAGTGACGTATTTACCATATACCATACTATCCCTCACTTTTAATTCATCCATTACAGGATTATGATCACCCCAAGTGATAAAATATCTACCTTGACTATCCTCTTCTATACCAACAACTCTATGAATAATATATTTATCCTCACTTTGATTATAGAAAACAATAATATCACCATTTTTATTTGTATGGTTTTCTCCAACAGATCCACTACCTGCCTTAATATTATCAACATTAGTACCAGCGAATAAAACATATCCACCAGCATTGATAGTTGGTTCCATTGAATCAGTAGGAACATAAGACACACTAAGATTAAATATCCTTGGTGGTCTATTATTACTATTAGCAACAATAACCTCAATGGTTATATATAAGCATAATAGTAAGCACAGAATGCTTACTATATACCCAATAATTGACGATTTTTTTAATTTTTTTGTATTAGAGGAGGTATCTTTCTTTTCTTCCATAAAAACCTCCTATAAACTAAAACATTCCGTTTTCTTTCATAAGAGCATCTAAATCTTCATCTGAGATATCATCATCTACAGTTGGAGCATCATCAAAATCACTTAATGTGTCCTCTTTTTTAGGTGCTTGTTTCTTTGGCTTACTAGGACCACTTGAACCCTTTAATTTAATTGTTGGAGCTTCTGATTCTTCCTCTGGTTCATCAAATAAACCATTTTCAGCCATTAGCTTCTCTAAATCCTCATCTGATAAATCATCAAAATCATCTGTATTTGATTTCTTCTTAGGCTTTGGAGCCTCTTCAACTGGAGTAGCATCTAAAGGCTCTTCCTCTTGTGGTTCATCTGAAGTAGGTTCTTCTTCAGGTTCACTATTTTCCTCTGGTTCTGCATTTGAAGGTTCCTCTTCTACAGGTTCTTTAGATTCTTGAGCTGGTTCATCTTCAACTGCTGGTTCCTCAGGAGAAACATTTTCTTCTACTGGAACCTCAGTCTCTTCAACTGGAGATTCTTCAGGTTCAACCTCAGGCTTAGCTTCATCTTTAACTGGTTCTTTAGGCTCTTCAGTTGGTTCTTCCTTCTTTGGAGCTTTCTTCTTACCAATTGTCTTTTGTTTTGGCTCTTCAGGTTCATCATCTGCAATATCACTGAAGCTGAAGTCACCATCTCCACCTAATTGAGCCATTAAAGCATCAAGGTCGTCATCTGATAAGTTATCCATATCGATATCTTCAACAGACTTCTTCTTTGGCTCTTCAGCTTTCTTCTTAGAAGGTTTCTTCTTAGGTTCAATGCTAGCTTTTTCTTCAGCGGCTTTAACTTCTTTTTCTTCCTCTACAAGTTCAGCATCCTTTTCAGGAATTTGATCTAGAAGCATTTCGTTTTCAGCCATTAAAGCTGCTAACTCTTCATCTGATAAATCATCATAGTCATCTTTTCTTCTATGTGGAACCTCAGTTGGAGCTTGCGCAGCAATTTCTGCTGGAGTTAAATCATTCCAGTTAGCATTATCTGCCTCTTGTAATTGTTTTAAATGCTCTCTCTTTTTATTATGAGCATCGTAAACACGTGCAAGTGCTTCTCTTTGAGATTTTGTTCTCTGCTCTTTTTCTTCGTCTCTCTTGTGTGCAACTTCCTTAGCCTTAGCAATAGCATCCTGCTCAAACTTACGCTTCTTAGCTTCCATAGCAGCCTTACGCTCAATTTCAGCTTGACGCTCAGCCTCTGCCTTAAGACGTTCTCTTTCAAGTCTTTCACGCTCTCTAGCTTCTTCCTTCTTGATCTTTTCCTCAAGCTTAGCTATCAAACGTTCAATTCTCTTAGATTCCTTACCCATACGGGCAATATTCATTTGTTTTTGTTGGTGAACAATCTTAAATACCATCAATTGACGTCTTGCATATTCAAGCTGTTCATATAAGTCCTTAGAATCTAATTCATCATCAGCTACACCAAATGCCATAGGGTAAATTTGATCTAGCATATCTAACATTTGTCTATAAACAACTCTTATAGACTCATTCATTGTAACACCAGTCTTTTGAATACCTTCCATAGAAGCTTCAAAGAATTTAGCAGTTTGAGATAATAATAATTCGTTCATAGAGTAATCCTCTAACTTCTTATTATCAGCCTCAAGATTTAATTCTAATTCTGGTGTATTATCAACAACAGGCTTTGGAGCCTTTTGTCCTTGTAATTTCTTAGATGAATAAATATCATCGATTTGTCTATTCTTAATGAATGAAGTTAATGCTAAAGTCATAACTGCATTAATATCCTTATCGAATGCACTAGAATACTTATAGCTCTTTTCCTTAACATCAATGTTAGTAGCAATACTATCTACTCTATCTAGATATAACCATAAACCATAACATAGCTTAAAATCTGGATTATGTAAAATGATATTAGTTTTCATAATAGGAGGTAATACATCACGAGCCTTAGCTAAAGCTCTCATGAATTCAGTACCCTTCAAACCTTGAATCATTTCACGAATATAGCATAATCTATTGAATTGTTCCTTTGTTGTTTCAACATTAGTTGTTAAGTCGTTCTTAATAGCTACATTTACTTCAACAGTTACTTCTTGACCAGACATCTTAAATTCATTCTTA
>JAILPD010000051.1 GCA_024690445.1 Acholeplasmatales bacterium
ATATATTATAAATGAGTTAACTAATAATAAGGGAACTCAATTTGATCCTAAGATTGCAGATATTATGCTAAATCTTATTAAAGAAGGAAAAGTAAAAATAGATACAAAATTGGGCGGTGATTTTGGTTTTAATGGCTTTTGTCATTTTGTTAATGATTACTGTATTTTTGAACAAAAGTACAATAAGAAGAATTGGCCTAGTACGTATCGTGAAATAATTATAGAAGGTGGAAACCATGCTCAATTTGGTTTTTATAATGAACAAGATGGAGATGGTATTGCAAATATAAGTAATACTGATCAGATAAACATAACAAAAGAAGAAATAATAAAATTTATTAAAAGTTAGAACGCCCAAAAGATGAAAAATTGGGTGTTTTTCTTTGCCCATAAAAGCAAGCAAAAATAATTGAAAATACCTCTCAAACGTTTAAGAAAATCGGTACACCTGTGTCAGTTGTGTTTTGTAAAATAGCAAAAATTTCGTATGTTATTCGCGAAAATGGTACAACGACGCATTTTTGTTCGCGATTCACGACCAATTTTAAAATAATATGAAAAATATTAAAAAAATGTTTAAGAAAGCGTTTACAATGAAAGCGTTTTAGTTTATAATGTCGCTGTGAGTTGATTTTGATACTAACGGGGGGTAAATATGAAAATTAAAAAGGTATCAACAGTTTTAGCAATCACAGGAGCAGTTACTGCAGCAGTGGTTGCAACAGTTAAGTTAGCAGGCAGCAATGAAGTAAAAGAAGTGGCAGTTGAAGAAAATGCTGTGCTAGCTCAAGAAATGTCCGAGGAGAACGTTTCTTTAAATGCTATCACTAGTAACACTGGTGTAGTAATCACTGAGGCTAAGGGAGATCAAGAATCTTTATACGCGATCTTTAAGGGTGTCAGTGGTGCTTCAGGCTACAATGCTTACGTTAGAAAGGGAAGCGGAAGCTATGTTAAGCTTGACACACAATTAGTAAGAACTTATTCAGGAAGTTATAGAGTAGATGCAGTTGGCTTATCAGCTGGTACTTACTCTTTAAAGATTGTTCCAGTAATTAATGGTTCAGAAACTACAGATGCAAAAAAGTGTGCATTAGCTACTGACTTAAATGTTATTAGCTATGATAGAACTGGTTTTGCATTTAAGAAGAATGATAAGAATTCAAATGGTGATGCATCAGGTGCTTATAATTCTGATGGTACTTTAAAAAGTAATGCTAAAGTATTCTATGTAACAGCTAAGACCGCAAAGACTATTTCAACAACTGTAACAATCGATTCTAAGGGTACAAAGAATACATTTACTGGTTTACAAGCAATTGTAACTGCATATCAAAAGGGATACGATACAACACCAGTTGCTTTTAGATTCATTGGTCAAGTTAAGTCTTCTGATATGGATTCATTAGGTTCATCTTCTGAGGGTCTACAAATTAAGGGTAAGGCTGTAGGTTCTATGATGAACATGACATTCGAAGGTATCGGTAATGACGCTACTATTTATGGATTTGGTTTCTTAATTAGAAATAGTAATAATGTAGAAGTTAGAAACCTTGGTTTCATGACTAAGATGGATGATAATGTATCTATTGATACAGGTAACTATAACATTTGGGTTCATGACTGTGATTTCTTCTATGGTGCTGCAGGTTCAGGCGACCATGCTAAGGGTGATGGAGCCCTAGATATTAAGGGAACTTTATATGCAACATTATCATATAACCATTTCTGGGATTGTGGTAAGACTACATTAAATAGTAATGGTGACGTAGTTGATTATGTATCATATCATCATAACTGGTATGACCATTCAGATTCTCGTCATCCAAGAATTAGAAAGTCTACAGCTATCCATATTTACAATAACTACTTTGATGGTAATGCAAAGTATGGTGTTGGTGTAACAACTGGTTCATCAGCATTCGTTGAAGCTAACTACTTCAGAAATTGTAAGAACCCTATGTTATCTTCATTACAAGGTACAGATGCTAAGGGTGAAGGTACATTCTCTTCTGAAACAGGAGGAATGATTAAGGCTTATAACAATAAGATTTCTGGTGCTGGAGGATTAGTATATGCAAATGCTGGTTCAGGTACTCAAGGTGCTACATCAGCAGCTGATTCTAAGTCATTTGATGCTTATTTAGCAACAAGTAGAAATGAAACTGTAGCATCTTCATATAAGACAGTTTCAGGTGGAACAACATATTCTAACTTCGATACTAATTCAAGCATTATGTATTCATATAATGTTCAAACTCCAGATGCTGCATTAACAACAGTAAAGGCTTATGCAGGTCGTGTTGGCGGCGGAGACTTACAATGGACATTCAATAACGCAACAGAAGATACAAATTACGCTGTAATTCCTGGTTTAAGAAGTGCAGTTGATAGTTATACATCTAAGATGACTGCATACCAAACTACAACATTTGCATCAAGTAATTTAAATGTTACTGAACAAACTATTGGTGGTACTACAACTTCAGGCTCTAGCTCATCAGGTTCATCAAGTTCATCTGGATCTTCAAGTTCTGGTTCTTCATCAAGTGGTTCATCAAGCGGATCATCTAGTTCTGGTTCAAGCTCATCTGGATCTTCAAGCTCTTCAGGAAGCTCAAGCTCAAGTACAGCAACTTCAACATCTTGGAACTTCAAGGATACAAACTTTAAGTCTTTAGGTACAATTACATCAACAAAGACTATTGATAATTTAACATTATTAGCAACATCAGCTAAGACAATGTCAGTTAAGTCAGCATCTGTAACAGTTGATGGTACAAGCTATACAAACTGCTTAGCATTAGGTGGTGCTGGTACTACAACTTATCGTAGTGTAAAGGTTCCTGTATCTGGTGCATCTACAATTATGGTTACATTAGACGCTTCAGCAGCTCGTACATTAGTTATCGCAGACGCAAATGGTAAGCAATTAGGTACTATCGCAGCTGGCACAACAGCAACAACTAAGACATTCAACTACACAGGTTCAAGCGGATATATCTATTTATATTCTTCAAATAGTAATATCAATTTATATAAGATCCAAGTAGACTCTAATGGTTCTTCATCAAGTTCATCTGGATCTTCAAGTTCATCAAGTAGTTCATCAAGCTCAAGCTCTTCAAGTTCATCTCAAACAGCTACTCAAACATTAAACTTCAAGGGTAAGAAGATTAATGCTTCATCTAACATCTTCACAGTTGCTGGTTCTTATAAGGAATTGAGCTATACATTAAATGGTACTGCATTGGATTATGCATTAAAGCTTGATTCAAAGGGTTCAATTAAGTTCACATTAACAAGCTCAACTAAGGTTACTGTTTATGCACGTGGTAAGGCAAATGGTACAAAGATTGCTATCGGTTCTAATACAGCAACATTAACAACTAATACAACTGCTTATACATATACTTTATCAGCTGGTACATATACAATTAGTCGTGTATCTGGTGAATCTTATATTTTCGCAGTTTTACTTGGTTAATTAAATAATTAGAGATTAAGGATAGATTAAGTTCTATCCTTTTTTTCTTTAATGTATTAATAAATAGTTATGCTATAATACATAAGTGGAGAGATATTATGAATATTACATTTGAAAATACTTCATTTAAATATATAGAAAGAAAGATATTAGATAATGTATCTTTTTCAATCACTGATTCAGATAAGATTGGTGTAGTTGGTGTTAATGGTACTGGTAAAACTACAATGCTTAAACTTATATTAGGTATTGAAAAGCTAATTAGCGGAAACATCATAAAAAGTGGTGGTATGAGAATTAATTATTTAGAACAGGATCCTAAATTTGATGAATCTAAATCATTATTTGAAATAATAATGGAAGGTTCAACAGAGAAAAATCCTATTTTAGATTATGAGGTTAATTCAATATTATCTAAGTTAGGATTTGATGACTCTAGTATAAAGCCAGTTAATTTTAGTGGTGGTCAAAGAAAAAGATTGGCCATTGCTAAAGTATTAGTTACACCTTGTGACATATTAATATTAGACGAACCTACAAACCATCTAGATAATGCGTTAATTTTATGGTTAGAAAAATATCTTATTAAATGGAAAAAGGGTTTAATAATGGTTACCCATGATAGATATTTCTTACAAAAGGTATGTAATAAAATGATGGAATTAGATTTTGGTAAGGTTTATCTATATGATGGTAATTATGATTCATTCTTAGGATTAAAGGCTAAGAGAATAGAAGATGAAAATAAGGCTATGAAAAAGCTTAAATCTATTCTAAAGGTTGAGTCTGAATGGATGGGAAGAAGTGTAGAGGCAAGACGTACTAAGAATAAGGCTAGAATTGAAAGATTTGAAAAATTATCAGATGTTAAATTTAATGAATATAAATCAATTGAATTTTCTAGTGTAAATACTTATTTAGGTAAAAAACTTATTTCATTAAAGAATGGTTCAAAAGCATTTGGAGATAAGGTATTATTTAAGGATTTTTCTTTTGATTTAAATAGAAATGATATTATTGGTATTGTTGGAGATAATGGTGCTGGTAAATCGACATTATTTAAAATATTGATGCAATTAGAATGCCTTGATTCTGGTGAATTAATCTTAGGTGAAACATTAAGAATTGGTTATTTTTCACAAAGTCTTGAATTAATTGATCCTGAAATAAGAGTTATTGATTATATAAATGAGGAGCAATCTGTAATTGAAACATTAGATGGAACTATTACATCATCTACATTATTAGAAAGATTTTTATTCCCTAAAGAATTACAATATTCCAAGGTAAAGATGCTTTCTGGTGGAGAAAAGAGAAGATTACAATTAATTAAGGTATTAGCTAAAAATCCCAATATCTTATTATTTGATGAGCCTACTAATGATTTAGATTTATATACTCTTGAGGTATTAGAAGATTATATTATGGATTTTAAAGGTCCTGTATTAACTGTATCTCATGATAGATATTTCTTAGATAAGATATGTAATATGTTATTTATCTTTAAGAATGGAACTATTGAAAAGACTTTAGATTCATTTTCTGATTATTTAGATAAGACAGATGATAATAAAATATCTTCTGAAAAAGCTATTAAGCCAAGAAATAAAAATAAGATGCCCGCAAGGGAAAGAAATGAATTAAATAAATTAGAAGAAGAAATTCCTTCCCTTGAGGATAAACTTAAGCAATTAAATGCTGAAATAAAAGTAAGTACTACAGATTACACGAAGCTAATGGATATTCAAAAGGAAATAGATGAATTATCTAAAATTATTGAAGATAAGACAAATAGATATTTTGAATTACTAGCAATTAAAGAGGAGTATGATGAAAATTGATAAATGTTACTGGCGTTAAACTTGAAACATATAGATTGATACTAAGAAAGATTGATGAAAATGACTTGGCAGATTTCAATGAATATGCCAGTGTAGAAGGTGTCGGTGAGGCTGCTGGTTGGCAACATCATTCAAGTATCGCTGAAAGTGAACTAATTCTTAAAAAAATGGTAGAAAGCTGTTCTGAATTCGCAGTCGTTTATAAGAAGAATAATAAAATGATTGGAACTATTGGCATTCAAAAGCCTATAGTAGAATTAGATGGTTTAAATGGTGTTGAACTTGGATATGTAATATCTAAGGACTACTGGGGAATGGGTATCGCAACTGAGGCTATAAGAGAAGTAATTAGATGGTTAATGCTTGAGGTTAATGTCGATTATGTATCATCAGGTCACTTTGTTGAAAATGAAAGAAGTAAGAGAGTAATTGTTAAGAATAAATTAAAGTTTGTGAAAGATTTAGTTTATACAACAAGAACTAACGAAAAGAAAAATTCTAAATATTATGTATTAAAGAGAGAGGATTATCTTAAAACCAAAGAAATAGTTCAAAGATTTGACCCTGATGGAAATAGATTAGAAATTAAAACATATCGTGGTGAAAAGCATATTCCTAATACTTATGTTGGAGTTGTAGATATAATTATTAAAAATGTGAAATACGATTTGTATTTGGTCACAAAAAGAGATATAAATAAAGAGACTTATCCAGGCTTTTTTGAAGTTTCAGGTGGTGCTATAGATTATGGTGAAGATTTAGAGCACGCAGCAATTAGAGAAGTAAAAGAAGAAACTGGACTTGATATCTTTAATTTAAAATATAGATATAAGACATTTGGCAATCATATGTTATATTTCACTTTTACTGCCGAGACTAATAATGAGCTTAATGCTGTTAGACTACAGGCAGGTGAAACAATGGATTATAAATGGATTAAAGCTAATGAATTTAAAGAATTATTTGATTCAGATAAAGTTCCTGATAAACAAAGATTTAGATTAAAGAAAGCAATAGAAGAATTTGTAAAATAAAGAAAGGAAAAACAAATGATTACTCAAAAAAAGCTTAACGTGGTAGTTGGTATATTGTTTATGGCTGTAGGAATACTATCTATATTCCTAGGCATTTTTAGTTATGATTTTTTTAGAGAATTCCTTTGTGTAATTATCGGTATTGGTATGATTGTTACAAACATACCTCCCGTAATATTTTCTTTATACAATCTTGGATATGATAAAAAGAGGAATTTAATGTTCTTAAGTGGAATAATTGGAATAGGGCTTGGAGCTTTTTATATTCCGTTTCATGGAATAGCTATGTCAATTGTTTGTGGTTCATTTTTAAATGTACTTCCAACGATAAGAATTATTTTTGAAGATGATCACTTTGAGCAACTTAAAAAAGAAATATTATTATATGTAATTGGAACTTTTTTATTACTAAATATGCTCGATGTCATGTTTAAGGTTATTGTAATAGTAGCTGGTGTTTTATTCATCTTAGGTGGTGTATATTATTTAGTTGTTTCAAATACTAATAGACGTTCAAAAAAAAGGGGGTCTATTAATGCAGAAATAGAAGTTCATGATGTAGAACCCCTACAGATTGAGTCAAAAGATGAATAATTATATCACATTCTGACATATTATTTTGTTGACTGTTGTCCAAAAATATGAGATAATTTCGTTGTCTATTTGGAGGTACATATGTCTAAAATTGCAATTATGACTGATAGTAATAGTGGTATTACCCAAGAAAATGCCAAAAAGTTAGGTATTACAGTTGTTCCTATGCCTTTCTTTATTGATGGTGAGGAATATTTAGAGGATATTACTCTTACTCAGGAAAAGTTTTATGAAAAATTATTGGGTGGAGCTAGTGTTTCTACATCTCAGCCTTCAATTGGATATATCACATCAATTTGGGATGACCTATTAAAAGAAAATGATGCCGTTATTTATATTCCAATGTCTTCAGGATTATCTAAGTCATGTGCATCAGCTACTTTAGCCGCTACAGCTGATGAATATAAGGACAAGGTATTTGTTATTGATAATAAAAGAATTTCAGTAACAATGCTATCTAGTGCGCTTGAGGCAAAAAAATTAGCAGAATTAGGTCATAGTCCTAAAGAAATTGCTGATAAGCTTATGGAATATGCTGATAAATCAGATATATTCATTATGGTAGATACCCTTGAATATTTAAAGAAGGGCGGAAGAATTACAGCAACAGCCGCTGCTTTAGGTGGATTATTAAAACTTAAGCCAATTTTAATTATTGAAGGCGATAAGCTAGATAAATATCGTATGAGAAATAGAACTATCGATAATGCTAAAGAAATTATGATTGATGGTATTCGTGGTTTTATTACAGGTTATTTAAAGGATATTAATGGTAGAACTGATGATGTTGATGTTTATACTGTTTATTCTGGAACAGATACAAAAGAAGTAGAGAAATTTACTGTTGAAGTAAATGAAGCATTAAAGGATTTAGGTCTAAGTGTTTCAGGCACTTATCCATTATCTCTTTCTGTATCATGTCATATAGGTGATGGAGCTTTAGCTATTGCAATAGCTAAGAAGATTCCGCTTGAATAAAAAAATTGATGACACAGTGTGATAGCATTGTGTCATTATTTGTTTAAATAAAAATAATATGGTATAATCTTATTGATTTTTAGTTTTAGGATTGGTGATTTTATGAAAAAAAGAATCTCTCCATACACTATTATCATTTTATCCTTTGTTGGAGTAGTATTATTAGGTACTTTGTGCCTTGCAATGCCCTTTGCTTCAACGACAGGAGAATCACATGGATTTGTTAATTCGTTGTTTATGTCAACATCATGTGTATGTGTTACTGGACTTGGTGTAGTAAACCCATCTACAGATTACACGATGTTTGGTCAAATAACGATGATAGTGCTAATTGAAATAGGTGGTTTATCATTTATTACAATAGCTGTATTCTTCTTCACTATTCTAGGTGCTAGAATTGGTGTTGGTAGCTCATTTATGCTAAGAGAAGCATTAAATCAATCTAGTACAAATGGAGTTATCACTTTAGTAAGAAAGATTATTGTCATTTCATTTTCAATTCAGATAATATGTGCAGGAATAAACTTAATTCCAATAATTAAAATAACAAATGGCGATTGGGGACAGGCTATTTTAATGTCCTTATATCATAGTGCCGCATCATTTAATAATGCTGGATTTGATATTTTCCCTGGTTCAATTTCTATGATAGAATATGCTGATAACATCATTTTAAATATAACAACTATTGTTATGATTGTTCTTGGTGGTATTGGTTTTATTGTAATCGATGAAGTATTAAGAAAAAGAAGATGGTCTAAGCTATCATTACATACAAAGATGACATTAGTTGTTACTTTAATGTTAATCACTTTTGGTACAGTATTGATTAAGCTTACTTATTTAGATTTATCATTTATGCAATCAGTGTTCGCGTCAGTAACATGTCGTACTGCTGGTTTTACAACATTTGATTGTTCAACCTTAGCTGATCATCCAGCAACATACTTAATCATGATATTGCTTATGATAATTGGTGCCTCATCTTGCTCAACAGGTGGTGGTGTTAAGACATCAACATTTGCTATCATTTGTATTACAATCGGTTATTATGCAGTTGGTAAAAAGACTAAGCTATTTAAAAGAAGTATTGCTGATAGCCAAATATTTAAGGCTTTCGTATTAGTTAATGTTTCAGTAATCTTTGTCGTTGTATCTACATTTATTGTTTCTGTAGCTCAATCTATATCAGGTGATGCTTTAGGCTTCCAAGAAGTATTCTTTGAGGTAGTATCTGCATTTTCAACTACAGGATTATCAATGGGAGTAACTGGAGCGTTAAATACATTTAATAGAATATTCTTATGCTTTGTAATGCTATTTGGACGTTTAGGTCCACTTACAGTTATTGGTGTAGTAAATAAAAATTGGATGGCTGATTTTAAGGAACCAATTGGTTATCCGGAGGAGAATGTGATTATAGGATGAAAAAGAAATTTTTTATGGTTATAGGTCTTGGTCGTTTCGGATCATATATTGCTAGAACATTAGTATCTATGAACGCTGAAGTTTTAGCAGTAGATAAAAATATTGATACAGTTCAGGTTATGTATAGTGAGATTCCTAACTGCGTAGCTTGTGATACAGCAAATATGCTTGCACTAAAGAAACTTGATGTAAAATCAATTGATCATGCAATTATTGCCATCGGTAATAGCTTACAGGATTCAATTTTGACTATTACAAACTTAAAACAATTAGGTGTTCCTCAAATTACTGTTCGTGCAGATAAGGAAGAATATAAGCAAATTTATGAGCTTATTGGAGCTACTGATATTATCATTCCTGAGGTTGCCAGTGCGATTTCACTAGCTAATGCCGTAATGAGTGATACAATGCTTGATTATAAGGAATTAGGTGCTGGTTATGCGCTTGTTAACGTAAATGTTGGTATTAATGTTGATAAGACATTGATGAAGCTAGATTTACGTAATCAATTTGGTATTAATATCGTTGGTATTCAAAAGGGTGGCAAAACTGATAAGTTTTATATTCCAAGAGGTACAGATAAGCTTGAAAAAGGCGACGTTGTAGTCTGCGTTGGTAAGAAGACTGATGTTAAGAAGTTTGATGACTTCTTAAATAGTTAATATGAAGTTATTGATTATTTATAATCCTAAGAGTGGTAAGGGAAAAATATCAAAACAAATTGATAATATTAAAAGCACTCTTAGTCAAAAATATGATGTTTATGTTCACGAACTTAAAGAAAATGAATTAATTAAAGATTATATTTCTAATCTAGATGAAAAATATGATGTATTTTTGGGTATTGGTGGAGACGGTACTATTAATGCTTTAGTAAGTGGTATTGTTGAACTTGATTATATACCAAAGGTTGCAATAATCCCTGCAGGAACAATGAATGATATGGCCTCATCACTAGGGATGAAGAAGAATATTAATAAATCATTAAAGATTTTATTAGAATCTAATTCATCAATTAGTCATAAGGTATATAAGATTAATTCTAATATTTTTTGTTATGCCTTTGCTTTAGGATATTGTATTGAAAACTCATTTATTAAAAAGAAGAGATTTGGTAAGTTATCATATTATCTAGAGGGAATAAAATTATTCTTTAAGGATAAAAGACAAAACATATTATTGTCTATAGGTGATAAGAATATAGGTGATTTTCAGTTATTATTTGCTTTAAATACTAATTATATTGGTGGTTATAAAGTAAAAAAGGCTGATAAAATTACGATAGTAGGTTTTAAAGGATTAAGATTCTTTGTTTTACTTAAGCTTGCAATATTCTTTTTCTTTGGACATGCTAAATATAAGTATTATGCAGATGAATTTAAAATAGAATCTGTAAGTGGTTTATATAATGGTGATGGAGAAGCATTTGAACATGATGGAAATATCGATGTATCATATGCAAAAACATTGAAATTTATTTGCAACGAAAAGGGTTCTTTAAAAAAATAGGAGTAATAAACTCCTATTTCTTTTTGTGTATTTTGGCTATAAAGAAGCCTTCATATAATTCATTTGGCATAACTGTAATTACACCTGGAATAGTAGAAGGTAAGATAGGTAAATCATTAGCTTCAAGCTTTACTATTTCACAATTATATAAAGGTAAAACCTTATTTAATACATTTTCATTTTCTTCTTTTAATATTGAGCAAGTAGAATAAATCATATAAGAATCAGGCTTTAGTATTTTTAAAGCCTTTTTTAATAACTCAGTTTGAAGCTTAGCTGAGTTATTAACTAATTCTTTAGATATTTTTAATTTGCCAATCTTTTCATTAATATAGATAGTACCAGACCCAGAGCATGGTGCATCTAATAATATTTTATTAAATGAAAAATAATCATCTAATCTTTTAGCATCTGCATTAATGACATATACAGAAGAAGCTCCTTGTTTTAAAACATTATATTTAAGTCTATCGCATCTTATTTTATCTATTTCAACTGCGGTGATATGTGCTGTATTATTTGTTAAAGCTGCGATTTCACATGTTTTACCACCTGGAGCGGCAGCCATATCTAATATGTCTTCATTTTCTAAGGCACCTAAATAGATTGGTGGTAACATACTAGATAAGCTTTGTAGATATACTAATCCATTTTTTACTATATCTGTTTCATATAGATCTTTAGCTGTTTTATTTATTAATATAAAGGAATTATTAATTGGACCTTCTTTATATTCAATTTGATTATCATTAAAATAATTGATTATATATTCTTTATTAGACTTTAATGTATTAACTCTTAAGGTAGTTAATCTATTCATCTTATAGCCTTCAATTATTTTATTTTTTAATTCAATTCCATACTCATGTTCTAACAATTCATTTAGAAATGGTGGAATTAAACTATTAATAGCTTCCATACTTAATCACCGTTTTAATTATATAACATAATTAGCATAATTAAAATTGACAAAGTAGGCAATATTCAGTAAAATAATAAAGGTTTTAATATATATTAAGGAGATAACAAAAATGATTAAGGTTAATGACTTAAAGAATGGTGTATGTATTGAATATGATGGAAAGTTAATGCAAATTATTGAATTCATGCATGTATTACAAAATAAGGTTGCATATGTTAGAGTTAAGATGAAGGATATGAGAACTGGTGCAGTATTAGAAACTGCTTTAAAGGGTTCTGATTCAGCATTCAAGAGATGCTTCATTGAAAAACGTCCTATGCAATATATCTATAATTCAGGTGAATCATATGTATTCATGGATAATGAAACTTATGAACAAATCGAAATTCCTGCAGATAGATTAAAGTGGGAGAAGAACTTCCTTCAAGAAGGTATGCCTGTTGATATTCAATCATATGAAACAGAAATTTTAAATATCTTATTACCTGATAAGGTAACTTGCAAGGTAACAACTGAACCTGCAGTAGCTGGTAACACTAAGACAAACTCATTAAAGGATGCTTTCTTAGAGTCTGGCTTCTTAGTAAAGGTTCCTATGTTCATCAATAACGAAGAAGAAATTATTGTTTCTACTATTACTGGTGAATATGTATCACGTGCTTAATTGTAATTGACTGCCCATTTGGGCAGTTTTTTATTTGTAAAAAAACATATTATTATTTATAATAATTCTAGAGAGGGGTGGATTATATGATAAGCCATTTATGGGAAAAGATGAAGGAAGCTATGCTTACTATTATCCCGGTAATCTTAATTGTTATAGTGTTGTCATTTACACCTCTTTTTGATATGTCTTTTTCTGATTATATTGTATTTTTAATATCTGCAATATTTATTATTTTAGGTATTGGCCTATTTAGCTTAGGTGCTGAGATGGCGATGGAACCTATGGGAGAATCTATAGGTACGAGTATGATGAAAACTAATAAGATTTTTGTTATGCTTGCCATTGTATTTGTACTGGCTGCATTAATTACTATAGTAGAACCAGACGTATCTGAGCTATTAGAATTAGCGGAGCCTATGCTAGAAGAAAGTGGTAGATTACCACTAATGATAGTTATTGGTGTATCTACTGGTTTATTCTTAATTGTTGGTATTTATAGACTTTTAAAGAGTTTAAAATATAAAACATTATTGATATTTTGTTATTTAGTAATGTTTGCGTTAATATGTATCATTATATTAAATAATAAGGTTCACCTATTACCACTTGCCCTAGATTCTGGTGGTGTAACAACAGGCGCTATTTCAACTCCATTTATCATGGCACTAGGTATTGGTGCGGCCATGACAGTTGGTGGAAGAAAGACAAAGGCAAATTCCTTTGGTTTTATTGCCCTTTGTTCTGTTGGACCTATTATTGGTGCCTTAATCTTAGTTTTAATTAATCATGGTGTGGATACTGTTATTACACCTGAAAGTCTACATATTGGATATGGAGAAGGTGCTAAGGCAATAGTATCTAATTATTTTTCAACATTAGGTAAGATTTCTCTAGAAGTATTAATTGGCCTAGGTTTGGTTACTGTAGCATTTATTGTTGTTAATTATTTATTTTTAAAACTACCAAGAAAAAGAATGATTCAAATATTTATTGGTATTGCTTATGCACTTGTTGGATCCATATTATTCCTTACTGCCGCAAGTGTTGGATTCCATACAATTGGATTTAAATTAGGACAAGCGCTAGCTTCAATAAGCCCAGCATGGATTTGTGTTATTGGTTTCTTACTAGGCGTGTTTGTTGTACTTGCAGAACCTGCCGTACATTTACTTGCAAATCAGGTAGAAGAAATAACATTAGGTGGAGTATCTAAAAAATCAATTTTAATTGCTTTATCTATTGGCGCTGGTATTTCTGTATTATTATCTATGTTAAGAATAGTACTAGATTTTTCTATTATTTATTACATTATTGGCGGATTTGTTGTTTCATTCTTATTATCACTATTTGTACCAAGTATTTATACTGCGATAGCATTTGATGCTGGTGGAGTTGCCTCAGGACCAATTACATTAAGCTTTATTGTTCCACTTGCTCTTGGTGCTTGTATTGTACTTCAGCCAAATGAAATAGCAGAGGTAGCCTTTGGTATTGTATCAATGGTTGCGATGACCCCTGTTATTGCAATTCAGTTATTAGGTTTTAGAGATATCTTAAAGAAGAAACAATTAGAAAAACAAAGACTTAAGACTATTACTACAGCTGATGATGAACAAATTATTGAGTTTAAGTAGCCAACTATAAATAAATCAATAGATATTTGAAAAAATATTGAATAATTTATTTATAGTAAATTAACTCCAAGACAAAAAATCCTCAATTTATGGATTTTTTAAAAATTGAAGATAAGTTAAATTTATTGTATATAT
>JAILPD010000078.1 GCA_024690445.1 Acholeplasmatales bacterium
AAGTAATGGAGTTACTTCCTTTACTAATCTATTTAATACGATTACACCAAGTGAGAAGTTAGCACTTCTTAAAACAGGGGCAATCTTAGATAATTGATCAATCTTATCTAATTGTTCCTTAGTATATCCAGTTGTTGCAAATACTACAGGAGTTTTTGTTTTAGATACATAATCATAAATCATATCTAAATTTGCAGGGCTAGAAAAATCAATAATTACATCTAGCTTATCCTTAACATTATCAAAATTTTTATTTTCACATTCTAAAGCTACATTTAAGAATAAATCATCACCTAACATTTCAGAGATGATTCTTCCCATAGCTCCATATCCTACTACGCACGCCTTCATTAGAATATTAACTCCTTAACTCTATCAATTTCTGCCTCTAATACTTTTCTCTTTTGAGGATCCATTTCATCAAGAGGTGCTCTATAACCACCAGCCTTATGTTTGCCAATATAATCCATAGCAGCCTTAACTGGAATAGGGTTAACCTCTAAGAATAAATCATTAATTAAAGTTAATAAATCATTTTGAATCTTTAATGCTTCAGGATATCTATTTTCTAAACATAATTCACAAATCTTTGCAGTTTGTTGAGGTGCGATATTAGCTACTACAGAAATAACTCCTTCAGCTCCAATAGACATCATAGGAACGATAATATCATCATTACCTGAGAACATATGGAAATCCTTGCTTAAAAGCTTAGAAACCTTAGCGGCATAACTCATATTTCCTGATGCTTCCTTAATACCATAGATATTAGGATTCTTAGAAAGCTTCTCAAGAGCAGTAATTGACATACTCATACCAGTTCTACCAGGAACATTATACATAATTACAGGGCACTTAGATGCTGCTGCGACAGCCTCAAAATGCTTAATTAAGCCTGTCTCATTTGTCTTATTATAATATGGAGTAATAACTAATACATAGTCAGCTCCAAGTTCAGAATACTTCTTTGAATATGTAACTGCCTTTGCTGTTTCATTAGAACCAGAACCAACAATTACTGGTACTCTATGATTTACTCTCTTTACTGAGAATTTTACAATTTCTTCCTCTTCTTCAAATGTTAAAGTAGATGCTTCACCAGTTGTACCTAAAATAACGATACCACCTGTATTGTTTTCACAATGATAATCTAATAATCTACCTAATTCATTGAAATTTACGCTACCATCTTCATTAAATGGTGTTACAAGTGCTACAATACTTCCCTTTAATTCCATGCTATTTTTCCTCCTCATAATCACATGTAAAAATCTTTTGTGCAGGACCTGTTAAATAAACATATCCTCGCTTTGTAATATCTACATTTAAATAACCTAATTCTAAATTACATTTAACATTGCTTCTAGTTAAATTCAATTTATTAGTAACAATTGCACTAGCAGCACAACCATCACCACTTGCATATGTAAAGCCTACGCCCTTTTCATATGTTTTAACATCAATTTCATCCTTATTTTTTATTATTACAAAATTGACACTAGTCTTTTTAGCCCAAAGCTTATATGAATGAATTGTTTCTGCATACTTTAATATTTCATCATCAAAGCTTTTAACTAATATAACTGTTTGAATACTTCCTATAAACAATGAATAAATAGTTACCTTAAATCCTTCAATATCTATTACTCTACCAAAGCTATTAATCATATCAGTAGCGTGAATCATTTGATTATTAATGATAGGCTTTCCTAAATTAATTTTACATTCAAATGGATTCTTATTAACTACTTCAACTAAGATTAAACCAGCACCAGTCAATACTTCTATTTTATCTCCTTTAACATAATTATTTTCTAAGGAATATCTTATAAAACATTTTAATGCATTACTATTCATAGATGATGTTGAACCATCCATATTATAAAATAACATTTCAAGCCTTGGATTTCTTTTAACTACAATTAATCCATCAGCCCCAACACCGGTTTTTCTATTACATATTTTAATAGCTAGACTTTTAAAATCAGTCTTTTCAACATATGGAACTATGCAAAAATCATTACCTGATGAATGCATTTTTGAAATTTGCATCTTAAATTTCCCTTTCAATTAGTTCATCATATGTCATTCTTCTTACAGCTAATTTTGATTTACCATCTTCAACAAATACTACAGCAGGTGTTAATGCTTTATTATAGTTACTACTCATAGAATAACCATAAGCACCTGTAGTATATGTTAATAATAAATCTCCTGATTCAGCCTTTGGAAGAGCGATATTTTCAATAATTAAATCTCCTGATTCGCAGCATTTACCAGCAATTGTTACTACATGATCTTTCTTATCATTTTCTTTTCCAACAATTGTTGCATCATACTTAGCCTGATATAATGCAGGTCTGATATTATCTGTCATACCACCATCAATGAAATAATATTCCTTGTTTGGTGTCTTCTTTGTAAAACCAATAGTATATAATGTATAACCAGCCTCAGCCACAATACTTCTACCTGGTTCAATAGCTAACTTTTTAATCTTGATATTTTGTCTATTAATTTCATCTTCAACAGTCTTAATTAATGTTTTAGATACAACATCAAATGGAATTGGCTTATCATCATTTGTGTAATGAACACCATATCCACCACCTAAATTTAATACAAGTGGATAATCAAAATCCTTACAATAACCAACTAATCTTTCAGCGGCACTCTTAAATGCATTTAAGTCAAATATTTGAGAACCGATATGTGAATGGAAACCAACAAATTTAATGTGCTTTGAATTTGCTAATACTTCTCTAATCTTTAAATAATCTTCTGAATCATGTAATACACCAAATTTAGAATCTACATGAGCTGTAATAATGAATTTATGAGTATGAGCATCTACTCCTACATTCATTCTAAACATTACATTTACATTCTTATTTAGCCTATTAGCAATTTCATCAATTGCTTCTAATTCCATTAAATTATCACATACGATAGTTCCAACACCATTAGAGATAATATATTCTATTTCTTCAATAGATTTATTATTACCATGATAATATACCTTCTTTGGATCAAATCCTACCTTTAATGCTGTATATAATTCACCCTTTGAAACACAATCTAAACTCATGTTCTTTTCGATAAGAATTCTTATCATTTCTTTTACATTAAAAGCCTTAGAAGCAAATAACACTTCTGTTTCAAATTGGTTTGATTTAAAATTGTTTAAATATCCATCAATATTTCTTTTGATATGACTCGCATCAAATATATATAGTGGAGTACCATATTCCTTTTTTAAATCTACTAAATCTACACCTGAAATTTTCATAATCTTACCTCCCTTTTATAAAATAAATAAAAGGACCCGAGGGCCCTTTTTTATATTTCACATATAAATGAAAATTTTATTTTTAGCGCCTCTACATAATGTAGGAGTGATATAAGTATTTCCTATATCCCCATAGATAATTCCCGCCGGAATTTCTATTCGGCAATGGTTACCTTTCATATACCATAACGGATGCCTCCTAGATATATTACTCATTTGCATTGCTACCTCTAATATTTATTTCTTCTATATAATATCACAATTTTTTATATGTGTAAACAATTTAAAGACTTTAATCCTTTTTTAGCTTCTTATCTACTTCATTTTTAGCAATATAGAATAAAGCTGAAGCACCAGGACCCACATGTGCACCTACAACAGGTGATATTTGAGCACATGTATAATCACCACTAAGCTTTATCTTACAAGCCTCAATTAATGCCTTTACGTTTTCTTCCTTTGTTGAATAACCAAATTCACAAGGATAATTAAAATCAATAGGATTATCATTTAAATAATCAGCTACTGCCTTATAAGCATGCTTTAATCCTCTAGGTCTATCA
>JAILPD010000123.1 GCA_024690445.1 Acholeplasmatales bacterium
ACGTGCACCAGCACAAGGGTCCTGCTTTAATAAATAACGACCAAATCCTAATGTTGCCTTCATAACAACATAAATATTTAATCTATTTGTACCAGCACCTAAGATACCTCTCATACCACCAGTACCAAATTCCATATCATTAGTGAATGCTTCTTTTAAATCATTATCATTCATCTTATCTAGCTCTGCTTTTAAATCAGGCGCTAAATTCTTATTATTTTTCCATAAATTAGCTTTTTCTAAATAAGTCATGTTATCATCGCTCCTTTTTTATACTAATTATTATAGTATAAATTAAACTTATAATCAAGATGAGTAAGATTTTTAAAAACTAGTATTATTAAAAAAAACACTGTTCAAACAGTGCTTTCTTTATATAAGTTATTAATTCTTTAAACTATTAATAGGTGCAGGAATTTGTCCACCACGATTAATAAATACATCAGGCTTAACCTTAGATACTTTCATAACAGGTCCATAACCTAGTAGACCACCGAAATCTAATCTACCATCATCTGGTACACCAATTGCAGGAATTACTCTTACTGCAGTTGTTTTACTATTGATCATACCAATGGCTGCCTCATCAGCGATAATACCTGAAATTACTTCAGCTGTAGTATCACCAGGAATAATAATCATATCTAGACCAACTGAACATACAGCAGTCATAGCTTCTAGCTTTTCAATTGATAAAGCACCAGATTCAGCGGCAGCGATCATACCAGCATCCTCAGATACAGGAATAAATGCACCAGATAAGCCACCTACACGGCTTGAAGCCATAACTCCACCCTTTTTAACTGCGTCATTAAGCATTGCAAGACATGCAGTTGTACCAGCAGCTCCGCATTGTTCAAGACCAATTT
Organism: Acholeplasmatales bacterium; assembly: GCA_024690445.1. The sequence goes on from JAILPD010000123.1 coordinate 870, forward strand.
CTTCTAGGATATGAGCTACTGAATCACCAACCGCTGGAGTTGGAGCTAAGCTTAAATCTACAATACCAAATGGCTTACCAAGCATTCTAGATGCCTCAACACCTACAAGCTGACCCATTCTTGTAACCTTAAATGCAGTCTTCTTAATAATATCTGCAATTTCAGCTATAGATGCAGTCTTTGGAGCCTTTGCAAGTGCAGCTCTTACTACACCAGGTCCTGATACACCAACATTAATAACAGCATCAGCCTCACCAACACCATGGAAGGCACCAGCCATAAATGGGTTATCCTCAACAGCGTTACAAAATACAACAAGTTTTGAAGCGCCCATACAATTTTTATTCTTTGTTAATTCAGCTGCTTCTCTAACCTTTTGACCCATAATCTTAACTGCATCAAGATTAATACCAGCTCTTGTAGAACCAATATTTACACTTGAGCACACTAAATCAGTTTCAGCTAAAGCTCTAGGAATAGATTCAATTAATTCTCTATCACCAGGAGCAAATCCCTTTTGAACTAATGCTGAATAGCCACCAATGAAATTAATACCAATATCGTGAGCTACTTTATCCAATGTTTTAGCATATTTAACAGGATCTCCACCAGATACACCAACTAGCATAGCAATTGGAGTAACTGCAACTCTCTTATTTACGATAGGAATACCGTACTTCTTTGATATTTCTTCTCCTGTTTTAACTAAGTCTTTAGCATATGAATAAATTTTGTTATATACTTTTTCACAAGATTTATCAATATCTGTATCCATACAATCCAATAATGAAATACCCATAGTAATAGTTCTTACATCAAGGTTTTCTTCTTGAATCATCTTTATTGTTTCTAATATTTCACTATTATTTATCATTTTGATTACTCCTTAAATTCTATGCATTAAATTAAAGATATCCTCATGCATACAATGGATTTCAAGATGCTTTTCCTTACCTAATGCTTGAATTTCATCAACGAATTTATTAAATTCAATATCTAAATCATCAATAGATACATTCATAAACATTGTAAAATAACCATCAATGATTGTTTGACTAACATCGTTAATATTAACCTTGTGCTCTGCACATTTTAAAGCTACAGATGCTAAAATACCTACTGTATCCTTACCAACTACTGATAAAACTGCGTTCATAATTTCACTCCTAAAATTAAATTTACTTATCTATTCTACAATAAAACTTTATCTTTATAAAGATAATACTCAAATATATGACGTTGCAAACGTTTACAAAACCATTAAAATATCAAAGAAAAATAATTAATATTAAAGAATAATAATATTGTTGAAGCAGCAACTCCAACTATTGTAAGTGGTGGTAATAAAAATTGGGCTATTTCTTCAACTACATTATTAATTTTTATTTTTCTTTTTATCATTATTCCAGAAAAAATAATAAATCCTGAAATAGGTAAAACTGGAATTAAGGTGTATGAATAATCAAAGCTCTTAAAATAAATACTAAAGCCCTCGGCTATTAATATTAATGACCATGATTCAACGGCTAATGCAATAAATGCGTACAAGAATAATATTTTACTTACAAAAAAAGCAAAATTATATTTCTTTTGAAATATAGCTAATCCCAAAAGTAATATACACGCAACAAGCATAATATATACAATTATTGTTAAAATTAAGCCCAATATTTGCATTTTATCACCTTTCCAACTAAATATATTATACATTATCGGAAATCTTAAAACAAGTAAATAAAAGCACGTCAAAACGACGTGCTAATCATTAAAATCAAATAGATCTTACTTAGGTTGCTTACCGATATAAGCTAAGATACCACCATCAACATATAAAATGTGACCATTTACAGCATTTGAAGCATCAGAAGCTAAGAATACAGCTGGACCAGCTAATTCTTCTGGTTCTAACCAACGTCCTGCTGGAGTCTTTGCAACGATGAATGCATCAAATGGGTGACGAGAACCATCTGGCTGCTTCTCACGAAGTGGAGCAGTTTGAGGTGTAGCGATGTAACCAGGTCCAATACCATTACATTGGATATTGAATTCACCATACTCAGAACAAATGTTACGAGTTAACATCTTTAAACCACCCTTAGCAGCTGCATAAGCAGATACTGTTTCACGACCAAGTTCAGACATCATAGAACAAATGTTAATAATCTTTCCATGACCCTTCTTAATCATTGCAGGAATAACTGCCTTTGAAACGATGAATGGTGCATTTAAATCTACATCAATAACCTGACGGAATTGAGCAGCAGTCATATCGCACATAGGAATTCTCTTAATGATACCAGCGTTGTTAACTAAAATATCAATAACGCCAACTTCCTTTTCGATTTGAGCAACCATTGCGTTTACAGCATCCTCATCAGTTACGTCACAAACATAACCATGAGCCTTGATGCCCTTTTCAGCATAAGCAGCAATACCCTTGTCTACTAATTCTTGCTTAATATCATTGAATACTACTGTTGCACCAGCTTCTGCAAAACCACAAGCGATATTGAAGCCGATACCATATGAAGCACCTGTAACTAGGGCAATCTTGCCATCTAGTCTGAAATCTTCCATTTTCATTTAATTTTTCCTCCGAAATTATATTTTTGGTTTTTTAGGAAAACCTAAACCTTTATAATAATTTAATTATTATTATTTTAAGTCCTTAGTTTCAAACCAGTCTTGATCATCATAATCCTGGTTTTCACCACACATACCCCAAATGAAAGTGTAATTCATTGTCGCAGCGGCACAGTGAATTGACCATGAAGGTGAAATTACAGCTTGCTCTGGAGCCATGATAATGTGTCTTGTTTCATCTGGTCTACCCATAATATGGAATACACGTTCAGTTTCTGGGAAATTGAAATAGAAATAAACTTCCATTCTTCTTTCATGTGTATGACAAGGCATTGTGTTCCATGAAGAACCAACTGCAAGTTCAGTCATACCCATAGCTAACTGACAAGATTGACAAACATCCTTATGAATATATTGATTAATTACTCTCTTATTCATATGAGCTTCATCACCCATTGGCTTATGATTAGCTTTTTCGTAATTAATATATAC
>JAILPD010000058.1 GCA_024690445.1 Acholeplasmatales bacterium
GTCAGAACCACCCTTACCACCACCCATAGGTAATGTAGTTAATGAGTTCTTTAATACTTGTTCAAGACCTAAGAACTTTAAGATTGATTGGTTTACAGTTGGATGGAATCTTAATCCTCCCTTGTAAGGTCCAATTGCAGAGTTGTATTGTACACGGTAACCACGGTTAACGCGAACAACATTGTTATCGTCTAACCAAGCAACTCTAAATTGAATTAATCTTTCTGGTTCAACGAATCTCTCTAAGATGTGCTCTTTTTCGATTTCAGGTCTCTTTTCAACAATTAGTTCAAGTGACTCTAGAATTTCTTGAGCAGCCTGTAAGAATTCTTTTTGACCTTCGTTCTTCTTAACTAGGTCTTCATAAACTGATTTTACATATGCATTTTTAAAAGCCATAATTATTAACCTCTCTGTTATATATTATTTTGTTGCGAAACCGCAACGCCAAATGTAGTATAGCACACCATATTCAAAAATTAAAGCATTTTTTGTACAAAAATTTAAAAAACATCAATTTTTACAAATATTATTCCGAAAAATACGCAAAATTTGATTTTTTTGAACAAAAATTTACATCAAACCTCTATTATGCTAAAATTATTTAGAATAAAATTCGAATTAGTGAGGTGATTTCTATGCTAGATGCAATTTTATTCGACCTAGACGGAACCATCCTTGATACACTAGAAGATTTAAGAGACGCATGTAATTATGCAATTGGTGAATTTGGATTTAAAAGAGTTGAAAAAGAAGATGTAAGAAATAATATCGGTAATGGTATTTTGATGTTAATAAAAAGATGTATAAACTTTAATTTAGATAATATAGATGAAATGCATAAAAGATTTAAAGAATATTATTCTAAAAATTGTAATGTGCATACTAAGCCATATCCTAAAATATATGATTTATTAAATTATATAAAGGATAAAGGAATCAAAATGGGAGTTGTTACTAATAAGGCATATTATGCCGCTAAAGAATTAATTGATTCTCATTTTGAAGGATATTTTGATTTAGTGTTAGGTGATCAAATGAATTTAGGATTAAATAGAAAGCCTGATCCTAATATTATTTATTATGCTATGGATAAACTAGGCATTAATGATAAGAATAAGGTTTTATATATTGGCGATAGTGATGTTGATATTGAGACAGTTAATAATGCTAATATTAAGGGAGCCTTTGTTTCATATGGTTATAGAGATAAGGAATTATTGCTTCAAAAAACGGACTATGTGTTTGATAATGTTGAGTCTTTATTAGACTATGTTAAAACGTTAAATGAATAATTTACTTTGAATTAATTTATGGTATAATCTCTATGGTGAATAAAAAAAATATGCAGGACGTAAAAATTAGCAATTTAGAATTGTTTTATGATGTATTAGATGAATCAAATAATTTGTTGTATGAAGCAACTAAAAGCAATTATTTTGAGTTAATTGAAATGACTGCAGAAAACATTCTTGAAAGAAAGGTATTATCTGATGTTGATGATAGCTACATCAAGAAGCTTAAAAAGATTTATAAGAAGCTTGATGGTGTTGATTTTTCAGTAGAGGATATTAGAAAAGCCCTTCAATCAATAATTCTTAGAGGATTTAAGGAAATGAGAATTCCTAATGGTAATACTACCCCTGATACTCTAGGTATTTTTATTACCTATTTAATTACTAAACTAACAGATAAGAAAGAAGTTAATATCTTTGATCCTATGTGTGGTGTTGGTAATTTATTATTCACTATTTCAAATTATTTAGATAAGAAAACTTCATTATATGCATGTGATATTGATCTTTGGATGACTAAACTTACTAAGATATCAGCCGATTTAATGGATACATATGTTGAAATATTCATGCAGGATATGATGTCATTAAATCTAAGTAATATGGATATTGTAGTTTCTGATATTCCAACATGCCAATATGAAAATGAAAAATTCTTCCCATATGATGCTATGCTACATATGGCAGATAGTCTAGATTCAAATGGCGCGATGGTATGTATCATTCAAAATGACTTTTTTGATTATGATAAGGATCAGAAATTTAAAAAGGCATTACTTGAAAAGATATCAATTATAGGTATTTGCGAATTACCTGATGATATGTTTAAGGAAGGTAAGCCTAAATGTATTCTTGTGCTTCAAAAAAGAGAAGTCAAGGATCAATGCTTTATGGTCAAATTACCAAGCTTTTCTAATGTAATTGAATTTAATGATTCATTAAAGCAAATAGAATCTTGGTTTTTGAAGAATAAATAAAAAGATAAAAGAAGGAGATTATTATTATGGCAAAAATTATGGCTGTAAATGCAGGTTCATCATCTATTAAGTTCCAGTTATTAGATATGCCTGAGGAGAAAGTTATTACATCTGGTGTAATGGAAAGAATTGGTTTAGCAGAAGGTATCTTTACATTAAAATACAATGGTAAGAAGGAAGAAACTCATCCAGTTTTACCTACACATAAAGAAGGCGTTGAATTATTACTTAAGACATTAATTGAAAAGGGTATTGTTAAGTCACTTGACGAAATCACTGGTGTTGGTCACCGTGTTGTTCAAGGTGGTGAATATTTCAAGGATTCTTGCTTAGTTGATGATACAGTTATCGCTAAGATTCAAGATTTAGCTGATTTAGCTCCACTTCACAATCCTGCTCACATTATTGGTATTAAGGCTTTCCAAGCTGCACTTCCAAATGTTCCACAGGTTGTTGTATTTGATACAGTATTCCATCAAACAATGCCAGAAGAGGCATATATGTATGCTACACCATATGAGTGGTATACAAAGTATGGTATTCGTAAGTATGGTGCTCATGGTACATCTCACAAGTATGTATCTCAAAGAGCTGCTGAATTAATCGGTAAGCCACTTGAGCAAACTAAGACTATCGTTTGCCACTTAGGTAATGGTGCTTCAATTTCTGCAGTAGATGGTGGTAAGTGTAAGGATACATCTATGGGTTTAACACCACTTGAAGGTATCCCAATGGGTACTAGATCTGGTATTCTAGATCCAACTGTTGTATCTTATATCTGTGAAAAGGAAAACAAGACAGCTGCTGAAGTTGTTAATATCTTAAATAAGAAGTCTGGATACTTAGGTATGTCTGGTCGTTCAAATGATGCACGTGATGTTACTGCAGGTATGAACGAAGGCGATCATAGATGTAAGTTAACATTCGATGTTCAAGCTAAGAGAATCGTTGATTATATTGCTGCTTATTATGTATATATGGGTGGTTGTGATGTAATTGCATTCACTGCTGGTATGGGTGAAAACTTAAAGCATTTAAGAAAGAACATCATCGACCGTTTAGGTGTATTAGGTGTTAAGCTTGATGAGAAGTTAAATGACACATTCTCTGATGAAAGAATCATTTCAACTCCTGATTCAAAGATTCAGGTTTGGATTATTCCTACAAACGAGGAAGTTATGATTGCTCGTGACACTGTAAGAGTTGCCAATATTAAGTAATAAATCTTTATAAAAATAATTAAGACTTGGGTCTAAAATAAAGACTCAAGTCTATTTTTTTGCATTTTTTATAAAAAAAAGATATAATAGTATAATGTAAAGTGTGTTTTACTAAAAAGGAATTAAATCATGAGAAAAAAATTATTTATAATTTTTGGCATAATCGGTTCTATATTAACTGCCGCTATTGCGGTAGGAACATACTTCATCATTGAAGGTAATAAACCTCCTGTTGAGATAGAAGAAACTGAAGCCAAGTACACTACAACTTTATTAGAAGCACCAACTGACGGTAGTCTACCAACTGAGCATGAAGCAACTGATGTTATTGCTTATACTCTTTGGTCTGTTGCTAATACTAATTCCTTTAAGGTAATTACAACTGGTACTGCAGATGCGAGTGTTGCAACTCAAGCAATTGCAAATGAAAGAGTCGTAAAAGATGGTTATGCAATGGTATCTACAGTATCATCTGGAATAATATCATTTGGTACACAAAGATTCTTTTTCCCTGAATCAGAAAATAAAGTATTAACTAGAAGTGCAAAGAAAATATCTGATACAAATGCCTTTTGGGATAATGAAACTACTCCTGAATGTGTTTCATATAAAGAAATGAAGAAAAGATATGGTTGGTATCCATTCTTCGCTAATGGTTATATAATCTGTGATGATACTTATCTTAATAAGGAAAGTATTTGTGTAGTTGATAATGGTGATGGCACATATTCAGTAGAATGTAATCTAGACCCAGATGGAGAAAAGGCACCATTTTGGTATAGAAGAGAAATAATTCAATCTTCAGGTAGTACAATGATTCCTGAATTCTCATCTATATTTATTAGATTTACAATAGACGCTAAATATCATTTATTACAACAAGATATTAAAGAAGTATATACAGTTAAAGCCATGGGTATTAAGGCTGAAACCAAGACTGATGTATCTGATGTTTTTACATATGATGATGTTGAATTTGATCAAGATTCATATGAATGGTTCTTAAAATATCGTTCTTTATCCGCTAAAGAAGATACAGATGGTGATGATATCGAAGTTGAAGAAGATAGTATCATGACAATGATAGTATCAAGTCTTCAAACAAATGATAATTCAGACTTAAAATTAAAGTTAAATGCTAATGTTGGTAATTTCTTTAATTTAGATGGAATCGTAAATTTAAATATCAATGATTTAGATAATGTTTCTGTTTTAGCAAAATTAGGTGATTATTTATACATAGAATATAAAGATAGCATCTTATATTTAAAGATTATTGATTCAGGTTATAAAGTTAATATATCGGAATTATCACTTGGAAATAATCAAGGTCTTGAATTGGATGTTGATAAAATATTAAATGATTTAAATAGTGGAACAGTTGAAGAAAAAGGTAATAACTTAATAATTAATACAAGCATTAATTTGATGGGTATAGATTTAAATCTTAGATTTGATATAACAAAGATTGATGGTTCATATACATTAAATAATGCGAGTGGTTATTTAAATATTGAAGGTATTGATATTAATTTATCGATTGAAAAAATCAATACTTCAATTGAAAAGCTAGATCATAGTACATTTAAAGATTTAGATTTAAATACTTTAATAAAGAATGTTATTAACATTCTTTATTAAAGTATTTAAATC
>JAILPD010000076.1 GCA_024690445.1 Acholeplasmatales bacterium
GGAGGTAAGAAGAATGCCTAAGCGTACAGATATTAAAAAGATAATGGTTATTGGTTCTGGCCCAATCGTTATCGGTCAAGCAGCTGAATTCGATTATGCAGGTACTCAGGCTTGTCTTTCATTAAAGGAAGAAGGATATGAGGTTATCCTTGTTAACTCAAATCCCGCAACAATCATGACTGACCCTAATATTGCAGATAAGATTTATATGGAACCACTAGATCTTGAGCATGTTGCTAAGATTATTAGATATGAGCGTCCAGATGGATTAATCGCATCAATGGGTGGTCAAACAGGCTTAAACCTAGGTATGCAATTAGCTAAGAAGGGTATCTTAGATGAGTGTGGTGTTGAATTATTAGGTATTAAGGCTGACACAATTGATAAGGCAGAAGATAGAGAATTATTTAAAGAGCTATGCTTAAGTGTTGGTGAGCCAGTTATTGAATCTGAAATCGCTAATAACTTAGATGAAATTTTTAAGGCAGCTCATGATATTGGATACCCTATTATCTTAAGACCAGCATTCACATTAGGTGGTACTGGTGGTGGTTTTGCTAATAATGATGAAGAATTATTACCTTTAGCAAAGAATGCCTTAAAATTATCTCCTGTATCTCAAGTATTAGTTGAAAAATCAATTAAGGGTTATAAAGAAATTGAATTTGAAATGATGAGAGATAAGAATGATACAGTTATCGCTATCTGTTCAATGGAAAATATTGATCCAGTTGGTGTTCATACAGGTGACTCAATCGTATTAGCTCCAGTTCAAACATTAACATTAAAGGAATTTGGAATGTTAAAAGCTTCAGCTGTAAAGCTAATGAGAGCTTTAGACTTAGAGGGTGGATGTAATATTCAATTCGCATTAGATCCATATTCATTTAAGTATTATCTAATCGAAGTTAACCCAAGAGTGTCTAGATCAAGTGCTTTAGCATCTAAGGCATCAGGATTCCCTATTGCAAGAGTTTCATCTAAAATTGCTGTTGGTTTAACACTAGATGAAATTAAGATTGCAGCTACAGTAGCTTCATTTGAACCAACAATTGACTACGTAGTTTGTAAGTTCCCTAGATTCCCATTTGATAAGTTCCAAGACGCAAATAGAAAGCTTTCTACTCAAATGAAGGCAACTGGTGAAGTAATGTCAATTGGTAGAACAATTGAGGAATCTTTACTTAAGTCTGTTAGAAGCTTAGAGAATAAGGTAGACCATTTAGAATTACCATTCTTAAAGGATAAGACATTAGATGAATTATATGAATTCATTAAGGGTGAAACAGATGAAAGAATTTATGGTATTTGTGAAGCATTAAGAAAGAATGCTGATATTGATGATTTATATGAAATTACAAAGATTGATAGATTATTCTTAAGAAATCTTTATAATATCGTTGAAATGGAAAAGGTTATTAAGGATAATCCTAAGAATGTAGAAGTATTATATGAAGCTAAGAGAATGGGATTCTCTGATTCATATATTGCAAGAACTTGGGGTATTTCTTATGTTGATGTTTATAATATAAGAAAAGCTAATAATATCTATCCAGTATATAAGAAAGTAGATACATGTGGTGCTGAATATTCTTCAGATGTTCCTTATTTATATTCAACATATGAACATGAAAATGAATCTATTAGATCAGATAGAAAGAAGATTGTAGTATTAGGTTCAGGTCCAATTAGAATTGGTCAAGGTGTTGAATTTGACTATACTACAGTTCATGCAATTTGGGGTATTCAAGAAGCTGGTTATGAGGCAATCATAATTAACTGTAATCCAGAAACTGTATCAACAGACTATACTGTATCTGATAAATTATATTTTGAACCATTAACATATGAAGATGTAATGAATATTATCCATTTTGAACAGCCTGAAGGTGCTGTAGTAGCATTAGGTGGTCAAACAGCTATCAACTTAGCTGCTAAGATTGATAAGGCTGGAGTAAAGATTTTTGGTTCATCATCCCATTCAATTGATTTAGCTGAGGATAGAGAATTATTTGAAGAGGCTATGAATGAAATTGGTATTCCAATGCCAAAGGGTTATGGTGTATTCTCAGTTGAAGAAGCTGTTAAGGCTGCAAAAGAAATTGGTTACCCAGTATTAGTTAGACCATCATTTGTATTAGGTGGTCGTATGATGCATATTGTATATGAGGAAAAGATTTTAAAGGCTAAGGTTAAAGAGGCTGTAGCTTTCGATAATGAGCACCCAATCTTAGTTGATAAATATGTATTTGGTCAAGAATGTGAAGTAGATGCTATCTGTGATGGTGAAGATGTATTCATCCCAGGTATTATGGAGCATATTGAAAGAACTGGTGTTCACTCAGGAGATTCAATGAGTGTTTATCCTCCATATTCTTTAAATGAAGAAGCTCAAAAGACAATTGTTGATTATACAAATAGAATTGGTAAAAAGCTAAATATGGTTGGTTTATATAATATTCAATTCATTGTTGATAAGAATAATAATGTATCAATCATTGAGGTTAACCCTAGATCATCTAGAACAGTTCCTTTCTTAGCTAAGTCAACAAATATTCCAGTTGCTAATATCGCAACAAAGGTAATGCTTGGTGCGAAGCTTAAGGATTTAGGCTATGTTGGTGTAGCTCCTAAACGTAAGAGATGGTATGTAAAGACACCTACATTCTCATTTACCAAAATTACAGGATTAGATGTTGTATTATCTCCTGAAATGAAGTCTACAGGTGAGGCAATTGGTTATGATGAGTCTTTAAATAGAGCTTTATATAAGTCATTAAAGGCTTCAGGTACTAGAGTTGCTAACTATGGTACAATTCTTGCAACAATCGCAAATGCTGATAAGGAAGCTGCGTTACCTTTAATTAGAAGATTCTATAATTTAGGATTTAATATTGAAGCTACATCAGGTACAGCTAAGTTCTTAAAAGAGAATGGTATTAAAACAAGAATTAAGAAGAAGATATCTGAGGGTAGTGAAGAAATCTTAGAGTCAATTAAAGCTGGATATGTTACATATGTAATTAACACTTCAAGTGAAGGTGCCGGTTCTATATCTAATGATGGTAAGATTATTAGACGTGCCGCTATTGATAATAATGTTGCTGTATTTACATGTCTTGATACTGTAAAGGTATTATTAAATGTATTAGAAGAAGTAACAATGAAGGTTTCTGTAATAAACGACGAAGAATAATAAAAAGTGGTCTTAGATTGTTTAATTTAAGACCATTTTGTGTTATATTAGTTAATGTTTTTAAAAAAAAGGGGGGTGAAATATATGTCTCCATTTAATTTCTTTGCGGGATTAATTGTGGTTATATGTTTAATATATGCTTATTTCAAGCTTATTAATTATAAATATATTAAGCAATTAAATGACTGGAGAAGATGGATTATACCCCTTGCAATTGTTATAATTCTAGTTTTATTATCATTTATAAGAATAGGAACAATTAGTATTATCTATGCTCATTTCTTTATCTATATGGGCATAACAGATATTGTTTTCTTCTTTATTAACTTAAAAAGAGAGAAAAAAATTGTTATTCACACATATATTTCATTCACATTTACCTTTATTTACATTATAATTTCCTTATTTTTGGGTTTTAAGGTATTCGAAACTGATTATTCATTAAGTACAAATAAAATGCAAAATAGCCTAAGAATTGCTCAAATAACAGATGTTCATTTAGGTAATACCTTTGGTGCTAAAGGCTTTAGTGAATATATTGATGAAATAAGTGAGTTAAATCCCGATATTTTAGTTGTTACAGGCGACTTTGTTGATGATGAAACAAAGAAAGATGAAATGGTATTGGCATGCCAAGCATTAGGTAATGCTAAAACAAAATATGGAGTATATTTCATCCATGGTAATCATGATAAAGGATATTATCCTAAGCACCGTGATTATACTAGAGATGATTTAAATAATGAATTAATAAAAAATAATGTAATTGTATTAGAAGATGAATATGTCTTAATTAATGATGAATTTTATATTATTGGTAGAAAAGATAAAAGTGATAAGTCACGTGTTTCTATGGATGAATTAACTAAAGATATTGATAAATCTAAATATAGTATTTTATTAGATCATCAGCCTAATGATTATGATAATGAAAAGGGTAAGGCAGATTTAGTGTTATCTGGACATACTCATGGTGGCAATTTATTTCCTGTTAATTTTATAGTTTATTCAGCTAATGATCAAACATATGGTAAAAAGGTTATTGATGATACAACATTTATTGTTTCATCTGGTATATCTTGTTGGGGAATGACATTAAATAATGTCACTATCCAAGAATATGTAATCATTGATATTAATAAGTAAATGAAAAAGGATCCGAAACAGTATAATAAATCCTATAAAACTATATAAAACTTCTAATTTATGATATATTTATAATATATTAATGGATTAGGAGTTTTTTTATTTATGAAATATTATTCATCAAAAACAGTTACGCAAATGCTTGGAGTTACAGCTCAAACACTAAGAAATTGGGATAAAGAAGGAAAATTAAAACCATCTTATGTTAAATCAAATGGATATAGATATTATTCAGAGGATTCTATTCTTTCTTATACACAGGAAAGAAAAACAAAAAAGAATTTAAATGTTATAGGTTATGCAAGAGTATCATCAAAAAAACAATCTGATGATTTAGAAAGACAAGTAAATAATATAAAAACGTATCTAGATTCTAAATATACTGATTATGAAATAATAACAGATATTGGTTCAGGTATTAATTATACAAAGCCAGGCTTAAAAAAACTAATTGAAAAGATA
>JAILPD010000077.1 GCA_024690445.1 Acholeplasmatales bacterium
ATTATTTAACCTTAAATAAATTTGCAAATAAATATAATTATGAGCCAATTCCAGAAATGAAGCTATTAATATATACTTTATTAGCTAATTTTGTATCTTTGGTTGGTGGCTGGATAATTTTAGCAACTGTTGGTATGTAAAATTATACTATTAAACGGAAAATCGTATGACTTTCCGTTTTGTTCGTTTTAAAAGATTTTGAAATCCATTTTCATATGGAGTTTTTATCTATTTTAATATATAATATTAATATCGTTGTAAGGGAGTGTTAATTATGGCAGAGATTAATAATTTTATCAAAACTATAATGGAAAATGATTTAAGAGACGGTAAGGTAGATGCGATAGCGACTCGTTTCCCACCCGAACCTAATGCTTATTTACATATAGGACATGCTAGAGCTATTATTACTAATTTTGAATTAGCTAAGGCATTTAATGGTACTACAAATTTAAGATTTGACGATACTAATCCAGCTAAGGAAGATAAAGAATTCGTAGAAGGAATCATTGAAGATTTAGCTTGGTTAGGTTATACACCTACTAATGTATTCTATGGTTCTGATTATTTTGAAAAAACTTATGAAAAGGCAATTCTGTTAATTAAGAAGGGTTTAGCATATGTAGATGATTTATCTCAAGAAGAAATGAGTAAATATCGTGGTACATTAACTGAACCAGGTAAGAATTCTCCTTGGAGAGATAGAAGCGTAGAAGAGAATTTAAAATTATTTGAAGAAATGCGCGCAGGAAAATATAAGGATGGAGAAAAGACATTAAGAGCTAAGATTGATATGTCTCATCCAAATATCAACATGAGAGACCCTGCAATGTATAGAATATTACATTTAAATCATCATAGACAAGGTAATAAATGGTGTATCTTCCCTATGTATGATTTTGCTCATCCACTTCAGGATTCATTTGAGGGAATCACTCATTCACTTTGTTCACTAGAATATGATAATCATAGAATTTTATATGATTGGTTCGTTGAAAAGTGTGAGATGGAACATGTACCTCATCAGTATGAATTTGGTAGATTAAATATTACTAATACAATTATGTCTAAGAGATATTTAAGAGCATTAGTAGATTCTGGTAAGGTTTCAGGCTATGATGATCCTAGAATGCCTACTTTATGTGGTTTAAGAAGAAAGGGATTTACTCCTGATGCTATTAGAAACTTTATTTTAGGTACTGGTTTATCCAGAATTAATTCAACAGTTGAGGCTGATACATTAGATGAAGAATTGCGTCAGGATTTAAAGCTTAAGGCATTAAGACCTAACGCAGTAATTAATCCATTAAAGGTTATTATTGATAATTATCCAGAAGGACAGGTTGAATGGAATGAAGCTCCAAACAATACTGAAAATCCTGAATTAGGCTCAAGAAAGTTATCATTCTCTAGAGAAGTATATATTGAAAGAGAAGACTTTATTGAACAAAAGCCTAATAAGAATTGGAAGAGATTAGCTTTAGGTGTTGAGGTTAGATTAATGAGAGCTTACTTCATTAAAGCTACTTCTGTAGAAAAGGATAGTGAAGGCAATATTATTTGTGTTCACGCAACATATGATCCAGATACTAAGAGAAGTGACTTCAATGATAGAAAGCCAAATGGTAACCTACATTATGTAGATGCCGCCACTGCAATTCCAGCAGAATTCCGTTTATTAGAACCATTAATGGTTGATGAAACAGAAGAGAATAAGGATTTAGATTTCATGGAAAGATTAAATCCAAACTCATTAATTATATCTAATGGTTATGTTGAATCATTCTTAAAGGATACTAAGCCTTTAGAGCATTATCAGTTTATTAGAAATGGTTATTATGTAACTGATAAGGATTCAACAAGTGAAAAGCTAGTGTTCAATAGAACATGTGGCTTAAAGTCATCATTTAAGAAGTAAAATAATAAGGACTGCTTTTTGGGCAGCCCTTATATTAATTATTAAGGGAGGATTATTTATGCTTAAGTGTGTTAATTTAGGTGTACAATTTGGATCTAGAAAATTATTTGAGCATGTTGATTTACAATTCACTAAGGGAAATTGTTATGGTATTATTGGCGCTAATGGTGCTGGCAAGTCTACGTTCTTAAAGGTTTTATCTGGTGAATTAGAATCTAATACTGGTGAAGTAATTATTGATAAGAAGGAAAGAATGTCTGTATTAAAGCAGGATCAAAATGCTTATAATAATGAGACTGTATTAAATACTGTTTTATTAGGACATAAGAGATTAATAGAAGTTAGAAATCAAAAGGATGCTTTATATGAAAAGGCAGATTTTAGTGAGGCTGATGGTCTTTTAGCAGCTGAGCTTGAAGGTGAATTTGCGGAGCTTGGTGGTTGGGAAGCTGAAAGCGACGCTGAAACATTACTTGCAGGTTTAGGTGTACCTGAAGATTGTTATTATGAATTAATGGAAAATATCGATGCTAAGATAAAGATTAAGGTATTACTTGCTCAAGCTTTATTTGGTAATCCTGATATCTTATTATTAGA